>JAISMC010000187.1 GCA_031276965.1 Treponema sp.
TGTCAATATCAACAAAAAATGATTAGAAATTATATTAAAATCTGACAATTTTTACCGGGTTTTTGTGGGATTTACCGGGTTTTTATGGTTACATTTTGCCTATAAAAACAATGGTGTTACACCCTTTGTGCTGTTTATTCGCAGTGGGGTCTAATCCTCCGCCCTTCAGAGCGGGGGGTTCATTGTTCCAATGGTTCCGGGCTGTCCAACACCGGCACATCGGACAGCGTGTGGCTCCGTACATAATTGACCAAATCATCCTTTAATATGGTTCCGTCCATATCCGGTAGTAGATCTCCTCTGTCGATCATCCGTATAACGGTCTGCTCTGAAACGGCCATAACAAAGGCCGCCGCCGCCGCGGACAGGCGGTCAGGAACGCCGGGGAGGATGTCTATGGATGCTTCAGCCGGCTTTTCTTCGGGATATTGTTCTAAGATATTCATCCAACGCCTCTTCGAGATCGTCTTCCGGGTCAAGGAGATAACCGCAGAGATCCCACCAGGGTACGCGGTAAGCCGAGAGAAACAGCACAACGTCAAGACGGTACCGGTTAATAAGGGTAAGCAGTTCGTCGTAGGAGCAATGTAAGATTCCGCAGGTCTCTTTAAGGGTGTAAAAAAACTTTGTGTTGAGCCTGGCCTTGTTGATAATTTCCCGAACCGCTTTTTCCCTGCCGGCGGGGGTAAGCGGGAACCGGCACCGTTTGATTTCCTCTATCTCAAATAATTCGTTCGGCGCCATCAGCTTTTCCTCCGGTCCGGCCGTGAAAGGAATCCCATTACCCGGCGGAGTTCCCGGTCCGAGCACTGGTCAAGGTCCGCCCGGCCCATTTTGCGCAGATACCCTGCAAGGCGGACCCGGTAATTGGCGCCGAGGATTTTGTGCGCCCTGGTTTTAACGGCGCCGCGGAACGACGGTTTTTCCCCGCCGGAAGACCGGAGCGGCAGCCCTCCCCGCGCCGCAAGGAGGTTTGAAAGCGCGGTAATCACTTTGTAGTATTGATCCGGGGTCTCAATACCGGCGGCGGAATCGACGCCGGCGGCCCCGGAAAGGAGGCTGCGGTAATCCTCACCGGTAATGCCCGAATCCTTTTTCAGGATATGGATACGGGCCAGTTCCTTTTTGCCTATCATAGCCGCTCCAAAAGCAGTGCGTTGTTTCCCGGACCTTTTACGCCGTGCTGTATCTCCACGTCCCGGCCGGCGCGAAGACCCGCGGAAAAATCACCTGCCTTGAACCCCCGGTCAACAGTTTTAACCTTTCCCTGCCAGCCTGATTTCTGTTCATAGCGATCAACCGCCTTTGTCTCTTGGGGGGTGTTGGCAAATTTCCGGAGTTTATCCGTTACCGTAGCGACCCATCCCAAACAAAACGCATCGGCCCGGCTGATTTTGTTTGCCCGGATCCGCACCCTGGACGGTTTTTTTACATAAGCCCTTCGGGCGTTTTTCAGTTTACGAAGCAGCACGACGGCCAGGAAGGCGGCAATTTTTACCTTATGTTCTACTCCTGCAAAGGTATGGGTAAAGTGCGGTTTGTAGTTGCCGTCAAGATGGTCAAGGCCGTAGGCGCAGCCACAGCCGAAGGCGTCGGCTATCCTTACTATTAACCGTACCTCATACTTGGGCGGCCTGTAACCGCCGCTGCTTGCTATGTCTTCTTCGGCAACGACAATCTCGTCCGCCTCGTCCCACGTCAAATTATATGTTTGCAGGATCTGCTGGGCTTTTTCCATCGCCGCCGCCGCTTCGTTGGCGTTGGGTGATTTTGACAGCGCAAACAGTTTGCGGATCCTGGCGATGATTTTATCAATATCTTTCCCGGTCATTTCGCCCCTCCTCCTAACTCAATTGTTTAACCATGGTCTCGGTGATGGTCTTGATACCGGACGCGTTGGCCATGCGGGCCAGTTCCCCGGCCTCGTTGACGATGGTGCGGAAGCCGCCGCGGGAATGGCGGGCAAGCATGACGGCGATCTCTTTGCCGATAGAAATGCCCGCCGCCTGCGTGTAGTAGGTAGCAACGTCTACCTCGGTGGCCTCCCCGAAGAGGACCACGGGCTTGCGGATCCGGGAGCGGAGCCGGGGGACCTGGTCGATTTTTGCTTTAAGGTTCTCCTCGCCCACGAGGAGAACGGGAAGATTGCAGCGCTCGTTAACGCCCCGGAGCGTTTCCAGGATTTTGACGGGGCATTTGTCCGCCTCGTCGATGATGATAAGCCTCCGCTGGTACCTGCAATGCTCCTCAAGTGTTGTGATACACTTGGACATGGAATAGGGGCGGGTATGGGCAACCGCGTCGCAGATGTCCCGGAGAACCTGCGTCAGGGTAAAGCCGTCCACATACAGGATATAGGCGGCGTTGTCGCTGCTTTGGCAAAACCATTTTGACGTGTAGGTTTTACCCCGCTCTGCCGGGCCTATGGCCATACCGATAGATGATGAGAGTGTTCCGTCCGGGTCCGCCAGTTCGCCTGCCAACGAATTAAAGCCGGATACGGACGGGGTCATAACCATTACGCCGGTATTGACGCGGATGCAATCCTGCCCCTCTTCCGTGTAACCGTGTTTTTCTATTAGTTCCCGCATTATTTCTATTTGTTTTTGTTCCCAGTTCGGATACTCCATGCGGGCAGCCCGTGATACCGTGGTGCGGTCCAGATTGACCTTACGGGCCGCGGCCCCAAAGGACAGGCCGTTAACCTCCAAAAACTTAGACAGATCCATGTGTTACTCCTTGGTTTAGATTGACGTATACGTCCCACCGGACTTTTTCCGCTTCCCCCATCCGGCTCTCGTAGCCGGCCTTAAAGAGCCGGTCCCGGGGGGAGAGATCCTCGCCCCGGAGGATACAATCAAGCATTGCCTGATACCGTTTGAGGGGCGTCGAATAAACCGCCTGCCGTTTTGCCCGCTCCCCCTGTTCCTGTACCAGCCGGTTAGCAACGGCTACCGCCGCAGTAAAGTCCTCCTCCGACATGGCAGCGGTAACGGCCTTCCTGGCGGTTTTGGTTTTTAACGCTTTTTTGGCCGCCTTCTCCGCCTCGATCTGCGGTTTGTATTCCGGCGACGTGAGCACCCGGCCTGCCGCCGCCGCCGCCTCACGGAAAGAGGCGGACACGGTACGCATATTGCCCCGCTTGGACTCAAGCTGCCGGGACAGATCCCCGTTGTTAAACGGATTGATGCGATCCTCCGGGGTGAGGAAGATGGTCTCTCCGGTACGGGGATCCACAGCCCAGGCCCCGGCGTCAAGATCGTCCGGGTCGTAGTACACGTCCACCTTGAGCCCCGAGAGGCCCGCCAGGTTGTGGCGGTTTTCCCGGATCATGTCCCGGGTAAGATCCGGTCCCAGGTAGTTGATCCCCGCAATCTGTATCCGGTTGCCTTTAACGACCCGCTTGCCGGATTCCAGGAATATGTGGCGGATGTCGCCGGGATCTATCCGGCTTGGTTCCCAGCCCTCTTTTTCCCGGGCGTACAATAACTCTTCCTGGGGCGACCGCTTGAGCCCCGCATGGCGCCGGTGCTCGTACCGTTGTACCGCCTCTTTGACCTTACCGGCAAACTCCTCATAAGAGAGGAGGCAGCCCCGGTCCTTTTGCCAGGCGAGCCGCCGTTCCGCCTCCTCGTCTTCCGCCGCCGGTGCGGCGATGTCCCGGACATAGCCGGGCAGCAGCATATCCGAGAGGAGTATTTCGAGCGTGTAAAAAAACCGTTCGACGGGTTTTGCCTTGGCGTTTTTTACCCGGGCGTACATGCGCCGGTGCTGCCGCCGCCACTCCTGCAGGTTAGACACCGTAGCGGCCAGGCTCCCGTCCGCATCCTCCACCGCATAATCGCCGCCCTGGGTGTGGTATAATTCCGCACGGTCCCGGTACGCCATGCCGTAGGTCTGCAGGGCGTTGACCAGGTGATCGATACGGGCGGACCGCTCCGCCGTACCGTTATCATTGTAGGTAGATCCGAATTTACCGAAACGGACAATGCCCATCTTAAGGGCGCGGGTTACGGTCCGGTGGTTATATGCCCCCGGCTCAAAGGCGATGCCGTAGACCAGCCGGGTCCGCATGTCGAGCCAGAGGTAACACTGGGGCCGGATATATTTACCCTCGTACACGACCCAGTAATCAAAGACGTGCTGGTCCCCTACAATGACCTGCATAGGGGCAAGGCGGCTCAAGTCCCGTGCGGCATAAAAGATATTGTCCAGGGCCCGGGAGCCGCCCGCGGCGTAAGTAATGAGCAGGCTGTGGATGTCCCGGAGGTGGGTATAGGCGGACTGCTCGCTTCCCACCCTCCAGCCTTTGATCCGGGCGGCCTCCAGGGTTTTGCGGTAGGCGTTGAGCATGGTGCAATGCCCGGCGTCCCGCCGGGCGGCCAGGTAAAAGGCTTTGAGGAAATCCAGGGCCTCGCCGTCCCAGGCGTAGACCCTGCGGCCCTGTCCGGGCTTTATCCGGGGATGGCAGCCGTGGACGCTGATGTCGGCGGCGTACCGCCTGACGGTGGATACGCTTATCCCGTGCTTTGCGGCCAGCTGCGCTTCGTACACCAGTACCGGGACGCCCGCGGGCTTGCGGATCCAGTCTTCGTAGACTTCGACCTTCCGGCGGTGCCTGGCGTCGCTTTTGAGCGGCGGTCTCATGGTTTACGCCCCGTCTCTTTCGGCAAGGAGTTCGGCGAAGTAATTCGCCGCCGTATGGATCTTGCCGTTCAAATTGGCGGCGGCCCCCATAAGCCCTTCCATATCCTGGAAGAGGCCGAGGTAATCGTGGATAGCCCGGAACATGACGGTCTGGGCGTCAATCTGGGCCTGGGTTTTCAGCCTGAAACGCTTACCCGTTCCCGCCACGGCCCGGATCTCGTTAAAGTAATCCCGCCGGGGCTCCCGTTTGAATTTGCCCTCCATCCAGAGGTCCGTAAATTCCCTGGTCCTTTTTGCTTCCAGCCGTTCCCGGACAATCTTTTCCTCGATTTTGCTCCAGCCCTCCGGCCTGACCCCGGTGGCCATGTACCGGGCAATGTTCCGCTCCTGCTCCCGGGTCGTGGGGGGCAGTTCCGGTGGCGCCAGCGCCTTAAGCTCTTCGGGGGCAAGGAGCTTGTCCTCTCCGCTTTCGGAAAGTTCCGCCGGGGTGAAGCGGCGGAGCCAGCCGTTGGCGCTCTGCCGTGACAGGCCGATGGCGGCGCAGTAATCCCCCCAGGTATAGGCGATGTAGTCATCCGCGCCGGGATCCCGGTGCTGGCCCTGCTGGCCGTTAAGATACTCCCGGACGAAATACAGTTCCCGGATTATCCCGACGGAAAGGTCTTTCCACCGGGATACCCTGGAACGCATCCGTTCCACCGACTTCTGTACATCAAACCGGGAAAGGATGCGCTGGATCTTTACGGCACCTTCCAGAAGCCCGTCCTGTTCCCGGTCCGGAGCGATTACGTGTTTCGCCATTATTCGGCTGCCTCCCTTTTGAGGCCGTTTCCGATCCGGTACGGCAGTACCGGCCGGAAACGGCGTCCCGTCCGTTCCGCCCCCTTCGCCGGGGCGGACTATAAACCCGCTCATCCCGCCTGCTTTAAGAGGTCCTTGTTGACCTCTTCCCGGTTGGGCTCGCAGAAGAACTCGTCCTTGACCTTCCTTACGGCGTCAACCTGGGCCAGGGAGTCGTCGTCCATGTCTTTGAGGGCTTCCTTGTCCGGCGTTTTTTCAATGCGCAGGCAGTTCAGGAGCCCCAGCTTTTCGAGCAGGCCCGCGGTAGTCTTTTTGACCGATATGGACGTGGACTTGCGGAAGCCGAATACGCCGAAGGTAAGGTCGACGGACTTCCGGTCCTTGAAAAGCTCCGCCCGGTTGTATTCGGCGAAGGCGCCGATCTTGGCGGACAGTTCCGCGATTTTTTTCCGCATCGGCTCGCCCTGTTTGGCGGCGGCGGCCTTGATCTCTCCGATCTGTTTCTGCGCCTCGGCGTCAACGGTCTCGATCTCGCGTTCCAAAAGTCCAAGCTCCCGGAGCACGCTGTTTACGTCCTCCAGGGTTTCCAGTTTTTCGGGGGCCGGCTTGTATCGTGCCATGTCCATCCTCCTATGCGTGTTTTTGTACCGGGTACTCCCGGTCTATATACTCAAACCCGTGCGGGTCGAGATAGCGGGTTTCGGTTTCATACAAAGCCCTGTCCCTGATAAGCGCCTCGTCGCAGCCATTTGCTTCCAGGGCGGCAATGCGCCGTTCAAGATAGCGGGGAACGTCGGAGCAGACGGGCGTCCCGAAAAGCAGCGCCAGGGCGGATTCGTCAACGGGCGGCTCAAGGTACACCACGGGGATCTTGAGCTGTCCCGCAAGGGTTAACTCCATGCGGGCCCCCCGTGAATGCTGCCAGCCCCGGAGCAGGGCGATGCCGCCGCAGTCGAGCATGGCTTTGAGGCAGTACCGCATACAGGTTTCCCAGCGTGTGTTTTCCAACGGGAGGAGGGCGGGGTTTACAATCAGCAGGCTCCGGTTAGCCCTCGCAGCAATTGATTCTTCAACCCTGGAAAAATGTTCCCGGTAACCGGGATCTCCCGTAACGGGACCGCAGAGATAGATCTGTTTCATGCTTTCTCCTTCGGGGCGTCGCCCAGAATTTCCAGGGCTTGGTTGATTGAGTACCCCATGCCGCGCAGGTACTGGAGGCCGACGATGGCAAGCCGCTGCAGCCCGATGGGGGTAAGGTTCAGGATAATGAGGGGAATTTCCTCCTCCATGATGGGATAACCGGTGTCCTGGCTCGTAAAGCGGACGCCTTTTTTAAGGATGCTCATGGCGGCCCTCTTTTATTTCCCGGACCTGCCGGGGGGTCAGGGAAGAGCGGGAATACGGCAGGGGCTCGTCCGGCGGAAAGGCGCCGTAAAAAGCAATGCAGTCAAGATCGTCCCCGCGGCACATTCTGGCAAGGTCCTTATGGTTGTTGATAATTCCGGGCGCCCCGCAGAAGGGGCAGAACGGTACCGCAGCCTTTCCCTGTTGTCCAACCGAGAAAAACGCAAGGCAGACGGCACAAAAATGATCGAAGCCGTTATAGAAGGCGGGATCCTTTTGGGTAACGGTCATCCTGCCCTCCCTTTCAGCGAAAATAGATTGAAGAAAAACTCCCCTTGTAATAGGGTATAGGTGACCAAACCAATACTTATTTGCAAGGGGAGCAAAAGCCATGGAAAGAGAAGTTGATAAGGGATTAAGAATACTTTGCGATCTCCGGGAAAGAATAATGGAGAAATTATCTCCGGAAGAAATGGAATCGTTGCAAAAAAGGTTAACCCCAGAACCTGCAGAAAACCCGCCGGTCTATTCTGCCTTTCGGTGTTTTCAGGGTTCCGCAAACCTTGAGACACTCTTGAAAAAACGAAAGCTAAACGAATTAAACCGAAAAGACTTGTTGTTTCACCTGACAGTCCTGCAAGCCATAATTTGCGTTTTTGAGGGCGCTTCATGCCGTTGGAGTGACGGAATGGAACTGCTGGATTTGTGCGGAGAGAAACTTGCCCGGTGGATGGATCAATGGGAGTGGCCCTGTTAAGGAACCGTTTGCGGTGTTCCGCCCGCTGTTTACGGGTATTTGTCTTTCTTGCCGCGAACCATTCGCCCTCTGAACAATCCGTGCAATTGCCTTCGAGAAAATGATAGGGACACTTGCCGGAAAATCTCCGCCATAAAACGCCGTGCGGACATCTTTCGGCGCCGCATTTTATGGCGGTTTCTATCCTGTCCCGTATCAGGGCCGTTTCCCTTGCCGGAACGGCAAAACGTATCCGCCATAAAAGCTTTTTTATACTATTCATCACGCCCTCCTTGCTTTTGGAGATCTTTCCTCCAGTCCAATAAAAACTTTTTCCCGCAGTTACAGCCGTTCTTGAAACAACAACCCAAACAGGTTTGATGTCCGTCAGTATGGGGGCCACATTTGGTACGAATTGCGAGAAGCGCTTCTACCAATAACAGCGCGTCTTTTCGTTCTAATTCCGGGTTTCGCTTTTTCCGGCTTTCCATGCCGTGAATTGCCTCTTGTGTAAAATTACGGGCGGCCTGCCAGTGAAGGAAGATTGATTCTTTCATCACGCCCCCCTCTTCCGGGCGGCCACTTTTTTGGCCATGTCATTTATGTCGTACCCTTCCAGGACGGCCTTTTCCCGTTCTGCCCGCCGGCGGGCAAGCTCGTCCTTGATGGTTTCAACGGATTTGCCGGTAACGGCGGATCGGGCCTCCAGGACCACCTCGTTCCAGCCGGACTTGCCCAGGAGCCGGGCAATCTCCGCCTCCACACGGGCGGACCGGCGGCGGCCAAAAACGACATCTGCAATAATTTGGAGTGATGTTCCCATGCGATTTTTGATACAGGAGAAGCTTTCCCCCGCGTCTTTTAGCCGATATTGGATATTCAGCCCTTCTCGGCAGGTGGGTTTAAGCCGCAGGGAAATCTCCTTGCGAGTTTGGAGATTATCTGATAAATTCAAGGCAGCCTCCTTGTATACAGGGATGGTTTGAGGAGCGTACATCTTGGCGGAAGGCGCTCCTCTCTTTTTTAGCAGGCTTTTATTAAAGCCTATGTTATTCTATCGTCATAAAATGACTAATGTCAAGTCTTTTTTTGACGAAAATTGCAATATGGGACAGAAAATGACTAAAGGGGAGAGGTTAAGACTATTTAGGGAGCATATGGGAGTAAATCAAACCCAATTTTCTAAAATTCTAAAGATACTCCCTAGGAACTGGTCTAGGTATGAGGCAGATCAGACCAGTCCCCCGCAAGAGGTATTATTGGATTTAGCTAATTTAGGCATGAATGTACACTGGTACATTACTGGTGAAGGTACAATGATAAACGAGCTTAAAAACAAGCCTTTTAACGAAAAATTTTTTTCCGCCGAAAGGCTTAAAAACAAGCCTAAATTCTTGCAATCTAGAGAAAACGGGTCTATCATAAAAGCCATGTCTCAAAAGGGGGAGCCGGACACCGGGATGGGACCAAACATGACGGCAATACAAGAAAGTGCGGTAATCCAGGATCTCCGGAAGCTTGCGCGGCAAGAAATCCCCGTTGTTGTGGAGGGAGGCGAGAGGGGGCTTTTGATCCCCGTCATCGGCCAGGGGTTAAGCGCAGGATTTGGCTTTGACTATGATGAGGGAGAGGTGATCCGCTATGTCAAAATACCCTCCTGGATAGCCCGGAAAAGCAGCGACTTGGTAGCCCTGCCGGTCTATGGCGACAGCATGGAGCCCACGATCAGCCAGGGGGAACTGGTTGTTTGTGATAGTGGGGGCTTTAAGGACAATGGCATCTATGTACTTCGGGACGAAACTCGGGGGCTCATGTTTTGCAAACGGGTAGCGTGGGTTCCTAACGGTTGGACCATAATGAGCGATAACCCCCGGTATGGTCCTCTAGAGGTAGGAGACCGGGAAATTGAGATAGTGGCTCGTGTAATAGCGGCCATAAAAGAGGTAAAGTGAAAGAAAAACTGTTAGCGGGGATACTATTTTTAATCAGTTTAATTATTCCTGTTCAAGGTTTTTCTCAAGGCTTCCCTCTTTTCGGAATAAAACTGGGCGATACCCCAGGACGGGTCAAGGCACTAATGACTATAAATGCCGACGGGTTTTCATTAAAAGAAGATTTATCACATGATAACTGGATATTATATCAATACCATGGTAATAGTGTTAATTTGATTTTTTGGTTTGTCAATGAAAAGTTGTCTAATGTTATAGGCGGATGTAATTCCGAGCTGCGCAGTTTTGATTCACTGGCAAGTGAAATCCGGGGGAACTGGGGAGAACCCTCCCAGTACGCCAAACCGATTGAGTTTGCTACTTGGGATGTGACGGTTGATTTTGTAGTCATGCAGATTTTTCTCTTTGCCCAATCAAAAGACGGTAAGAAGGGTTATGCTATTAATATAACGGAAGCAGAAAAGTAGCCATAGAGGGATGGTTTTTTATATGTTTTTTTCTGGGGGTCATCGGGTTAATAGCGGCGGCGGGCATACCGGACAAACTACAGGAGCGCATCCTAAACGACATAAAGCGGAACACCGCGGGCCGGGGAAGTACCAGTTTGGGGGCAGCGGGCCCGTTTCCGGCAAACACGGCGGGCGGGGGCGTGCCGGGGTGGACCTGTCAAAAGTGCCGGCAGACAAATCCCGGAACGGCGGCGTACTGCAAGGGGGGTGCGGGGCGTACCGGTAGGGGGGCAAGGGGATTAAGGGAGGGGCGGATGTGAGTGCGTTATCCGGCGGTCTGTCGGATGCTTTAAAGTCTCTCCAAAATGAGCAGAATGGTACATTCGTAGACATTTCCTTTTCGGTTCGACACGAGAGGAAAAAGGTTCTTGAGGGGAACATTATTAAGAATATCCCCGGGTTTTTTAAAACAATTAATCCGCAATTAAGCATGGAGTATTTCGTTATTTCAGGAATAAGGAGCGACACCGGAGAAAAGGATGAAGTCAACCTGATGGATATTATCCTTAAGGAAAAGAAAAAAGTACAAAAGATGGATAAAGATCATAGATTTGTTGATCCTGATAGAATGTATGCCGCCCTCACCGAGGCCTATATTACTCATCAACGTGATATAGATAAGCTATGAAAAAGGTTATTGTTTTTTTAAACGGCATTTTTTGCTTGGGGATACGATTGCTTTTGTTCTCGGCTATTATGTTCTGGATTTTATATTGCAAAAGACGGAAAATAAAACCCTCGGTGTCCTTATTTACGGCAATGCTTCGCAGTTGTTTCCCATTTTTTTTAATGCCGGAATAACCTTGTTAGGTTTTCTGTTGACCGGGCTAAGTATTGTTTTAATGTTCCTGAAAGACGAAGCGCTTGAACCGCTAAAGGAACACGGACACTTTAAGGCCATTTTGCAAATTTATCTGAACGCTATTTTGGTGAGTGCGCTTTTTACCGCAATCAGTTTTTTGGGGTTGGTTTTAGAAACAAATCAGGCATTTGCGTGTGTTACGGGAATTACAATTTTTGTTATGATCGCCCGAATATGGCGCTGTGTCTGGATTATAGAACAAATCACCATTATCATTTTTAAAAACAAATAATCTTTAGTCTCGCTTTAATTATTTCGCAAACAAAAACTGTTCCACCTTCCCCCTGACACAGCCGTATTCCTCCTTTTCCGTGCCATACTTCTCTTCAGGGGGAAGGTATGATCCACAGCGAGTATATTGGTTCCGTGCTTGCCCGGTTCGAGGGCAGGGCCGTCTGCCGGGGCTACGTGCCCTGCGCCGGGGGGACCTGGTATCCCGGCGGGCCCGGCAAAGGGGAGCCCCTCGGCGCGTCGGGGGTAACTGTCGCCACGGGCGTGGACCTGGGGCAGCAGACCGCGGGCGGCCTTGCGGGGCTCCCGGCGGACCTTGTAAAAAAGCTCCTGCCGTATCTCGGCCTCAAGCGCCGGGAGGCCGTGGAAAAGCTGCGCCTTGAACCGCTCGTTATCAGCGCCGGGGAAGCCGCCGCCATAGACCGGGTTATGCACGACCGGTACACCGGCGAGACGGCGGTCCTCTTCGGGCGGGAGGCGTTTGACCGCGCCCCCCCGCAGGCGCAGGCGGTGGCGGTCTCCCTCCATTATCAGTTCGGCACGCCCTTCCGGGAAGCGTCTCCGGCGCTGGGGTATGCCTGGAAAGCGCTGCGGGGGGGCTGCTACCGGGCGGCGGCGAAGTTCCTGCGGGGGCCCGATGGGTGGAGCGCGGATCACCGGCAGTATCTGCCGCGGCGGCGGGCGGAGGCGGCCCTGCTGGACGAGATCGCCGCCGCATAGTTACGGGGATTCGATCCCAAAGGAGATGTATATATGGCGTTGACGCAGATGTTTCCGGCGTTTGTTTTGGTTTCGATTGTCATGGTCGTCCTGCTGACGGAACTGGTTAAGCGGCTGGACGGCAGGAACCGGCTCAAGGGGTACCGGGTGTATGTGCCGCTGCTGTTTTCGGCGGGGGTTTCCTGGCTGCTGCGGATCGGGGAATTTTTCCCGGCAAACCAGGTGTGGTTTTGGTGGGCGGTTATTTTTTCCGTCTCGGTCTTTTTCTTCGAGGCTATTCTCAAGCGGGTGTCGCAGGCGGTTGACGGCCGTTCCGGGCGGCCGTAAGGAGGGGTGATGTGCGTAAAGCGGCTGGTATCATCATTGCTTTTGCTGTCGGTTTTGGCGGGGGTATGGCCGCAGTCGGTCTCCATACCCGCCTCCGCGCTGGAAGCGGTGAAGAAGGATTTGGCATTGATACGGCAGGAATCGGCCGCGCTCAGGATCTCGTTACGGCTGTCGGAGAACGAGTCGGCGGCCTTGAAAGCGCGGTTAGCGGCGGCAGAGGCGGCGTTGAACGAGGCCGGGATCTTCTTGGCGGAAGCCTCCCGGAAGTTGGCGCTGTCGGAGACGGACTTGGTACAATTGCGGGAAGACTTAGGGAAGATCAGGGACGAGTTGGCCGCATTGAAGACGCAGGCCGGCGAATCGAACAGGCGCTTGGCATCTTCCCGGAAACGGGAGCGGATCTGGATGCTGGCGGCGATTAGCCTGGGCCTTGCCTTTGCCGCGGTGGAAATAGGGAGGGTGTTGACAAAATGACGGAAGGGGACCTGGTGGTGGAGATAGCGCGGAACGTAGGTCTCGTCGCTTCTATTATGGGGACGGTAGGGACCGCCATTAAGGCGGGGCAGTGGAAAGGGGAACACGGGGCGCGGCTGGTTGTGGCGGAGCACACGCTGACCAGGACCGTCGAGCAGCTGTCCAAGATAGACGCCCGGGTTGACGGCCTGGAGCGGGAACTGGCGGAAACCCTGACGGCCCTGAAAAAGGACGTGGAGTACATCCGCAAAACGATAGAGGAAGAAAAAGAGGAGCGGCGGCGGTATGCCCAGGCGTAGCGTGATGGAACTCAAGGGCCTGGTGGACCGGGCCTACCGGATGTTTCAGTACGATAAAATGACCGCCGCGGCGATAGCGGAGGTTCTCAGCGGCGAGGGGTATCTGGTATCGCGGTCCGGGGTCGGCAGGGCCATCCGGAAGAAAAGGCTGGACATGAAGCGTTTCGACGAAGCCCTCCAGAGCGCCCAGGCCATTGTCAAGGCGACGGAGGGCCGCGCCCCGGAACGGACATCGGCGAGGCGACGCTGCAGCTTACCCTGACAAAGCTGCTTGACGAATTAAAATCCATTGAGGATTTCCGGGGCATGGCGGACGGCGACATCGTGCTTGCCGTCGCCCGCATCTCCCGCGCCCTTGCCGCGGTGTCGCGGCTCAAGCTTGATTACGAAAAAGGCTACCGGGCGGGCTGCTTTAAGATGAAAAACGCCGCCGCGGAAGAAGCCGAGCGGGCGGCCCGCAGCCGGGGCGTCAGTGATGAAGTCGCCCTTGACATCAGGGCGAAGATTTTGGGGCTTGATGATGGATCCGCATCATAAGCGGCAGCTTGAGATTCTGCTTCCTTTCCAAAAGGGATTTTTGGAGGATAAAACCCCGCTGCGGATCTGGGAAAAATCCCGCCGCATCGGGGCGTCCTGGGTCCTGGCGCTGGAAGCGGTGCTGGACGGCATGACGGCGGGGGGCAGCAATACCTATTACATATCGTACAACCACGACATGACCAAGCAGTTTATCGACGACGCAAAGTACTGGACCCGTATCCTGCAGATTATCGCAAACTATTACGAGGCCGAAGTCGCCGGCGAGAACAACAAAACGTTTAAGGTGTACACGCTGGTCCTGGCATCGGGCCATGAGATAAGCGCCCTGCCTTCGACGGAATACGCCATCAGATCGAAACAGGGGAATATTGTTTTTGACGAGGCGGCGTTTACGGAACGTTTTGACGGGATCAAAAAAGCGGCCCTGGCTCTGCAGATCTGGGGCGGCAAGTTTACCATCGTCTCGTCGCATAACGGCGACGACAGTCCGTTTAATGTGTTCCTTAACCGGATCAAGGCCGGGGAAGAGCCGGACTGGTCGGTCCACCGGACCACCTTTTCCCAGGCGGTTGAACAGGGGCTCTACAAAAAGATCTGCCGGAAGCAGAAACAGGAATGGACCGAAGCGGGGGAAGCCGGTTTTGTAACGCGGGTGCGCCGGATCTACCGGGACAACGTGGAGGAGGAGCTTGACGTAATTCCCGCCCGTTCCGGCGGGCGGTACTTCCCCCGTTTTATCCTGGATCTCTGCGCAGACGCGGATATCCCCGTCGTGCGGAAAGCCTTCGAGGACTCGTTCTTGCGGGAGCGGCAGGAGAAACGGGAACGGACCGTGGAGAAGTGGTTTGGCAAAGCGGTGCAGCCCGTTATAGCAAAAATTGACTATCCCGCGGCCGTCGGCGAAGACTTTGCCCGGTCGGGCGATCTTACCCTGTTTTGGATCACCGGACTTATTGAACAGAAACACGCATCCACGGCGGCGGTCATTGAACTGCGGAACTGGCCCTTTGATCAGCAGTGGCAGTTCTGGGAACTGCTGATCGCCGCCCTGGGGAGCCGCTTTCTGGGGGCGGCGCTGGACGCCCGCGGGAACGGGCAGATGATCGCCGAAAAGGCGTCGCTCGAATGGCCGGGCCGGGCGCTTTCGGTTATGCTGACCCGCTCCTGGTACGGGACCTGGTTTCCGAAACTGAAGAGCCGCATCGAGGACCGGGAGTGGACGCTGCCCCGGGACGACTACCTGTTCGGCGACTTCGGCGCGGTCCGGCTTAAGGCGGGGTTTCCGCTCATCGAAGACCGTACCAGTGAAAAGGGCGTTTCAAGCGTTTCAAAGAAGCGGCACGGCGACGGCGCGGTGGGGGCGGTGCTGTCGCTGTACGCGCTGGAGGAGTGCGCCGGAGACGCCGCCCCGTATGCGGAGGTAACCGGCGGCGGCGATAATTTCTGGCGGGGGTATTGACATGGCAAAGATCGGCAGGGCGGACCTGGAAAAACAGATTATCGACATCGGGATGTTCCGCAGTTTTATTTCGGCGGCGGACGACGCTTCTGACTGGCTTTCCCAGGTGGGGGAATCCTCCCGGATCTTCGGCGAGATGCTGGACGACGGGAGGATTCTGTCGCTGGTGGATCAGCGGAAAAACCGGGTGCGCTGGCTGGACATGGCGCCGAAGGACGGCGAACACGCGGGGCTTAATGAAGCCTGCAGGGCGGCCCTTGATTACAATACAATCCAGAAAATCTGCAACCAGCTTTTGAACGCCATCCCCAACGGCATCGCCGTTTCCGAAGTTGTCTGGGAGGTCCGGGACGGGCTTTATGTCCCGTCCGGTTTTATCCCGGTTCCCCGGTCCCAGCTTTCGTTCCCGTTGTTTGGCGCGGACCGGCGGGTTCCGGTCCACGCCCCCACGGGGAAACGGCTTGACGCTCCCCGGAAGTTCCTCGTCCACCGCAACGACCGGGGGACGGGGAACCCCTGGGGAAGCCCCGCGCTCCGGTCCGCCTACTGGCCGTGGAAATTCAAGAAGCTGGGATTCAAGTTCTGGATCATGGCGGCCGAGCGCATCGGGGTTCCGTCCATCCTTGCCGTTTTTGAGGCGCGGAACGATACCGAAGTAAAAAAGCAGGCCAACGTCCTGGTGGACATCCTGGCAAAAATCAGGAGCGGCGCCAGCGCGGCCATCGGAAACGTCAAGGACGTTAAATACCTGGACGCGGCGGGGGCGTTAAAAGATTTTGACGTGGTGGTTAACACCTGCAATACCGAGATCGCCTACGCCATTACCGGACAGAGCCTCTCGACCAACCAGGCCGAGTACGGGACGAAGGCCCAGGGGGAACTGCACGAGCGGAGCTTCGACGCGGTAACCTTCGGGGACGCGCAGGATATCCAGGCGGCGGTACAGCCCCTCTTCGACTGGTTCGCCGAAATTAACTTCCCCGGCGTGCCGCCTTTGCGGTTTGAAATCGACGCCGGGGAAAAGGCGTCGTGGAAGGTGTTGACCGAGGCCCTTGACCGGGGCATCCCGGTGTCCCGGCGGGCGTTCTACGATCTCCACAAGATCCCCGAGCCTGAAGACGATGCCGACAGTTTTGTCAAACCGGAGGGGATGCCGTCCATCGCCGCGGCGGGCGGGGACTTCGCCGACCGGGACCGCTTTTTTTTTCGGACCCGCCGGGCCGCGCCGTAGAGGAACGGAACGCCGCCCGGCTGGACCGGATGGAAGCGCCCTACCGGCGCGTCATTACCCAAAGCGTGCTAAAACGGACCCGCGCGTGGCTCAAGGAATTGGAGCGTGCCCCGGATCTGCTTGACGGCGATACCGGCGTACTGCCGGCGGATTACAACGCCCTGGGGGCGATCCACGAACTTTTGATGAGGTCCTGCCTCATGGGGATGGAGGCGGTTGACCGGGAACGGGGCGGCGCCGGATTTGCCGACGATCCGTTGTTACTCCCCGGCATGCCGGCCGCGGTACTGCCCTACGAAGAGGCGGTACGGTTTCTTACAACAAAAATCCCGCTGACCAAAAAAGCGTATTACGATCTCGACGACAAGCTCCGGTTCCGGGCTTTTACCGCCGGCAGGCTTAACGACGCGGACGCCGTTAACCGGGTTAAGGGGATTATCAGGAGCACTATCGAACAGGGCGGGACCTTGTCGGATTTTTATACCATGACCGACGGGGAGATCCTTAACGGCCTCGGTTTCGGCGAGGGAAACATGTCTTACTGGGAGACCGTCTACCGGACCAACGAGGCGACGGCCCACAACGCCGGGCGGGCCATGAACTTTGAGGCCGAGCCGCCCGCCGCGCTGGAACTAGCCGGCATACGGGACGCCCGGCAGAGCGACATCTGCTACGAGCTTACCAAACAGCCGTTCATCCGGCCCTATGACGATCCGGTGTGGCAGACCCTCTGGCCGCCGCTGCATTTTAACTGCCGGACCACGGTCCGGGGCATCTACGACAAGGCGGAACTGGACGGGTACGGCGGCCCCCAGGCGGCCTATGCGCTGGGGGGGCAGGTCAAGCCGCAAAAGGGATTCGGCGCGTATCCGCTCGACAAGGAGAGCTACTGGCGGCTTACCCCGGAGATGCTGGACCGGGCGCGCCGGTACGGGCTTGACGGGGAGATTGCCGCCGCGGCGGTTAATCTGGGCATGAAAAATTACGCCCTGGAATTGGTCAAGGATTACAGGACCATCTACGCCCCGGCTTCCGGAGGCGGGTATGTAAAACAGGCGCTCAATTCGATGCACACTGAAAAGGAGATTGGCCTCGCAAAAAAAGCGGCGGACGACGGACACCGGATTTACCTGCTGCCGGAGAATAAAAGTACTTCTAACCCGGATATGATTATAGATGGAGAAACCGGAGAAATAAAACAACCAAGATCTGACAAGCCGGAACGCATTACGGAAGATATTCGGAGTACTATCCATAAAGGGGCTACCTTCGCTTTACTGGAAGTCCGGGACGATGTTCCCCGCGAGACAATAGAAAAAGCCGTCCATAAGCGGATGGATGATAGTATTGTTACGAAAGCCCTTGTGTATTGGCGGGGGACATCTTTCTGGATTAAACAAAAATAAAGCCCTGCCGAGGTGCCCGATCCTATAGCTGGTCCGGGAGTCAGCAGGACTCTACCTGTCTTTAACTATCGCCCTTTTCCGGCGTTTTGTCAAGACAAAAAAATACCGCCGGGCGGCATCCCCGGCGGGCCGGAATCCGGGGGTTTCGGGGTCCCGGACAGGGCCCAAAAAAGGCGCCGGAAAGCCAAAATACACGCGTGCACACGGGGAGCACCCGCTTTGCCCGTCTCATTTTACGTCTAGGCCCCGGATCGGGCCTTTCCCCGGATTTTCCAGGGCCAGCCGGAAAGGGATGCGACGAAGCGGCGGGTGTTGGCATCGGTGATGAACCTGTCCAGCGCCGGCCCCATGCAATCGCTCCGCAAAAGAGGCGCCATGACAAGAAAGTCGAATTGAAAGGCCCACTTGAAAGCGGTCCATTGCCGGTCAATGGTTTCTCCGGAGGCTTCCAGCACCAGCGGTCTGTGTTTAGCACAAACCGCCGATAGTTTCATAATGGCGTTGATGACGTTTATGCCGGCAAAAGGACATAATTCATACATGGCCCTGTTGCATGTGTCATGGAGGAAAACGACCTTTTCCTGTTTTGTCAGAGGACCGGTTTCAAAATCATACTGAATACCGGTCCCGCAGATGTTCTGTAAAAACTCCCGGTACAATTCCGCACGGCGGGGGATAATTGTTTCCGCTACATCAGCCGCTTTAATTTTCCGGCTAAGCAAAATATAGTGCGTAAAGAACATAATTACTAAAAAAAGCCCGGTTATACATGCGGCTATAATCTCAAACACGGTTACCATCATACACTTTTCCTCGTTGTTGTTCCAGGATAACCCGCGGGACCGTGTCTGCCGGCAACGCCGGGGCTATCATCTCTTTACGTTCAGGTTCCGGCGCAGGTTCTTTCCCGGGATTCCGGTTCTTCAAAATCGAACCGTCCCTGGGCGACGGCTGCTTTTATCCGTTTGCAGGCTATGTCAAAATACCCTTCGTCTATCTCTATCCCGACAAACCGCCGCCCGATATTCACACACGCCACGCCGGCGGTCCCGATCCCCATGAAGGGGTCGAGGACGGTTTCACCCTCTAAAGAAACTTTGTTCACGGCCCAGGTTATAAACGCCAAGGGCTTCGGACAGGGGTGTAGTTTTTGTATTTCCTTATCCCGATCACGCTTTCCATAAACCGAAGAAGCGCCGCTTTCCTTGAATGGTTTTGGATTCTTCCCGTAATACAGGATGGGGGAAGACAACACAAAGCCCCATCTTCCTATGGATGTGCCGGCCGGGTCAAACCAGACGCCCATATCGTCGGGAAAAGGATACAAAAAACAATTCCTTGTTCCTGGAGTGATAAGTCCGCGCATGGTCTTTGACATCGCCATTTTTATGGCGGGTATTACCTTGTCCCGGACATATTCCGGCGTGTCGGAAAAACCGGCATACGGAACCCGGTTTTTATTTCTTTCCTGTCCGTTTTTTGTCTCACCGAGCAATACCCCATAGGGCGGATCGGTAACAAGCGCGTCCATCTTCCCCAGCCCCGGAAGGATTTCGAGGCAGTCCCCCAGATACAGCGTACACGGCCCGATTATCTCCTTACGGCCGTTCATACGATAAGCCCCTGATTTCCACAATCAGTTTTTCCAGTTTATTCTGGAGACAGATCCACTCTTCGTCCGTAATGTCACAGACCAGATGGTCCCCAAAGAGCGACGAGATGCGGCCCGCGTATTCCCCGATAAATTCCCGGCTGTGTTTAACCGGCGCCGTTTTCCCTCCGGCGTGTTTGTTGTTTTTAAGGAGGGGCGGCCTTGGCCGTTCCGGTTCTTCGACCGCTTCCAACTCCTCAAGTTCTTCGTCCGCCTCCGGGTACCGGAAACCGGTAAAATGGATAAGGGCAAGCGGCGCAAAGACGCTGACGCGCTTATGCCAGGCTGTAAAATCTTTATCGTCCAACCCGTCATGGGCGGCAAGTTCCTCACGGGGTATCGCGTTCCCGCCGATCTCCCATCTTCCCCGGTATACTATTTTCTGAACTCCTGCCTTATCCTCTGCCGTCAGCCGCAGAAATTCTTTCTGCGGCGAACGGCGGGGAACCCCGTCCCATTGCCGGAGCGAAAGAACGGCGGCGCCTCCGCGTATTTCCTCCATCCGTTTTTTCCACAGCTCGTAATTTTCCCGTATGGTGTGGATTTTCATTCCCTGTCTTATCCTGCCCCTGAAATGGGTTAACCTGCCTTCCCTGGGGTGTCCCGCCGGGAATGTTTTGGCGATCATCAAAACATAGGTTTTCATCCGAATCGCTCTTCGAGGTTGCGGAGCACCTGATCTTCAAGGTGCTGGCACGGCCACGGCCGCCACCATTGGCCGATGGTTATGTGCCGCCCATAGCGGAAAAATCCCAGCGCCGCCATCCAGGTTACGGGGTCCCAAACGGCCCGCACAAAGGTAATGTGCTTTTTGAGCATGGCCTTGTATTTCCAGGGGAGCCTGCGCCAGGGGTTTCCCGGCTCGTACAATATCGCCCGGATAACCCGCTTCGGGAAATGATACAGCACGTCCTGGACGAACAGCTGCGTCCAGCTTGCGCCGAGCGAATAACCGTCGACAAAAACGGCATAGTCCGGGTTCTGGCAGGCCGCGTCCATCAGCGTGCCGCGGACCTGTTTGTACTGGCGCAAAAACCCCGCGTGGACTCTGATGTCTTTGGTATCGGCGAACCACTGTTCCGCCGGCTGCCGGACGCGGAAATCAAAATCGTCCCGCCAGTCTACGCCCCGGTCTTTGCTTTGGCTTCCCTGCCCCGTTACATGGATTACTTTTCCGCCGTGTTCGATCACCAGACGGTAACCGGTTTGCCGCACCGACTCCCAGGGACCGTTGGTGATTTCATTAAAATGATCTTCATTAACCGCAAAAAGCATATACGCCTCCACTATCATTACAACACAATCGCCTGCGCTCCCGCCGTTTCCAGGAGCCCCCTGGCGTAGCCGTCTCCGGAATTTTGTCTGCTATCATAACCTCATGCGAGTCAGGACTTTGGAGCTTGCCCGCACGGGGACGTGGGGACAGGATGGGGCGGCGATAACGAGGCAGGATCTTGCCGAGGTAAAAGCCAACTTCGCCGGGACGCCGCCGCTGACCCTGGGGCATATCCGGCAGGGACAGGCCGAAGGCCCCCGGTACGGCCGGGTGCTTTCGGTGGACCTGGCGGAACGGGGGAATCTTCTGACGGGCAGGGTTGAGTTCGGGGACGCTGCCGACGCCGCTTACGTGCGGGGGCATTACGACGGCTGGTCCGTCAGCATCCCCCGGCGCGCTAAAGACGGCGCCCGGTATCTCCATCACCTTGCCCTGCTGGGCGAGACCCCGCCGAAGATTCCCGGACTCAAAGAGACGGACGCCGTGGCAAATTACGAATATGCCGACGGCGATAGGGTGGAAACGTACACCTTCGGGGGTGCGATTAAAGAACGGGAGGACCTGCGCGTGGATGCTGAAAAAGAGTTGGCGGCGCTGAAAGAAAAAGCCGCCGCGCTGGAAGCGGAGAACCAGAAACTCCGCGGGGAAAAAGAGGCGGCCGAAAAGGCCGCCGCCGAAGCAGGGGGCCGGACGGAAAAAAGGGACGGAGCGGCGGCGCCCGCGGATCCTCCGGCGGAACCGGAGGAAGGCAAGGATTTCGCGGACCGCCTTGCCAAAATGGAAGGGGAAGTCCGCAAGAGCCGGGTGGAGGCCCTCATGGCGAAGGTCTCGGGAAAAATCCCGGAAGGACTTAGGGACAAAGTGAAGGGCCTTGCAAACCGCATCGCCGGGGACGACGAGGCCTTTAACTTTTCCGACGGCGGCAAAGACGCGAACGCGAAGGCCGTTGGGCTTTTGGGCGACATCCTTGCCCAGTGGCCCGCCCCGGTGGAAACCGGAGGCGGGGGGGTTCAGTTTGCTGACGAAGGCGGCAAAGGCGCCGACTGGGGCAAGGTCGCTAAGGGCATGTAGGAGACTGACATATGGATATTGACGTTGTGGGCGACCGGGGCGTAGTGCTGCCCGGTCATCCTCCGGTAATCGATTCGGCCGTAATCGCCGCGGGGAAAACCTACCGGGCGGGGACGCTCCTCAAGTACGCGTCCGGCGGGGCGGTCGCCTCGGCGGACGCTGTGACCGGGGGAGACCCTGCTCCCGCCGAACAGGCGGATCTGGTGCTGCTGGAGGATGTCGATACGACGGGCGCGGCAAAACCGGCGCGGGTGCTCATGCACGGGCTGGCCGTGCGGGCCCGGCTCCTTAACGGGACGGGTGAGGATCCCGCTCCGGCGAGCGACGCCATGGCGGACACCCTCAAAAACCGGGGGATCTATCCGCTCCAGGGCTGGGACCGTTCGGTTGTGGTCTAGCGGTTTTCGCCGGGTATTCCGGTATTTTTTTTTGAGGAGGAACTATGGCTGTTGTAATGATAAGCCCCGCCGACATTGAGCGGGTCGTGGCGGATAACCCGCCCGCGGCAAGCAACGCGCTCGATTATTTTAAGCGGCGGCCGCTTAAAAATTCGGCGTACATCGCGGTGCGGGATATTATGCAGGAGATCGGCAACATCCCGGTAATCCGCCGGGGCGATACGGGTATCCGCCCCGTGTCCCAGTCCGGCGTGGAGCTCATTGAGCCCATGCCCATTGAGATTGACGACACCTTTTCGGCGGTCGAGCTGGACGAATACGAGCGGTCGAGTCAGGCCGGGAAACAGCAGCTTGTCCAGGAAAAGCTGCAGCAGCATCTTACCCTGGTCAGGGCCACCACCAGGGCGCTGTGCGTGCAGGCCCTCAACGGCGCGATTGACTACATGATGAAGGCGGGGACGGCCATCGTCAGGTATCAGGTCAATTACGGGACGGTACAGGTCATCGACAACGCCAAGACCCTGGCGAACCTCACCGTGGGAGACCTCATATCCGCCATCAACAGCGGGATACAGGCCATGGCGGCGAACCAGGTGGGCGGCCCGGTGGACATCGTCGCCGCCGCCGATCTTTTCGCCGTCATCGCTACCCTGGTGTCGTCGCAGAAAGCCTTCAACGCGACGGTCGCGCCGGGGTACGTGGATATGGGCGGGTTCCGCGTCAAACTTGACAACGACAGCTACGTCGACCAGGAGGCCGGGGGGACCAAAACCACAAAGACCCTCTGCGGCCCCCGGCAGCTTATGATCCGCGCCGAGAACGCGGGACAGAGCCTGCCGTACTGCAAGATTGACGACGTGGTTTTGCGGGAGGCGGTGCCCCTCTACTCCTTTACCAAGGACCGGGCCGATCAGCGCGGGACGGATATTTTTACCAAGAGTAAACCCTTCCCCCTGGTCAACGTCCGGGGCATCAAGATCATCCGGTTTGCCGCTTCGTAACCGGCGGGTCCGGGACTGCCCGGACCGCCGGTTACTTTGCACGGCGATCCACGGAGGAATGACAGGTTATGAGTACCGGTGATCCCTATGTCTTTGATCCCCGCGGCTTTATCACAGCATTGGCCGCCGGCATGCCGGGCGATGCCTATTGGATTGTAAAACCGGCGTTCCACCCTGAATGGGTAAAAGGATTCCATGGTAACGGTTAGCGACGTAAAACGGGACATTACCCCCCAGGATTACCTGACCCTCACGCTCGGCGACGACGCCAACGCGGAACGGGCAATTGAAAAGGCGGTGATCTGGGCCACGGGGAAAATACGCTCCACGGGGAACGCCTTTGACGAAGAGAACGAGGTGGTTAAACAGATAGTCGTTACCCGGGCCCTCTATGAGCTTTGGTTTTTTGTGGGCTACCCGGACCGGGCCAGGGCCAAAGAAGAAGACGCGGCGGATCTGATCGAATCCTATTTCGGTTCAATCAAAACAAAGGCCGGTGACGCCGGGAACGATTCCGGCCCGGCGGGCGGGGCGGTTGCCCTGCCGGAACTGCCCTGTTATGGGCGTTAAGGTGGTAAGGCGGCCGCCGCCCTGCGCGCCGCTTTTAAGCAGGGGTATACCGGAGACCATGCGCCGGGCCGCCGCGTATCTGCGCTCCGGGGCGGACCGCAAAATAAAATCCGGCGTACCGCCGGCGAACAGCCCGCTTACGGAACGGGTAAAACAGGGGGGATTGACCCTGCGCGACAGCGGAGACCTGATGCGGAGCATCGCCCCCCATTCGGGGGCTTTCTGGGCCGACGCAAGCACCGCAAAAAAACAGGCGAGGATACTGCAGGAGGGCGGGGTTATCCGGGCGAAGGGCAAGGGCCTCTGGATCCCCGCGGGGGCGCAGACCCGGAAATTAATGAAGCAGTACGGGGCAAAGACTCCGGGACAATTAATTTCCGCCATGGAAGCCGCGGGGTACGGATTTTTTTTCACGCCCAGAACAAAGGTATATTGCGCGTACAAAAAAGGAAGGGCCCGGAAAAAGGGCGGGACGGGGCCCGGCGGAAAACCCTTCGCCCTCTTCGTGGTCCGCTCCTCGGTTACCATTCCGGCCCGGCCCTTTTTGCACATCGACAAGCAGGACGAAGCCTATTTGGTACCGCTTATCAGGTCGGGCATTATCAGGGAATTAAAAGGGGGGAGGCGGACATGATCGTACTGGACGCCCTGGCCGCGGCCCTGCGGAACCGGGGGATCCCGGTAATCGAGCAGCCCCAGGCGGCGGTCAACACCAACGCCCGCATCGAACTCTGGCTTACCGGGTTTACGGCGGGCGGGGAAAAGGGGGACGGCGATCCCCTGGTGTACGAGACCGTGACCTTTACCGCCGACGTGGTTTCTTCCGGCGCCGCCCGGCAATTTGTGGGAGGCCTGCGCAAGATCCTGGCGGCCATGGCGCGGCTCGGCGAATCGTCCCTTCCCGTTCCGGTAACGATCCCGGACCCGGAGAGGCCGGGGGAAACCGTTACCCGGGAGCTCCGGGCGCATTTTGAAAAAACCGCGCCCGGAGCCTTCGAGTATGAGGACGAGGGGGCTCCCATGCCAGCCCGGTTTAAGGAAAGCTGGCGTATAACTATTACGTACCGGACGGATCTTGTCCGGGAGGAGGACTAACATGAGACCAGGCGGAAAAGACGGGTTTTTGTACCGCGTCGTTTTCGGTACGGCCATTACCGGCGACGGGACGGTTACCCTTGACGCCGGATTTTACAAAATCGTAAGCAGGGCGGCGTCCGGCTCCGGTTTCCCCGCCCCGAGTGCGGACATGATAGCGTCAGGGTACAAGGCGCTGGGACCGGGGAACATCTACTACGCCGAAGCGGGACAGGAACTGGAGACCGGCGACGCCGTTATTCCGCTGACGCTCAAGCGGATCAGCTTCGTTACCGACGTGCAGGACTCGGGACAAAAACAGAGCCACGACGTAACTACCCAGGCGGACGTGGATTCGGGGAGCCGCGCCTACATTTCCGGCGCGTTCCAGGAACGGACCGGGACGATCAGCGGGGTCGTTGACGTGGACAGCGAGGAGCAGCGGGAACTCTTCAACGAATACCGGGAGATCGTTTATCAGCTTGGCGGCAACACCGGCGTCGCCCCGGCCAAGTCCCTGGAGCACGAGTACATGATGAGCCGCCGGGAAGCCGCCGAATCGGGCGAAACGGAAATGTGGGAGTACATGCCCCTCATCAGCGAAAGCATCCAGGCCCCCAAACCCATGGACGGGGTACAGAGCTTCAGCTTTAACTACCGGATCGACGGCAAGCGGAAGCCCTGCATGATTGTCCGGGAGGTTGCCTGATGGTGCTCTCGGCCAGGGGAAAATATGTCTATACCCCGAAGTTTAACCGTAACCGGGAACTGCCCGAAAACGAACGGATGACGGTGGAAATTATCCGGCCCAGGGCCGAGGAGCGCCCGGACCTGTACAGCCTGGACGTTGAACGGGACATGGGCCTTACGGACCTGGGGAAAAAACAGGTTACGGCCCCGCTCACGTTCAAAAACCGTTTCCGGGTAAGCCGGATACTCCGCAGCCACATCGGCAGCATTAAAAACCTCTCGGTCGAAGAGGACGGAAAATCCCGGACCATTACCGGCGGAGAGGACCTGGCGGAAAGTACCGCCTTCGGCCTCGGCGTCCTGGTCAACGAATTAATCGCCGAAGTGCTTTCCGATACGCTTTCCGGGGACGAAAAAAAAAGTTTGCCGCCGCCTTCGAACTCGTCTATACCGGATGGGCCGGAGAACGGTGGCACCGGGACTACGACGAAAAACGGGAAATCTTCAGTTTTGGGGCCCTGAAACGGGGTGAGTTCAAAAACTACCTGACCGGCGATTTTTGGCAGGCCCTGGCAATCTGGCGGCGCTGCCGCCGCCGGGGCCTGCCGTCCGGAAGGGGCTGGGCCGGGGAACCGGAGGCGGTGCTGGACCTGCTGGACCTGTTTGACGATACGCTTGACCGGTTAAGGGCGGAGAAGGGGGGGAAGACCGTTGGCAGTACGGATAACGGACGAATTGCGGGTACTCGTGGAGGCCGAAGTCGAACGGGCCGTTAAGGACCTTGAACGGTTCGACCGGTCCGTTGACGCGTCGGAAAAACATACCGCCACCCTCGGCGGAGCCCTTAAAGAAATGGAAAAGCAGGCCCTCCTTATGTCCGCCGCCGCGGCCGGGGCCGGACTGGGGGCGGTTAAATTTGCCGGGGACAACGAAAAACTCCGGGCCTCTCTTGAGGTGCTGCTCGGCTCCGCCGAAAAGGCCGCGGACGTTTTTGAGGAGTGGAAACGCTTCGGCGCCGCCACGCCGCTTTCCGTCGAGGAGATAGGAACGGCCGGCAAGCAGCTGCTTGCCTTCGGTGTCGACGCGGGCGACGTTACCGCCACGATGCGCCGCCTGGGGGACGTGGCCCAGGGGACCGGTTCCCGGCTGGGGGACATTGCGGACCTCTACGGCAAGGCCCGGGTCCAGGGGCGGCTCTTTACCAACGACATCAACCAGTTCCAGGGCCGGGGAATCCCCATCGTCCAGGCCCTTGCCAAAGAGCTCGGCGCCGCCGAGGGCGAGATAAAAGAGCTGGTGGCCGCCGGGCAAATCGGGTTCCCGGAACTGGAGCGGGCCTTTGTCGCGCTTACCTCCAACGGCGGACAGTTTGAGGGCATGATGGAGAAGCTCTCCCAAACGACCGCGGGGAAATTCTCCACCGCCATGGACAACGCCCAGCAGGCCTTGGCGTCCTTCGGCGATCTGATGCTGCCCCTGGTTAACGAGGTCCTCGATGCGGCGTCCGGCGCCTTTGACGCCGTCAACAACATGGACGAGGGGACCAAGCGTTTCGTGATCGGCATGGGCGGCGTTATCGCCGTATCCGGTCCGGCCGTCGCGGCGGTTAGGGCCATCAGCGCCGCCATGACCGCCGCGGCGGCTAATCCGTATATGCTCGCCATCGGCGGGGTCATCGCGGCAGCGTCGGTGGCGGCGGGGATTATCAACAAACAGGCGCATGCGTATGAGGACCTCAATACCCAAATACGCAGGACGGGGGAGTCGGCGAAAGACATGCTCTCCGCCTACGCTGACGGCAATACCGCTAAAACACTCGATAAAGAGACAACGCAAAAGCTTATCGAATTGTATCCGTCCCTGCGCGGGGAACTAGTGGAATATACCTCCACCGTGGATGACGCAGAAGCGGCCGTTACCAGGCTTACCGAAGCCGAGGTCATTAACGCGGCGGTAAAACAAATTGAACAATTAAAACAGCGGGCTGAAGCGGTGAAAGAAGCGAAGCAAGCCTATGAGGATTTCCGGGTCGAAGCGTTAGAAAACATCGAACTGGATAAAAAGCTGGGCGACGTTTACACGGCTAAAGGCCGGGAGGATGCTATTGGAACATATCTGTCCGGGCTGGAGGGGGCGGAAAAAAAGTTTTCCGCTCTAGTCGACGACATAAACGATCAATTAGCCAGGATAGGCAAAACCCTGGCCGACCCTTATAACAATAATTTTGCAATGATCGATATTAAGGTAAATGCCGAAGGGACAGGCCTCCCTGCTGTAACCCCCGCCGAAAAAAAGAAATGGCAGGCATGGTACGGCGAAATTACCAAGGTCGATGCCAAAGCGATAGGGCAATCGGGGGAACGGGCGGCGGAACTGTACCTGGACGGTTTTGCCCGGACCCTCGGCGCCGGACAGGGCGCCGCCGAAGCGCTGGGCGAATCCTTCGACCTCGCGGAAGCGCTCCGGGGACAGCAGGACGAAATACGGCAAACCCTGCAGAGCCTCTTCGCCATAAACCCTGACGACATAGACAAGGCGTTTACCTCGATGAGCCAGCCGGTCGCCGCCTTGGTAGAACAATATAAAATTTGGGGCGATCAGATTCAGGATTTGGCCTACTCCGGCGCCCTGGAGGAGTTTCGTAAAAAAACGGCGGACCTGGCAAAAACGGAATGGGACCTCGCCCGGGAAGCGGCCGCGGCGGCAAGCAGCCTGGGGGACGAACAAAACCTGCTGCTGCAGGATCGTATTATCGCCACGTTCGCCAAAGAGCTGCGGGGCCTTACCGCGGATCAGTATGAAGAGGCCCGGGCCGCCCTCGTGGCCACGAACGCGAGCGAGGAACGGCTAAAAACCTTCGACGAGACCATAGCCGCCATCAAGGAAGTCCGGAAGGCGCAGTCGGATTCCGGCGGGGAATTGGCAAGCTGGGAAACCGCCTTTTCGGACACCCTAAGCGAAATGATCAAAGGAATCGAGGGGCTTGATGAGGAAACGGCGGCGATGCTCGACGGATCGGCCGCGGCGATAGCGAATATCGCAACCAGCCTTGCGGCCGTGAGTTTCGAGGGCCTGATTCAGGGCATCGAAGACGTGGGCTACGCCTTCGCCCAGGGGGCCGATGCCGGCACCGCCTTTAAGGCGGCTATGGGCAGGATGTTTCTGCAGATGCTGGACATGCTCCCGGTGATGTTCCTCCAGGCCGGGCTCCAGTTGATTCTGCAGGGACAGCCGGAGATGGGGCTTGCCTTTATCGCCATGGCGGGATCGTCGGCGTTTATCAACGGGTTTGTCAAAGGAACCATCGACCGGGAGGAGGCGGAAGCGGAGGCCGATACCAACGCCCGCGGCAGCGTCTACAGCGACACCGTCGTAGTTCCCTATGCCAGGGGAGGGAGCTTTACCAACCGGATCACCGGCGGCCCCGTCTATTTCAGGCACGGCGGCGGCCTCGGCGTCATGGGCGAGGCGGGGCCTGAAGCCGTCATGCCCTTAAAGCGCATGGCCAACGGCGATCTCGGCGTGCGGTCGGAAGGAAACGCCGGCGCCCAGGTTGTCGTCAATATTTACAATAACGCCGGAATCGGGATTGAAACCGAAGAGCGGGATGACGGAGACGGCAACCGGCAGATAGACATCATGATAGGGGATCTTGTCGGCTCCCAGATAAGCCGTGGACGCTACGATTATGCGATAGAATCACGGTTTGAGGGATTGCGCAGGAGGGGACGCTGATGGCAGCCATAGCCTGGCCTGATGATTTGCCGGTTACGCTTACCATTGCAGGGCTCCGGGGACAGTACAAAGATCCGGTCATCAGGACCGATATGGACATGGGCCCCGCTAAAACCCGGCGCCGCTATACGAGGCCGCCGAAACAGTATTCCGGGACCATCGTCGTGGACGAGGCGGGCCGGCAGCGGCTTGAATATTTTTACCGTATTACCACCGGTTACGGGGCGCTCCGGTTTGCCTTTGCCAATCCCCAGACGCTGGAACTGCGGGAATACCGCTTCACGGCCCCGCCGGACGAATCGGGGACCGGCGACGGCCTTTACGCCGTATCCCTCCGGCTTGAGGAGCTCTAATGACCGGTACCGCTATCGAAGCATTGACCGCCCAGGAAACCGGCGAAATCTTTTTGATAACCGCCGACATCGCCGTCGACGGCGAAATCCTGTTCAGGCTGGTAAACAACACCGAAAACCTTAGCAGCCGGGGAAACGTGTACGAAGCCTTTGCCTTTACGTTTGTCCTGCCGGGGACCAGCGATTCGGGCGTTAAATCGGCGTCGTTTGAGCTTGACAACGTGGACCGCAGGATCCAGGAAGAGGTAACGAAGGCGGCGGGAAAAGAAATAACCGCGGCATTTAACATCATCCTGGCGTCGGATCCCGATGTTATCGAGCGGGGGCCGTACAAGTACATACTCCGGGATTTCCAGGTTACCCGGCAGCGGATCCGGGCGGCCCTGTATGACTTTTATCTGACGGATCTTAATATACCGGGCCTCCGGTATACGCCTCAGAATTTTCCGGGGCTGTTCTGATGCTGCCGCCGTGGGTGTCTAAATACGTGGGGATCCCCTTTGTTTCGGGGGGCCGGGATTTTGCGGGCTGCGACTGTTACGGCCTTGTCCGTCTGGTTTTGCTGGAGGAGTTCGGCTGCCGGCTCCCGGTACTGGCGGGGGACTACGACGCCTGCCGTACCGCCGAGGTTGGCCCGATGTTCGACACCTACGCGCCGCTCCTGCGGGGGGAACGCATCGGCGCGCCGGAAGCGGGGGCGGTGGCCGTTATCAGGGTCCGGGGCTTGCCGTCGCACACCGGCATTTTTGTCAACGGCGGCTATATGCTGCATACGGTACACAAAATCGGGGCGCACTGTACCGGTATCGGATCCGGTTTTTTGCGCGGCGGACTGGAGGGGATCTATCGTGTCGATACGGCTTATCGTATTACCGCATCCGTTTGACAAAACCGTCAGGCAGGAACGGGAGGCCGCTCCGCAGTCCGTTAAGGATCTGTATGCCTCGCTCGGTACGGGTTTCGGCGCCGGCCATTGCCGGTGTCTGGTAAACGGCGGGATTATAACCGATTTTGACTATGTGCCGCCCGATGGCTCCGAGGTATGTATTACCGTCGTTCCTTCGGGAGGGGGCGGCGGCGGCAGCAGTCCGTCTTCCCTGCTTACCTGGATTGGTTCGTTTGCGACGGTTATCGGTATCGGGCTGCTCTTTCTTGCCCCGCCGGCCGGGGCGCTTGTTTTGGGCGTCGGCGTTTCCATGCTGTCCGGAGGCCTGGCGATCTCGTTGTATGCGCCGCCGAGCGCCGCCGGTATGCAGGATACGTCGCCCATTGAGCGGCCCGGCATCCGGGGATCCAAAAACACCGCACGGCCCTACGGCTCTGTTCCGGTTTTGTTCGGACGGCATCTTGTAACGCCCGATTTTGCGGCGGCCCCCTATGTCGACATAACCGGCAACGACGAGTATTTAGTCCAGCTTTTTTGCGCGGGTTATAATAACATGATCATCGAACCCGGCAGCTTTAAGCTGGGCGATACCAAACTTATTGAGTTAAGCGCGACCAAAGACATTGAGGCTATCCTGGCCGGAACGGACCCGCTTATCCGGATGGAGCTGCTCTCCGGTGGGGATACCGGAACGCTCTATCCCCGGCGGGTAAAACCCGTTGAGGTTAACCGGCAGATAAAACAGTACCTTGACGACGGCTCGAGCGGCGCCGCCGTCGTTACCACGCCGGAAGACACGACCAGGATCACGGTTAACCTCGCCTTTCCCCAGGGGCTTTTCGGCGTCAACAAAAGCGGGGGCGTCGAGACCATATGGCTCTACGTTAAACTCTGGATCAAAAAAGCGGACGAGGACGATTCGGCCTATGTCCCGTTTGGTACGATAGGCGGCTCCGATTTGGTGGGCAACAACAGTCGCAGCGCTCTCTACTATGCCGTCTCAAAAGACGTGGAGGCCGGAAGCTGGACGGTAAAAGTGGAAAACGGCGGGGCATATAATAATACCGCCGAGTACCGTTACGACGCTTTGTATGTATTGTCCGTCAATGCTTTGCAGGACGGCCGGCCCGTTGCCGCCGGGGTACAAGACAAGCTCCAGTTACTGGCCGTCAGGATCAAGGCAACCGACCGCCTCTCCGGCATTATAGATAATTTTAATTTTATCGCACAGGCACAATTACCCGTTTATACAGGGGCGGGGGCGGGAAGCGGTCCCGCTTTCTGGCATGCGGCAAGTACCAAAAATCCCGCATCGGCCCTGCTCTATGCCCTGCAGGGGGCAATAAACCGGAAACCGGTAGACGACGCCTTTATCGACTGGCGGGCGCTCGAAACCTTTTACGCCTGGTGCGGGGATCATCACTACTATTGTTCGGCGGTTTTATCGGACAAAGTAACTTTGATGGAACTGCTCACCCAGATTTGCTATACCGCCCGGGCAATACCGGTAAAGCGGGACGGCCTCTTTTCCCTTGTCCAGGATAGTGCGCGGGGCGCGCCCGTACAGCTTTTGACCCCCAAAAATACCATTGACTATTCAGAAACCCTTGGCTTCGCGGATATTCCCCCGGCCCTGGAAATGCGGTTCGTTGACGAATCGTCCGGCTGGCAGGATGAAGTACGGGTAGTCTATGATACCCCCTCCGGCGAAAAGGAGGATACGGACCCGGCCGATTTTCAGGACGCCCCGTTGTGGGGGGTAACCAACGCCAGGCAGGCGTTTTTATTGGGCCGTTACGATTACGCCTGTATGCGCCTCCGGCCGCGCCGGCATACCATCACCTTAGATATCGAGTATTTGATAAGCTTCAAAGGGGCCTGGGTCAAGTATTCAGGCGATACCGCATTATCGGGCGCCGCCTGGGGCCGCATTGCGGAGGTCCGTCAGACGGGCGATTTTATCACGGAGCTCACGCTTGACGAAATGGTACGGATGGAGGCCGGCAAAACCTACCGCATCCGTATCAGGACCGCTCAAAACGCCCAGCACGAATACGCCGTTATCTTTGACGGAACCGCTACCAACAGCATACGCCTTGAGGATCCCGTACCGGCATCGGACGGCATACAGGCCGGCAATATCTACGCGTTCGGCGTGGTGGGCGCCGTTACGCTGGATTTGCTTATTGTTGACATCGATCCTGTAGACGACGCAAGCGCCCGGCTTACCTGTGTTGATTACGCCCCGGATATTTTCGGCGTGGACGATCCCGGTTACGTGATCCCCCCGTGGTCCCCCCATGTTTCCGCCGGGGACGCGCTGGATTCAGGGGTCCCCGGCACGCTGCCGCCCGCGTTTCTGGGCGAGGTCCGGGAAAAAATAGTCAACGCCGAAATTGAGGCGGCCAAACGGCCCACCTACCAGGAGATTGTAAACGGCTTTACCGAAGCGGGGGTTACCGTTATTCCCGATCCGCCAACCGCCGCCGCCGTGGGCGGTTTCCGGTTTATTGCGCTCTCATGGCACAAACAAATGTCGTTATCAAACTTAAAAGAATACCAGATACAGGTATCCGAAGACGCCGTTGCCTGGTACGCTCCCCGTTTCGACGGCGTTGACTGGAAAGGGGATGAGGACGGTGTTTTTACAACCATCTCGACGTTTGTTGTTCATCCGAATATTCCTCCCGCGGGCACCGGGGAAGCGCCCCAGGGGCGGCTGCTCTATTACCGCGTCCGCCAGCGGACTATGCTCGATGCGTATTCGGCCTGGAGCGGGGCAGCGGGGGCCTCCACTGCTTTGACGGATACCGGTGATTACGGCGTTAATTCCATCGCAGCCAATGCGCTTAAAATAGCGGAATTTTTTGCCCTGTTTGCGCACATCGGAGAAACGCTCATTATCGATCCGGCCCACGGTATATCCTCCGAAAAAAAAGCCTGGGCGCAGGGAGATACCAGGGCCGTACTCAATGCACGGGAAATTGCGTTTCACTATTTTTCAAACCAGGTATGGCAGACCATGGCCCGCTTCGGGATCGAGGGCCTTGAAACGCCGCAGCTGTTTGCCTTAAACCACTTTTTCTTAACCAACGACGATATGCAGGGACGGCGGAATAAGGGTTTTGACATCGGGACGCCGTATCTTTCGGATCATTCCAGGGTGGTACATTACGACGTTAATATGCTGGATCAGCATAACCAGGAACTTTTTACCATGACGGGATCCGGCGCTTTAGCCGGAGACAAAGAAGGTCTTGCATTGGCCCTTAAAGCAACGGCCCCCTATGCTACCGAGTCCAGGGCTTTATACGGCACTTTCAGACTGCAAACCACCGTCGGCATTACCTCGATCTTTACCGTTGATTTTTGGATGCTGTATAAATGGTATGAAGAACAGGTATTGTTTGACGCCGGGAACGATACCGAACGCATAACAATAGCGACGGTAAATGACGAACCGTATGTTAACGATCATGCTGTTGACGGGGTGTGGCTCAACGATCATCCCACTGACGGGGTATGGCTTAATGAGATACGGTTAGCCCATACACGGATAGGCCATTACCTGAATGGATCCTGGGAATATATTGTCCTTGATGAATTTAACGTTGACCGGTGGTATCATACCGGCATAATCCATACCGCGGATCAAATACAAGTCGTAATAGACGATCAGGTATTCCCGTTTAGTTCCCAGGAAATAGCTGATCCCGTAGCTGTAGCCATTAATCCTACCCAGGGACAAATTGACGGTGAATATCCTTTAATGGCTGTGGACGAAGTATTAATCGATCCCGCCGCTGCGGAAACATTGCCGGTATTTTATCAAAATACTGCGCTGCGGCGGCCCTGGGGGAAACTCGATGATCTTTATCCGTGGTTTGTTATTAACGTAAAAGATCCTGCTTATTTTAGGACAAATATATTCCAGTCGCCGGACTTCGCTGCGGCGGTCCAGGCAATTATTAACGGAGGCGCATAATGGCAACAATCGACCTAACCCTTGACAGTTTTATCGTTCCAAGGATGAGTTCTTTTACGCCGCCCTGGGGAACGGTACAGACCGATCCCGATCATCCGGGGCTTTCGACACAGGAGGCCGTCAATAATATAATGATGGCCTTTAACCGTATGCGGCCGGTTGCCGTAACGGAAAATTCAACGACAACGGAAATTCAGGCCGGCGCTTCGCTTGTTTTGTCCGGCAGTATAACTGCTTTGACGCTCGGCCAGGGGGCTTATAGAAATGTTTCCCTAACGATAGAGAACAATGCCGCTGATGACGTAGTACTGCTTAACGGCCCTAAAATAATACCCTGCGCCATCGGGGAGACGCTCGATCTCAGGTGGAACGGCAATGAGTGGCGGGTAAAAACCAATAAGCTG
>JAISMC010000082.1 GCA_031276965.1 Treponema sp.
AGGGGGCATCGAACCTTTGGTTCGCGTTCTGGATGGGGATTATGAACGAGCTCAAAAACCGCGGGGTAAGGGACATCCTCCTTGCCGCCGTTGACGGGCTCACCGGCTTTCCCGGCGCCATCGCCGACGTGTTCCCCAAGGCCGAAGTCCAGCTTTGTATGCGGACTTTAGTCCGAGTCCACATGGTCCGCAACTCGCTCCGGTTCGTCCCGTACAAAGACCGGAAGGCGGTGTACACCACCAACGCTGTTGAGCCGGTCAATTACACGATACAAAAAATAATCAAACACCGCCGGTCATTTCCGAACGACGAGGCGGCTATGAAGCTGATATTCATGGGCTTGAAAAACATATCTGGGAAATGGACCATGCCGATACGGGATTGGGGGACTGCCCTCAATCAATTCGCAATCATTTACGGGGAAGACAGGGTTCCCCTATGATCTACCGTTTACACAAAATAAATTACAAGGCCGTTTTTTGTCTGAAATTCAGTCAAATAATGTCCGCTGATCGTCGTTTCGTATCTTCTGTAGCCGTTTGTAGTGTTCTTCCGTTCCCTGGAATTTTACATAGTCCGTTATCACATACTCGTTGCCATGTTTACTTACCGTACTTACAAAATGTCCTTCTGCCCAGAATTCCCCTCCCCATAATTGTTTCTTTACTTCGGGGTGTTTCTCAAATATCTTCTTTGCTATTATGCTTTTTATCGTTGTAACTATCTTTGTCGGACTATATGAAGGCACTGACTGTACCGGAAAATGCACATGATCTCCTTCTGTTCCTATCTCAAGAAATTTTATCTCATATCGTTCACTAATCCTTTCACATACTTCTTTCATTGTTTTATCTACATCTTCATTGATTACCACCCGTCTATACTTCGCAGGACATACTATGTGATACAGTAATACCGATACATTGTGTGATTTGTGTATGTATTCACTCATCTTTACATCATATCTTTTTTTAACCACCATTTAAACCGCCGCAGAGCGGCGGGGTATTAAACCCCAAGGGAATAAAATGAAAGTTGAATACATAGAAAATGGATACATTGAAAAGGACGGAGAATTATTGTTGATAGACAAGCCGGGAATTATGTCATTGATTAAAAACAATACTGATAAAAAGAGCCGAAAGATTGACGGTAACGCTATTTCACTTGTTAATCAGTATTTCAATTGTTTGATGATAATTTTAAAAAGGGATACTAACCATGAAATGAAGCTCCCCGTCTTAAAGGCGGGGAGGCCGCGGGCCTTATGCCAAAACCTGCGAATGGGCCGCGCATATCGCCGCGCCCAGGGCGTCCGCAGCATGATCCGGGGAAGGGACACTGTCGAGCCCCAGGATGATCCGCACCATCTCCTGGATTTGGCTTTTCTCCGCAGCGCCCCGGCCCAGCACCGCCTGTTTAATCGCATTCGGGGTAAATTCACGTACAGGGATACCCTGTTCTGCCAGAGCCATGGAAAGGACCCCCCGGGCCTCGGCTACCGGCAGGGCGCTGGAAACATTCCGGGCGAAATAGAGAATCTCCACCGCGGATTCGGCGGGCCGGTAAATTTTCAGCACATCCCTAAGGGCCCGGTAAATAAAAAAAAGGCGTTCCGCCCGGGGGAGGTCCGCCTTTGTCCCAATACAACCGTGGGCAACATAACGGAGCCGTTGGCCGTCAAAATCAACAATACCCCAGCCGGAGGAAGCAAGCCCCGGGTCAAGCCCGATGATGCGCCGCGCCGGAGGGGTTTCCTTTTTACTCAGCTTCAAAACCTTCGGGGACGGCCATGTTATGGTAGACATTTTGGACATCATCGTTTTCTTCAAGCCTGTCAATCATTCTCATGGCCTTGGCGGCAGCGTCATTATCCAGAGCGACCTCGGCCTCCGCAACCATGCTGATCTCGGCGCTCATGGTTTCAAAACCTTTTTCGTTGAGGGCGTTCATCACCCCTTCAAAGTCTTCGGGAGCGCTGGTAACCTCGATAATGCCGCCGGAGAGGGTAACGTCTTCGGCGCCTCCCTCCAGGGCCGCCTCCATAACCTGATCCTCGGTGTACTTCTCCCCGTCCAGGGTAACAACGCCCTGGCGCTTGAAAAGCCGGGTAACGGAACCGGCCTTGGCCAATTCCCCGCCCCCCCGGGTAAGGATGTTGCGGACATCCGCCGCGGCCCGGTTCTTGTTATCCGTTAACACCTCGATGAGAAGCCCCACCCCGCCGCCAGCATAGGCTTCGTAGGTCAGCTCTTCGTAGTTAACCCCTTCAAGTTCCCCGGTCCCCTTTTTGATGGCCCGGTCGATATTATCCTTGGGCATATTGGCGCCCCGGGCCTTGATAATGGCGGTTCTGAGCCGGGGATTCGCTTCGGGGCTGCCTCCGCCCATGCGGGCGGCTATGGAGATCTCCTTGATAAGCTTGGTGAACATCTGGCCCCGCTTTGCGTCGGCGGCGCCCTTTGCGTGTTTAATAGTCGCCCATTTACTATGGCCGGACATGACAACTCCTTAATAATGCAGCATCGTACAAAGGAAGCTCTGAAAACATTGGGGTTTCAAAGCTTTTTTACCCCATGGGGAAAATCACCTGGCTGTAACTGCTTATGCTGTAATAAACCGGCGGCTTTCTCCAGCGGCCCTTGACCGGAACCGCCGGAATCCCACAGACCTCCACCATACTATCACAGGGATAAGAAAATGGGAAGAGCTAAAACATGAGATTATGACAGCGGAAACTTTCCGCTGTCAGTTAGCTAGCCGCGGGTATCGAATTTTCCCTTTTGAATAGCCTTTTCGATGGAATCCATCATAAGCCGTTCGTACCATTCATAACTGAAGGGTTGTTTTGTCCGGATTACAGGCTTCAAAACAAACTCGAGGGAATCCTTACAGGGCTCACAGAGATCCCGGTGGGCAATGTGGAAATAGTTACGTCCCGCCACGGGCTGCTGGATGCTATGTTTACAAACATCACATGTCAGGGTCTTCATGTTCATACTCCTTTCAAATAGATAGTTATATAATAGCCCATATTCCTGAAAATGTCGAGATCTTCGGGGGAAATCCCGGCGAAAAATGTTGACATCCCGTCCTTCCGGCGGAATGATAGTCTTATGGCGGCGGATTTTTCTATAGACGGGATACGTTACAGTTCTCAAAAGGCGCTGATCATCGCTGAACTGGGTACTTCTCACGGGGGAGATCCCGTCAAAGCCCGGGAAATGGTTGACGCTGCGGCGGAAGCCGGCGCCGGCTGCATCAAGGTGCAGATTGTCTATGCCCGGGAAATCCTTCACCCAAAGACCGGGCTGGTTCCCCTGCCGGGGGGAACGGTAAGCCTCTACGAGCGCTTTAAGGCCCTGGAGCTGGACCCCGGCTTTTATGCAGATCTTAAGGAATACGCCGGCGCCAGGGGGCTCCTCTTTCTGGCCTCCCCCTTCGGCCTGCAAAGCGCCCGGGAATTGCGGGCCCTGAAGCCCAGGGCCCTTAAAATCGCCTCCCCGGAATTGAACTATACCGCCCTTTTACGGGAACTGGCCTCCTACGACCTGCCGGTTCTTCTCTCCGCCGGAGTAGCCAGGCTGGGGGATATTGAAGAGGCCCTGGCCCTGCTTCCTCCGGGGAAGGTATGCCTGCTCCACTGCGTTACCGCCTATCCCGCCCCGGAGGAAGACTACAATCTGCGGGTATTGCCCGGCCTGGCCGGGATATTCGGCCTTCCCGTGGGCCTCAGCGACCACAGCCCGGACCCGGAACTGGCGCCCATGCTGGCCATAGCCATGGGGGCGGCGGCGGTAGAGAAGCACTTCTGCCTGTCCAGGGACGATCCGGGGCTGGACGATCCCATTGCCCTGCCCCCGGCGGACTTTGCCCGGATGGTCCGGGGGATACGCCGCGCTTCCGGCCTGGATCCCAAAGCCCTGATAGAGGCCCTTTCCCGGGAACGGGGGGCGGAACGGGTGGCCGCCATCCTGGGAGACGGGGTTAAACGGCTTGCCCCCTCGGAAGCGGCTAACTACACGCGGACCAACCGTTCCATCCATGCGATCCGGAATATAGCCGCCGGAGAGATCCTGGCTCCGGGGATGTTCGCGGTTTTAAGGACGGAAAAGACCCTCCGGCCGGGACTTCCCCCCTCCTGGGAGGATAAAATAGCCGGCCGGAGGGCCGCTTCCTTTATTCCCGCCGGGGAGGGAATAAGACTGGACGATATTCTTTAGGGTACGAAATGCCTCATTTTAAAATGTAACTTTAGGCCCGGATGCCTCATTTAGAAAAAAGTAACTTTAGGCCGCCGGTTTGCTTCCGGAAGGAAGGGGCCGCCCTCCAGTCCCGCCTTGTCGCCGTCTACCGCCCCCTGGTCCCTCTCCTCAACTTCTTCATGCCCAACCATGAATCTTGAAAGCAAAGTAAAGGCCGGTTCCAAAGAGATTAAAAAATACGACGAACCCCGCAGTCCCTATCAGCGTCTTCTGGAATCAGACGCGCTCCCGCCTGAGGTAAAAGCGGAACTCACCCGGCT
>JAISMC010000090.1 GCA_031276965.1 Treponema sp.
TCCTGAATCCCCTTGACGCCCAGCTGTACCCGGATGAGGGTCAGGTTCTGCCGCCGGTCCGGAGCTTGGCCGGCCTCATCTTCCGGGGGAGCGGATTCTACCAGATAGGTCTCCCTCACAGGGCTTCCGTTGTTTTCAGGCCTCAGCTCCAGGAATTCCCTGCCCTCCAGTTCAAAAAAGGTGTAGCTCCCCCCCTTGATGCTTTCCCCGGTTTGCAGCTCGTAGCTGCCATCCCGGGAAAAGCGCAGCCTTCCTATGGAACCGTCATAGAGGGCGTCCAAATGGGGAACCACGGGTAAACCGGCGGCCGCCGGTTTACCGGCAAAGGTCCCGGCCTTTCTGTAGGAACCGTCCCAGGAAGCGCTGACCCCGATTTTCAGACGGACATCCTCAAAGACCTTAATTTTGACACTCTCCAGAGATTCAAGCTCGATATCTATAAAACGGCGCAGGGTTGTTACCGATATGTTTTGGCTGGAAATATAGATCCCGTAGCGGGTGGCTCCGGAATTTTGCCAGACAAAAACCTGCTGGGTCTCTTCCCCATAGAAGATAAGTTCCCGGCCATCGGGATCAAAGTAGATGTACTGGCGGCTATCCACCGTTCCCTGGGGACTCACGTAGTACCACAGCCCCTCTATGAAGGCCTCAAATTTCCGGGGATCGCCGCTTAACAAGTCCTGCACCCGGCGCTGTTCTATCTGGCTGCCCGGAAGCCGGGTGATCCGTTTTTGTTCATAGTGATCCCGGATCGGATCGTAGGTATAGATCGCCTCGATCTGATCCATGATATTGGCGGAATCCTTATCCCTGCCGTAGGCGGTGATGCTGAAGCTATGGCCCCCGGAGACTCCCATCTGATATGCCTGGGTGCGTTCCTCTTCCCGGACGATTATCGAACCGTCTATCCGCAGCGCCGCGATCCTGGTAAAGAGGGGATCCTCCTCCGGCCCGCCCCCGTCCTGCCCCCGGGAGGCCGGATCGTTCTTCCTGAAAATCGTCAGGGTATGCTCCCCGGCGCCGTTCATGCCGGAGAGGAGGACGCAGATGCTGCGATCCCCGATCATGTCCTGGGTGTAGAGGCTGATGGTTCCCGGCCGTGTCGCCAGGGTAGGGGCGTCCCATATCCGTTTGTAGCCCCCGGAAAGGTTGTCATAATCCGCATAGGTTATGTAAATGGGACTCTCCGGCTCGGAAAGATTCCGGTATGCTATTACCTGTTCATCCTGCTGGTCCCGGTCAAAATCCTGATTCAGCACGCTTACCAATAGTTCCCCGTCGTTCAGGGCTATCTTTGCGTTCATACTGTCCTCGTAGGCCATCCGCTCGGCGCCGCTTTCGTAGAACCCCTCTTCGGACAGTTCATGGGGAATGACGATCCGGGTCTGCCGCTGAACCTTGCCCTGGGGCCGGAAAAAATCGGAGGGAAGGACAAGCAGGACGGCGATTAAACCCGCCGCAGCCAGAAAAACAAGGATAGTTACCAGTTTTAACGCGTTGTTCTTTGCCATATTACCAATCGCCGGATGCCCTCCGGCCGGCCGTAAGGAGCCCGATACAACAGGCTGCTAGTTCAGATAGGCGGAAGCCGCGTTCCGTACCCGGGAATCTATACCCGGAGCCGCTACAATGGCCCGCCACCCGGAAAATTCCCGTATCCGGGAATACCGGAGGAGATCGACCGTATCCGCACCCGCCAGGGGGGAATGAGCCGCCCCCGAACCGGTTATGAGCAGGGTATACGCCATGGTTCCTCCCCCGCCGGCTTCCGCAGCCTCCCGGAGAGCCCCGGCAAAGTCGGAGGAATCCCCCCCGGAGACGATTGAGCGGAGCAGGGCCTTCACCTCCTCTTTTTTCTCCGGCCCCGAAAGGGATTCGGAGAATATCCGTTTTGCCCTGCCGGCGGCTATCCAGATGCTTAAACGGTCCCCTTCCCGGAGCAATTCATCCACCACGTGGCCGCAGAGCCACAACACCGCCCCGTCCATACCGGCCTTGAGGGCCGTTGAACCGTCAATAATAAGGTTCATGTCCATTGGAACAAGACGGACATCCTCCGCCGGCAGGAAGGGGGAGGGGAAAAGGGCAAAAAGGGCGAAGAAGAGCCCAAAAAGAGGCCTCCTGGTAAGGACGCTGCACATGCTCATAATTTTACCATAAAATAATTTTTATTTACAGGGTTTTTATACGCTTTTTATAGGATTTTTACCGAAAACCGGTAAAAAGGTCTTTACTTTTATGGATACATGTATCTAAAATAGTATAGAGTATTGTCTATGAAATACCATAAAATAAATTTTGCATTTAAGGAGCAAGCAAATGGGAACTATTGATTTACCCAAAAGTCCGAACGTATTCCATCCGGAAAAGCCAAGCGCCGTAGGGTCCCGGAATTCGTTAGCCCAGGAGTATCGGGATCAGCAGAATGAGGTGAATCAGCTTCTGGAGGAAGAGACTAATAAGGTTATTCACCATCTTACGGCTAAACTGCCCAAGGATGTACTTGAACGCCTGGATGTGATGGGCGGTTTAAAAGAGAAGCTGTACAACTACTTTAACCAGAATTACCAGAACATGTTCAACCGGTACATGGTAACCACTGAAGATGAGATGGTAAAGAAGATACGGAACTATATCGACAAGGAAGAGACAAAGGTCCTTTCCCGGTATACCCCCAAGGAGATTGCCGACCTTCTGGATGCGGTTGGCGGCGCGGACAAGTTCAACACCGGTGAAGTTGAGAAGTCCATGGTCAACATGTACGGGCACCTGCAGGGGCATATTCAGCGGGGAGTCAATGAACTGGAAACCCATACCAACAGCATTCTCCGTCA
>JAISMC010000095.1 GCA_031276965.1 Treponema sp.
GCGATATAGCCCCCCAGCATGAACACATCCCCGTGGGCAAAGTTGATAAGCCGGAGTATGCCGTACACCATGGTGTAGCCTATGGCGATGAGCGCGTAGAGGCTGCCCAGGGACAGGGCATTGGAAATATGCTGTAGGAATACGTCAAAGTTCATGCGGCCTGTCCTTCTGAAGTCAACAAAGCGCCGCCCGCGACCGGTCGATCAGGGCGGCGCTGCGGGGGTGCTAGGGATTGACGATGGTCTTGTAGGTAAACTTTCCGCCCGTGACGGACTTGAGGAACGCGCTCTTGGTGGCGTCCCCGTTTTCGTCCAGGGTCACGGTTCCGGCGGCGCCCACAAAGCCTTCGGTTTTCGCAATCGCATCCCGAATGGCCTGGGGCTCAATGGAGCCGGCCCGTTTGATGGCGTCCAGGGCCACCAGGTAGCCGTCATAGCCCAGGGCGGTCACCGCCGCGGGATCCTTGTTATACCGGGCGCGATATTCCTTGAGGAAGGATTCCGCCACCGGGGAAGCGGCAACTTCGGATGCAAAGAAGGTGGAGAACACCGCCCCTTCCACGGATTCCTTGCCCACGTCGATGAATTCCGGGGTCTCCCAGGTGTCGCCGCCGATGAAGGGGGTGGCAATGCCCAGCCCCCGGGCCTGCTGGATGACCAGGGCGGATTCGGTGTAGTTCCCCGGCGCAAAGATCACGTCCGGGTTCAGGGAGCGGACTGTGGTAAGCTGGGCGCTAAAGTCCTGGTCCCCGGTGTTGTAGTTCACCGTTGCCAGGATAGCGTTGGGGTTGCCGGTGAGACGCTTAAAGTTGTCTGAAAAGGACTTGGCCAACCCCACGGAATAATCGTTGGAAATTTCCTGGACGATCACCACCGTTTTGGCCTTGAGGTCGTTAAAGGCATAGTTGGCCATCACCGTTCCCTGGAAGGGATCGATAAAGCATACCCGGAAGTAGTATTCATTCCCGGCGGTTACCAGAGGATTGGTGCAGGAGAGGCCGATTACGGGGACCCCCGCATCCTTGGCCACTTCGCCCCCCGCCATGGAGAGGGAGGAACCCCAGGACCCCAGGATAACCTGTACCTTGTCCCGGTCCACAAGGCGCTGCACCGCATTGGCGGCTTCCACCTTATCGGACTTATTATCCACCACCACCAGTTCCACCTTGTAGCTCTTCCCCCCTACGTCAATGGCGGGATTAAGCTCGTTGGCAAGGCGTATGCCCTCAACCTCCATGGCGCCCCCGGCGGCGTTGGCCCCGGTCATGGGCTCGAACACGCCGATTTTGATAACGGTATCTCCGCCCTTCTTGGCGCACCCGGCAAGAATCGCCAGGCCGGCGGCAAACAGGATAAGCGCTCTTTTCATACAATGTCCTCCTTAAAAACGTAACAACCCGGGGCTGTTCCAAAACTTCAGTTCCCGGAACAGGCTCCATACAACCATGATACGGATTATTTCAATTTATGCAATTACCCTGTACCATGGGATCATGACCGAACGGCACGGGGCCATTGTTTCGATACTGCTCTGCGTATTGTTTTGGGGCTTCTCCTTTGTTTCGATAAAAGAGGCCGTCGCCGTCTTTCCTCCCATGACCCTGGGGGCGGTCCGTTTCGCCCTGGCCCTGATCCTCCTGGCGCTTATCAAACGCCGGCTTGTCCCGGCGGAAAAACCGGCGCCGGGGGATCTGCCCTGGCTGCTGGGATCGGGCTTTACCGGGGTTACCCTGTACTTTTTCTGCGAGAACAACGGCGTCGCCCTGGTCAGCGCCTCGGAGGCTTCCATCATCGTGGGCTCCATTCCCGTACTTGCCGTGGCCGCCGAATGGGCCAGGGACTGTGTATTCCGCCGCCGGACCGGCGCCGCGGCGGGCCGGTCCGGGATTTGGCGCTGGATGGGGGCGCTTTTATCGGCGGCCGGGGTGATTCTGGCGGCGGGCTTTTCCCTCACCGGCGCGGGGGGAAAAATGGGTCTGAGCTTTTCCGGGAATATCCCCGGCTGCCTCTATATGACCGGCGCCGCCGTCAGCTGGACGGCCTACTGTTTCCTTACGGAACCCCTCTTTGCCCGCCATTCCCGGATCTTCATCGTCTTCTGGCAGAACCTCTTCGGCTTCCTCGGTTTCCTGCCCTTTACGGTTCCGGAGTATCCCCGGTGGGGAAGGCCGGATCTGCCGGTCCTGCTCCACACGGCCTTCCTGGGGATCTGCTGTTCCGCCCTGGCCTATTACCTCTACGCCCGGTCCCTGGACATCCTGGGGGCCGGCGTTTCCGGCGTGTTCATCAATCTGGTCCCGGTGGTTACGGTAACGGCGGGCTTCTTTCTGCTGGGGGACCGGCTTAATCCCCTCCAGTGGGCCGGGGCGGCGCTGGTGATCTCCGGGGTATACCTGGTGATGCTGGAACGCCCGCGGCGTCCCGGCCGGGCAAAGCCCTAGAAGATAACCGCGAAAGATAACCGCGAACCACATGAATCACATGTACGAAGAGGGATAAGCACGAAGAAGGGAAACCGCGGAAGAAGAAAAGAACCACGCCGGACCTACGGTCCGCTGACACGAACAAACACGAAGAGGATTGACCACGAACCACACGAAGGACACGAACTTGTGGTTCGATAGCTTTGATTTGTTACAGGGGGTTCATTCCCCGGTCCCTTGGAGTGGAGAGAGTCCTAGCGCCTCATCCTCCTTCCTTCGTGCGCCTGCGAACCTACGGTTCGATGTACCTTTGTGGTTATATTTCTTCGTTCGTGTGGTTTGTGTGGGCGGACCAGAGGTCCGGCGTGGTTAGGCATAGGGCGCGGGGCCTTCAGAGGCGCCGGGCGCCGTTCTTGACCTTGTCAGGCCGGAAAGTTATGCTTGGAAAAAGTATAAAAACGGGAAACAGGAGGGAATTGATGAAACGAGGCTTATGGCCCGTCCTGGGGATGGGGCTGTGGATTGTACTGGGCGCCTGCGGCAAGGGAGAGGCGGCCCCTCCGCAAAACGCTGAAGTAACGGTCCGGCTGCTTACCGACGACAGCGGCATTGACGATAAGTCCTTCAACGCCGCCGCATGGCGGGGCATTCTGGAATTCTACGGCGACACCTGGGAGAACCCCAAGGGGCGGGGCATACACTACGATGTAATTACCGCCCAGACCCAGGATATGTATGTCCCCAATATCAGGCAGGCCACGGACGAACAGTACGACCTTATCGTTACCACGGGCTTCACCTTTGCCGAAGCCCTGGAGGAGGTGGCTGCGGAAAACCAGGATCAGAAGTACCTGATCGTCGATGTGAGCTCGCTTAATCTTCCCAATGTCATGCAGGCCGTCTTTGCCGAGCACGAAGGTTCCTATCTGGTAGGGGTGGCGGCGGCCCTCAAGGCCCAGGCCGACGGCATCGTCGATCCCCGGTTCGGATTTATCGGGGGCATTCCCGATGCGACCATCACCAAATTTGAGGTGGGCTATATCCAGGGTATCCTTTCGGTAATCCCCGGCGCCCGGATTGCGGAGTACTATGTGGGGGACTGGAATAGGCCGGATATGGCGAAGTCCCAGGCCAAGAACTGGTACGATTCGGGGGTATACATCATCTATTCCGCCGCGGGGAACAGCGGGAACGGAACCATCGCCCAGGCCAAGGAATACCGGACCCAGGGCAGGAATGTGTGGGCCATCGGGGTGGATTCGGATCAGTATGAGGAAGGGCTGCTCCTCAATTCCGGCGAATCCGCGGTGCTTACCTCTATGCTCAAAATGGTGGAGACCGCCATCCTCTACGGGCTTAATGCGGTAAAGTCCGGCGGCTTTAAGGGCGAGGTTATTACCTTTGACATGGAGGTTGGCGGGGTGGGGTATTCCACCAAAAATGCCGCCCTGACCAGCGGCATCGCCGCCCGGCTTGAGGAGATAAAGCAGCGGATCATCTCGGGGGAAATCAAGATCGCCAAAACCTATGCTGAAGCGAAGAAACTTCCGGGGTTCCCGCAGAATTTGAACGCCACGGATAATTAGCAGGCGGATCCGCTCAAAGGGGGACGGCGGATCTCCGGTACCGGTAATGGAGGAGCGGATGTCTGAGCCCGCTGTCGAGATGCTTGATATTACCAAGATATTCCCCGGAGTTATCGCCAACGACAAGGTCCGGTTTGAGGTGGAGAAGGGGGAAATTCACGCCCTCCTGGGGGAGAACGGCGCGGGCAAGTCCACCCTCATGTCAATCCTCTTCGGCCTTTACGAACCCGACGGCGGGCGTATCAAAATCCGGGGCCGGGAGGTTCAGATCCGCAGCCCCAACGATGCGACCTTCCTGGGCATAGGCATGGTGCATCAGCATTTCAAACTGGTTCATAACTTTACGGTTACCGAAAATATCATTTTGGGAATGGAGGGCCGGAACCGGCTGGGGAATCTGGACCTTGCCGCCGCGGAAAGGCGGGTGGCGGAACTTTCCCGAATGTACGGCCTGTCGGCGGACCCCCGGGCAAGGATAGAGAATATCACCGTAAGTATGCAGCAGCGGGTGGAGATCCTCAAGATCCTCTACCGGGATGCGGATATACTGATCTTCGACGAGCCTACCGCGGTGCTTACTCCCCAGGAGATCGACGATCTCCTGTCCATCTTCCGCCGCCTCAAGGCGGAGGGAAAGACCATTGTCTTTATCACCCATAAGTTAAAGGAAATTAAGGCCGCCGCGGACCGCTGTACGGTGCTGCGCCGGGGCAGAAATGCCGGAGCCGTCCGGGTGGCGGAGACGGACGAGCGGGATCTGGCGGAGAAGATGGTGGGCCGGGCGGTCAGTTTCCGTATTGATAAAAAGCCCTCCAGTCCCGGAGCGCTGGTGCTCAAGATAGAACATCTTACGGTGATGGGCCCCAAGGGAATTCCGGCGGTGCAGGATTTTTCCCTGGAGGTACGGGCCGGGGAAGTGGTGGGCATCGCCGGGGTGGACGGCAACGGCCAGCCGGAGCTGGTGGCCGCCGTTTCGGGCCTCCTGCCGGTTAAGTCGGGACGTATCCTGCTTAAAGGAAGGGACATAAGCCGGGAAAGCATCAGGGCCCGGAATGAAGCGGGCATAGGGCTGGTCCCCGAAGACCGGCACAGATACGGCCTGATCCTGGATTTCCGGCTGGACGAAAATCTTATCCTTAAAAGTTTTAGACGGCGGCCTTATTCGAATGCCTGGGGTTTCCTCCGGTTTCCGGCCATCGTAAAACATGCCGGGGAGCTGATAGAAGAATTTGATATCCGGACCGGCGGCGGCGCCGCTGTCCCGGCAAAGTCCATGTCCGGCGGAAACCAGCAGAAGGCCGTCATCGCCAGGGAAATCAGCCTGTCCCCGGATCTGCTCATCGTGTCCCAGCCTACCCGGGGCCTCGATGTGGGGGCCATTGAGTATATCCATCAGCGGATTGTGGAGGAACGGGATAAGGGCCGGGCGATACTGCTGGTATCCTTTGAACTGGACGAGATTATGGGGCTCTGTGACCGGATTGCCGCAGTGTCCAAGGGGTCTGTGGCCGGGGTGGTGGAGGCCGAAACGGCGGATGAACGGAGCATCGGCGCTATGATGGCGGGACTGGGAGGGGACCATGGTTAAGGCCGTCCGTACCGTCAGGGAACGAATCCTGGAGCTGTTTACCGGTTCCGGCGGCCTGGTCTCGGCGGCGGTGGTGCTTCTGGGCTTCCTGGTGGCCACGGCGCTGGTGCTGGCGGCGGGCCGCAGTCCCGGGAATATGTATTCGGCCATATTCCAGGTGGTAAGCGGCTGGGATCTGCGCAGGGGCGTGTGGAACGCCCGGTACATAGGGGAATGGCTTGTCGTAACCATGCCCCTGATCCTCTGCGGGTTCTCCATGGCCTTTGCCGCCCGGACGGGCCTCTTCAATATAGGCGCCGAGGGTCAGTACATGGCGGGGCTTACCGCCGCCCAGTTTGCGGCCCTCTTCGGTCCCCGGCTTCCCTTTGTCCACTGGATTTTTGCGGTGCTGGCGGCCTTGGCCGCGGGAGCCCTCTGGGGGGGCGCCGCCGGCTTCCTCAAGGCCCGGTTCAGCGTATCCGAGGTGGTGGCCACCATTATGATGAATTATATCGCCCTCTATGCCTGCCGGTATTTCAGCAGACTTATCCCCGGCGGCAACCCCCACCGTACCCCGGATTTCCCCCTCACCGCCCGGCTTTCCAGTCCCCTGCTGGAGCGGCTTACCAACGAGTCCCGCCTCAACTACGGCCTCTACCTGACCATAGCGGCCATGCTCTTTTACTGGATAGTGATGGAGAAGACCAGGCTGGGTTATGCCCTGCGGGCCACCGGCTTCAATAAAGACGCCGCCCGTTACGGGGGGATAAACGTCAACTCGGGCATCACCCTTTCCATGGCAATCTCCGGCGCCTTTGCGGGACTGGCCGGGGCCATTGTCGCCCTGGGGTCTTTTTCTTACGGCCGTGTCCCGTCGGGCCAGGACGGCTATGGTTTTGACGGTATCGCGGTGGCCCTGGTGGGGAACAGCACCGCCTGGGGAACCGCCCTTTCGGGGCTTCTCTTCGGCATGCTCAAATCCGCCCAGCCCCTCATGCAGTCCCGGCGTATCCCCAAGGAAATCACCTCGATTATCCTGGGGCTGGTGGTGGTCTTCATATCCCTCCGGCCGGGAGTTGGGATTATCGTGGAGTGGCGGATGAAGGAGAAGGCCCGGCGGGGGGGAAACCGGGAATGAACGCTTTCTTTACGACCCTGGGGAACATGATTCCCTCCATATTGATGATTGCCGCCCCCATCCTTATCGCCGCCGCCGGCGGCATGGTAAGCGAGCGGGCCGGGGTGGTAAATATCGCCCTGGAGGGGCTTATGGCCATAGGGGCCATGACCGCCGCCGTCTCCCACCGCTTTTTGGAAAGCTCCACGATCTTCTCCATACCCCTGGCCCTGATCTTTGCGTCCCTGGCGGGCTGTATCTTTTCGCTGATCCACGCCTTCGCATCCATAACGCTCCGGGCGGATCAGGTGGTTTCCGGAACGGGGATCAACCTGCTCTCCGCGGGGATCACCGTATTCATCTGCCAGATCATTTTTCAGCAGGACCGGAGCGAGTCCTTCCGGATGGTGATGCTGTCCAGCCGGAACGGGATATATCCCACCGCCTGGATTGCCCTGGCGGCGCTGGCCCTGGTCTGGTTTCTGCTCTACAAGCGGCCCTGGGGGCTCCGGCTCCGGGCCTGCGGGGAACATCCCGCCGCGGCCGCTTCGGCGGGGGTCAATGTCCTGCGGATCCGGTATACCGCGGTGCTTATTTCGGGCCTTTTGGCGGGACTTGCCGGAGGCTGCCTCGTGCTGACCCAGAATATTCAGTATACGGTAAACACCATTAACGGAAAGGGCTTTATAGCCCTGGCGGCGGTTTCCTTCGGCCGCTGGCTGCCCCTGGGCATCCTCGGCTCTTCCCTCCTCTTTGGGGCTTCATCGGCGCTGGCGGTGTACGTTATCAACATCGCCACCCTTAACTTTTTGCCGCCGGAATTCTTTAACGCCCTGCCCTATCTTATCACCCTGATAACCCTGGTTATCTTCAGCGGAAAGGACTACGCCCCCCGGGCGGCGGGCCAGCCCTTTGACAAGGGGAAGAGCTGAATCTCCGGTTTTGGGGATAAGCTTGGCGTGATGCCTAAAAATAAAATCTAGCCGAAAGAGCGGATGCCTAATAACTAAAAATCTAGTTCAAAACTATAGTAGCCTTATCAAGGAGATAAGGCGGATGAGGTTGGACATGAGCGAGAGAAACAGGCCGACGGGCGATACAAGAAAGTGTACGAGAAGAACCCCCGGACGCCGTGGGATCGACTGATGGAATCGCCTGATATTTCAGAGGAAAGCAAGGCTGAGTTGCGGCGGCGGCGGGCCTTGTACAACCCGGTTGAATTGAACCGGAAGCTGAATGAGGCGGTGGAGAAGCTGTTGAAGCTCAATTGGGAAAAGGGCTACACTGAGAACCCTCCCTGTCAGGGAGGAGGAGGTCAGGCCCCCGCAGCCTGATTTCGGCTGGATTAATTATTAGGCAATGCGGCCCCTGTTGAAAATCAGTGAAAATGTCCCCTTTTAGTCAAAAATCAATAGAAATGTCCCCCCTCCGGCAGGGGGACAAGCGGAGCATCAATCATCGAAAATAGTCTTAATTTCTTTGGTGTGCAAGGCTTTATTTTTCCAGAAGATGTGGACGGAAGTGTCCAGCCTGACACGGACGAGGACAGCGTCTCCGGGCCGGGGCTTTGGTGTTGTGTCTCCGGCAGAATCTGGAACAGGCGGGCTTCGAAACGGATGATGTAATCGTCGCTTACCTTTCGGTCATATTCCAGGCAGAGGATGTCATCGAGCATGGCTGAGTCGGCTCTGACATGAGCATCGTCGGGATGCCTGGGTGGACGGCTGAACTTGCCGTTCATACGGGGCAGGTAGGTTGACCAGAGGAAGGCGTTGGCCTGTTCGAGGGAGGAAATACCGGCGAGA
>JAISMC010000163.1 GCA_031276965.1 Treponema sp.
CTCGGCCTTAAATTCCCGGGTGTACACCCGCCGTTCTTTGTCTTGTTTTCCCATCTTTATTCTCCTCTTCTGTTGTAATTCACGCTTACCGTTGTGTCTAGCAGAGGGGGTAAGGTCCACTTTTATATTTCCCCGCTGTTTCGGGAAGAAGCGCATGATTTTCTCTCGTTGTTCCCGCGTTATTTTCATAGGTCGAGTATATCATATTTTCTTAGTGTGAACAGGCCCTAGGGATCAGTTCTTAATATCCGGAGAACCAGCGGGACCAAGGCGGGCCCGTCCCTGAAAAAACGTGCGGCCATACTGACCCGCTTCGACTGCGCCGCAGGAACCCCCCGGCTGCTTCCAAAGCGGCCTCGTTCAGTACAGCGGCGGGAACCCTTCAGGCGGGTTTGTTATACCTTAACGGTGACTGGTACCGCCTCAGGCTGGACCGTTCACTATCCGCTGCGAAACAAGGCCTGCCAATCTGCCGGGGCAACAGGCCCTGATAAATCAGGTTCTTGATAACCTGCTTCGTATCGCCGATACTTCTGTGTCCTCTTGAGAGAAACACACGGACTGCCATGGTAAGATTTCTACGCGGGAAATCGCGGACTGCATGAGGTACCGGAGCTTGCCCGGGACATGAACTTTACCGGTACGAATTGCCGGGTTCAGCCGCAGGCAGTACAATGGGACGATAAGTCCGTACAGTTCTATCCATACTATCCATGTACGGTAGGGACTGATACCCCAAAGCCCGCTTGCGCAAAGGAGCTTTGGGGCGATCGGAATTGGTAATGCCGGCGAAAATGGCGGCGGTCCCATAGTCAAACAACTTCCTTACGAAACGAACCCTGTAAATGCAGCGTTTACAAGATATTCCGCCCTTCAAGGTGGAGGGATTCATTAAGGCCGTTTCGGATTATCCGTACCGGGGAGACAAGCATGGCAAAGGCTATGAGGATGGGAAGAATCCTTGAGGTTCCGGGACTTACCAACAGGAAGTTATAGGCCCCGTGGATGATCACCGCTGAGAAAAACCACGCCGCACAGCGGACGGGGGCGCGGGTACATTTCAAAGCCGCCAGACCGACCCGGCTGCCGCAGGCGCCGTGGATGGGAGCGGCGGTAAAGGCCCGGAGCAGGGCGATACTCATATCCGCCGCTCCATAGGAAGCGGTCTCGATAACGGCAAAGCCAAGTCCGGTGAGGAGTCCAGTGGCGGCGCAATAGGCGGAAGTAAGGAGGACATTCTCCTTTTTTAGCCGGCGAATAAAGCCGAAGATGAAGAGGAGCACTATAAAGCGGCCCGCCTCTTCAAACAGGGCTATGCGGATAAAGATAGTGTATAGCACGACCCAGAGGGTGGTTTTATCCGAACCGGGAACAAGACTCTGTATTAGAGCCGCGACCGTCAGCGCCGCGGCCCCCCCCAGCAGGGACAGGAGAAACCACGGCAGGGAAATGGAAAATTTGCTCAGCCTGAACCAAATATAAACCAGCAGAACCGGCAGAGCGGAAATTAGAATAAGCAGAATCAAAACCCATAATCCGTTCATCTTTTATATACCATCTCTTGTATAATAGTAGTGGTTTCTATAGGGTGTAGTCCATGGGAGCGCATATAATCCGGCCCGTACCGAAGTACGGACAGAACCCGGAGGCGGAAAATATTATTGTGCTGGTTGGGCCGAAACATGCAGGGAAAACCAGCGCCGGCCGCGCCCTGGCGTCGCTGCGGGGGGGCGTTTTTATTGACCTTGATGTTCTCCTTGAAGAACAAACCGGAAGCAGTCCCCGGGAACTTTACCGGAAGGGACCGGATCTCTTTCGGAGGGCTGAAACGGAGGCTCTGGCAAACGCCCTGGCGCCGGATTCTAAGACCGGCCTTTCGACCCGGATTATCGCCGCCGGTGGAGGAATTATCGACAATCCCTCCGCGGTGGATTTGCTCAGAACGTCCGGGGCGGCGCTGGTTTATCTCGAAGTTCCCCCCGAGACCGCTTGGGAGCGGATACGGCAAAGCGGCGGGCTTCCCCCCTTTCTTGACGCCGCCGATCCCGAAACAGCCCACCGGGAACTCCATCTCCGCCGGGGAGCTCTTTATAAAAAAATCACCCCCATCACCGTTGCGGCGGATCGGGGTTCCCCCGGCGACATAGGCCGGGAAATCGATCGTCTTTTGAAGGAACGGCGTCATTCCCTGGGGAGAGCCCCGGCGGCCCAGTCGTAGACCAGCTTTTTCAGTCCCCCGTCAATCAGTTTGAGGGATTTGCCGCATTTAGGGCAGAGGAAACGGCCCTCCGGGTCCAGGTTTTTTTTACCGCATGCAATACAATAGACGCCGCCGCATTCGGGACAGGTCCCCGCGGGCAGATCGTCCGGGGGCATGGCGAAGAGCCGTATGGGCGGCGCCGGGGAGGGCTCCCGAAGGATGCGCCAGCTTCTCCCGCAGGCAATGCAGTGAACGGTTTTGAAAAGACTTTCCTCAAGACGCATTTTTAACTCGTCCCTGCGGGATTTGTACTCCGCCGAAAGGGGAAGCGCGTTCAGCCGGTCCAGTATATTCCGGGCGTCGTCCCAGCGTTTCAGGGTGGTATAGATCCATCCCAGGGAGAGGAGGGAAGCGGCGTGTCCGTCGTCGCTTTCCAGGGCAGTCTTGCAGGCCGCCTCCGCCCGCTGGTATTCCCCTTTTTTGATGGCTATATAGGCGATGAGGTTCAGCGCCGAAGGGGTCATGGTTTCAAGCCGGGCAAGGAGGCTATCCGCTTCACCGTAGTACCCCAACTCAATGAGGCAGGCGGCCCGGTTGCAGATATATTCAGCATTCTGCGGAGCTGCGGCCAGGGCGGCCTGATAGTAGGAATCCGCCTCTTCAAAACGGCCCGCCTTGACCAGCAGGTTTCCCGCGCAGTTGCTCATCATTCCCTCGGGGTCCTCATCTTTGGAGGTAACCGCCAGTACTGCCAGGGCTTTATCCAGGGAACCCTGGAGATAGCGGAGCCCGCCCCGGTTTACCCGTATAGCCGGAACTTCACCCAGGATCCCGGCGGCCTTTTCCAGATGCCGGGATGCGCCCTCAAGATCATTGTTACCCAGGGCTGTCTGAGCGGCCAGATTGTGTATCCAGCCGCAGGTCAGCCTGCTGCCGCCGCTGTCCGGCGGAGCATCCTCCTCACCGGAGGACAGGTTCAGGGCGGCTTCCAGATCCGCCAGCATCCGGGGATCGGCGCTGTTTCCCGAGAGGAGGAAACGGCTCTCCGCCAGCCGGAACCGGAAGAGGGCAAAGTCCGGGGCCAGGGCGGCGGCCTCCTCAAGCAGAGGCAGCGCTTCGGGCCGTTTTCCCTGCCGTATCAACAGAAGGGCCTGGAGAAAAACCAGAGAAGGATCCCTGCCGGGACGGGGCTCCAGGGCCAGCCGCAGCCGTTCCGCCTCCGCAAATTCCTGCGCCGCCATGGTCCAGTCCTCAACTCCAAAGGCCCATTTCCCCGCAAGCCCGTGAGCTTCCCGGCTGCTTCCGTCCAGGGCCAGCATCTTGGGAACGAGGATGCCCAGATCCTCATAGTTATCCTGGGAGAGGAAAATACGCCCCGCCTCAAGGTATCGCTTTATGGCTTCGTCCTTTTCCCCCAGCAGTTCATAGGCATTGGCGGCGTTTTTTGCGGCAAGGCCGTTACTGCCGTCCAGCCTGCAGGCTTCGTCATAGCACCGGGCGGCCCGTTTGACTTCATTCCTTTCCATATACACGTTTCCCAGCAGCGTATAGAAGGTTGACGAAGGTTCCGGCCTGGGGGCGGCCTCTGTGCAGGCCCCTTCCGCGGAACCGCCGTTTCCGGAACCCGGTCCGTCCTCCGGCGCGGCGGCGATAAGCTCGTCATAGCGTTTTGCGATATAGAGAAGCTTTACCCTCTCCAGGCCCGCTTCCCTTCCAAGGGGAGTACCGGCGCCGGCGGCTATACAGTTGTCAATATAGGTTTCGGCCTCGTCCAGCAGTTCGAGCCTCAGGGCCAGCCGGGCCGCAAGGAGCAGTTCCCGCTGGGTTTTTTCACAGGCCGGATCGTCCCAGGCTTTCTTTAACTGAATCAGGGCCGCCGCGGGCTGGTTCATGGCGGTAAAGGTTTCGGCCAGATGAAAACAACTCCGGGGGTCCGCCTTGTTTTCCCACTGCCCGTAGATCTTCTCCACCTCAAGCGTTCGGGATTCAACGGAAAAGGATTCAAGAAAGGCCTCGGCGGTATAGGGCTCGTCGTCATTATGAACCGGCGCATCGTAACAGGCGGCGGCAAAACAGATCCGGCCTTCGGAGATGGTGGAATCCTTAATTTCCGCCGCCCAGATTCCGTTTACCGCCAGAATAATATGACTATTCCAGGCGATAATTTTTAAGCTTACCGGCATATCCGCCGCGGGAAGCCCCCGGGCCCTGTCCGTTTCGGCGCCGGGAACCTCGGTCCAGCCTATCAGGGGCAGGGGCATGCCGTTCTGCAGTACGTCAAGCCGGAAGTAGCCCTTATTGGAGATCAGCGCCGAGTAGCAGGTCCGCTCATCCACCACCCGGAACAAAAAACCCGCCGCGGCATAGGAACCGCGGGAATCCAGGCGGAATGTTCCGTCTATCACCAAATCCCCGTAACGGAACAGGGGATCTTCTATCCAGGCGATGCAGCCTGCCTTCCGCAGCCCCAGGACCAGGCAATCCGTGTTTCCGCTTTTATGGAGATAGGCATCATAGGCGGATTCTGATTTAATATCAAAGCGGACATTTTTGGGATCGGAAAAGACGGCGTCCCATTTTTCCATAACAACGGCGTCGGGATCGGTTTCTTCCTGTTTGTTTGGCCGGGGACGGAATATCCTTTGCAAAAACTCAAGCATAGCTGTTACGGTGTACCTTAAAATCAGCTAAAAGTCGAGAGGAAAATGAATTATAAACGGATTGACCGCATATTGCTTTTTACGGCCCTTGCCATACTGGCGGCGGCCCTGGTCTTTAAGGCTGCGGCCTCTTCTCTAAAGACCACCCTGGTTTTTTCCCAATGGTGGCAGACCGGGATGGAACCGGATACCCTGGAATCCCTGATTCGGGAATTCGAGGGGCTGCATCCCGGGATACGGGTACGGCTGGATACCAGGCCCTACGGGGAAATCCGGGACCGGCTGAACCTCTATCTGAAGGCGGAGGATTCCGGCGGCGAAGCCGCCGCTTCCCCCGAATGGCAGCCCGACGTACTCGGCCTGGATCAGCGCTGGCTTCCGGAACTGACGCGCCGGGGGGTCCTTGAACCCCTGGAGGCCCATACCGGCGCCGGAGGGGAGGGCTTTATTGCAGCTCCCCAAGACGAGAAGCAGGCCGTCCACCTGGTTTCCCTGGTCAGCCTCCTCTATTTCAACATCGACATGCTCCGGGCCGCAGGATTTAACCGCCCCCCAAAGACCAGGGCCGAATTTATCAGCTATGCCGAAGCCCTGGCGGGACCGGATCGTTCCGCCCTGACCCTGGCCCTCGACCCGGCGGACAGCCGGGATCTTTACCGGGATGTTCTTTCCTGGTTCTGGGCTTCCGGGGCAAAGCTTACCGGCGGCAGGGGACTGCGCTTTGCGGATCCCCCCTTTATAGAGACCCTGACCTTTCTTAACGCCCTTTACCAGCGGGACTGCCTGTCCCGGAATGTCTTTACCACCGGCGGGGAGGCAAAGCTGGATGCCTTTATAAACCGCCGTACCGCCATGATGATAGGCCCGGTTCAATATATCAAAGCCCTTAGGCAGGCCCGGGCCGGCGGCGGGGACCAGGATTTCTTCGGCATAAGCGCCGTCCCCGTCCCCGGTTCCTATATAGGCAGCCCCGTCTTTGCCTCCGAAGACTGGTACGCCGGAATCCCCCGGAGCAGCCGGCACAAAGAGGAAGCCTGGATGTGGCTTGCCTTTCTGGCCCGCCGGCGGTCCTTCCTTACCGGGCGGGCCTCCGGCATACTTTCCGGAACCGAAAGCAGAAGGGACCCGCTCTACGCCAAGGCGGCGGATATCTACGAACTGGGGGAAGGAACCTATGAACCCCTGGATTTGGAGGAACTGCCGGCCTTCGAGACGATCCTCCTGGAAGAGTTAAAAGCCCTGTTTGAAGAGGCCCGGACCCCCCAGGAGGCGGCCGCGGAAATGCAGCGCCGCTGGGACCTCCGGGCAATCCGGTGATCCTCAACGGCCCAGTCGTAAGCGCCCATGCGCCCTCCGGCGCCGCCCGCCCGTCCGGCAGGCCCGGAACCATGCGCGGCGTACCGCCAGGACCAATGTGAAGCTTCGCTTTTACGGCGCGGTGTAAACAGCCCCCCTAATAACCCCCCCTTGCGCTTTGAGGTAGTCGTAAATGTGCATATAACCCGCGTTATGCGAAATGCCACCTAAAATAATCCAAATAAAATTGACAATATATTTTACAATTGTGTATAATGTATAAACGAAGCAAATAGGTAGAGGAATGATAAATGAATGGAAAAATACATTTAGAGTATAAACAATACTTAAAAACAGATTATACGGGAAATTATATTGAAATTATTT
>JAISMC010000008.1 GCA_031276965.1 Treponema sp.
TTCCGGCCCGGCGGGTTTTTGCTCCAGCGCCGTTAGCCGTTCCCGGAGAGCCGGCAGTTGTCCTTCCGTAACAGGGGGGATGCGTTCCGCGGCCTCTTGGTAATACCGGATCGATCTGCCGGTTTTGTACAGCCGGATAAGCTCGGCGGCATTACCGGCGGCGAGCAGCAGGACAACGCAGATGCCGGATATCGTCATGGTCATGGCGGTTTTATTTTTCATGGATAATGTCTCCTGAAATTACAAATTGTTCGGCCCGGATCTTTGAGGGGGATGCCTGGCGCAGAATCATACCGGAAAAAAGGGGGGATGATTCCAGGGCATGCATAACTTCCAGGGAATCGGCGCCTTCCGCGTCCAGGCTAAAACCGGATTCCTCCAGCGACAGGGATCGTACCCATGCGCCGTCAAGGCAGGACGTCATGGCGCAGAGGATCCGGTAGACATTCTGCCGGAGGGCGGTCCGGCCGCTTTCTGTACGGTTGAGTATTTCCGCTATCCGTTGCTCATACTGAATTACGGATTCACGGGATTCCGTTTTTTCGGCGTGGACGGCTTTTATCCGGGAGAGAATCCCTTCCTGCCGCAGGGAAAGGGAGCGCAGGGGAAGCAGCGGAACCCCCAGGCAAAAAATAAGACATGCAATGGCGGCGGGTCCGGGGTTTCTCCGCTTCCTGCCGTTAAAAACGGCGTACTTTTTTCCCCGCAGCCTCGCCGCAAGGGTATCGAATTCCACGGTCCTGACGGGGACGCCCCCGGGTTCCCCGGCGGAGAGCAGGGTCCGGATCGCATTGTGCGGCGGGTTTTTGAGTATGGCGGTTACGGAAAATCCGTCCTTTTCCCCTTCGGCGCCGCCGTACAGATCCGGCGTAAGCCATGCCGGCAGCCCCTCCCCGCCCGCATCCACAGCGGTCCAGGGTGCGGAGAAGTAGCCCGCAACTTCTCCGCCTTCAAACCGGGCCGCTTCCAGCCGGTCTTCCGTCAGAAGCAGTACCAGTTGTGTTTTTGCGCCGGATTTTTTTCGTCCCGCCATACGGGCGGCCAGGATCATGAAGGCAATACCTGGAACAAGGTTTTTGTCCTCTTTACTGCGGATGCCGCACGTGGTCCGGGAGGCGGCAAACACAATGGCCCGGTAACGGGGCGCCTGGGCCCCTTTTCCCCTGACGGGGCGGATGTAGTAATCGAATTCCGTATTCCGGGGATCGCCGGGGTAGAGATTCTTCAACTGAGACTCGATGATGAGTTTGGGATCCTGTCCCCTTAGCCGGGGAATATCCAGCAAAAATACCGGAAATTCTTCAGGTGAAATTAACAACATTAATAGTACCTCTCTTCGATAATGATGTATTCCCCCGGCCCGCTTCGTTCCGCGGCATCCGGCGGCAGTCTGCATATCACGGCCCGGCAGGAAAGTTCCCTGCCCTCTATGCGGAGTTCCCAAAACCAGGTTATACAACCCAGGTATTGGAGCAGGGGATTGTCCGAATCGATTCCCAGGATGAGGGCGAGTTCTTCCCCGTCCTGAATTCCGGCGCTGCGGAGCCTTATCAGTTCCTGCCACCGTGTTTCCGGGGAGTTTACTTCATAATCCGGATAGGCGATCAATTCTTTCAGCAAGAGCGAATCGATAAAATTGACGTTCATCAGGGCTTCGGCGTTGATCAGGGGAAAGAGTTCCCCGTAATGGATGCTGAGGATCGATGGAAGGGATTCCCGGTTTGCCCGGGTCCTGGCAATGAGCATGGTTTCTATCCTTTGCCGGATCAATTCCGCGGTATATTCCGAACCGCTAAGGGAAAACACCAGCGTCCGGGCGGAAAATTCATCGATCAGATTGATGTTTGCCCAGCCGTAACAGGAAAAGTATTTTTCAAAAACTTCGTCGTCAAAAAAACTGCGATATGCGGCGGCGGACAGGGAAAGGCCCTTGTCCTCCCTCCATTGCTGCAGATCCTCTGCGGTAAGGCCCGGTCTGAACAAACCGGAAAGGGCCGTTTTTTCAAAGATGTTTTTTCGGACAAAATTCGGATTCAGCCGGTCAGAGGCGGGGTTTATGGTAACGGTACAGCCCTCCTTAGTCATGCCGTTCAGAGTCCAGACCGGGTCATCCGGCCCGTGGCTGCCGGGGCTGGGATCCGAGGCCAGGGCGGCTAGAATATCCCCCAGAATGATCTTTACCGCCGCATATTCCCTGTTGTACCGCCTTGCCTTCTCTTCCGCCCTTATAAGCGGGGCGAGGTAGTACCCAAGTCCGCCGGCCAGGGCGGAAAGCAGGAAAAGTGTACAGAGGAACTGGAGGGATGCAAAACCGGCGTCGTTTTGCTTGTTCATGGCTCTCCTCCTGCAAGGGCTCCCCCTGCAAGGGGGGCGCAGGAAAAATATGCCAGGGAATGAAAGGCCGCGCCGGAGCGGGTAAAGCAAAAGTCAATGCCCCGGGGTATTTGGTTTTCATCCTCCAGCAGGGTCATGGTGATCCGGTTCGCGGATTCCATGAGGATGCTTTGCTCCGTACCCAGGTTATCCCTGGTTTCCATAACAAGTCCGGCTCCTTCTATCCTGAAACTCAGGGTGTGCTCCCGGATGCCCCCATACCAGGGGATGAGGATCTCCTCCCCGGCCTGCAGGATTTGTACGCCGCCGGTTCCCCCTTCCCAATAGGGAATAACCACGGCCCCGAGCCCGGCGCGGATACGGGTATCCGCCCTGATAAGGCTCACCGCCGTCAAGATCCTGTCCCGGGAACGGGCAAAGAGTCCCGTTGAGGAGGAGAGGAGGCCGGAGAGCATAAACATGCAGATGCTGGTAACGCAGAGCCCTGTGAGGATCTCCGGTATGGTAAAACCCCCTTCCCGGTTATTCATCCGCCGCCGCCTCTCCGGAAAATTCCGGCCCGGCATTGCCCGCCAGGATGTTCCGCTCCTCAATCAGCCTTACCGCGGCAGTGATCCTGCCCGCCGCCGCTTTCCCCGCCGCTTCCACGCTGCCCTGGATCAGGAGCGCCGCAATACCGGTGATGAAGAGGCACAGCAGGGCGTCAAGTAAAACAAAACCGCCTTCCCGCTGCCCTTCTCCGCGCAGCAATGCTCCGAATCTGCAGCAGAAATTGTGCCGGCCTTCATTCCCAGGATGTGATGTCCGCGTCATTTCCCTCACCCCCCGCAAGCCCGTCTCCGCCAAAGGATCGGATCTCATATCCCGTACCGGTTCTCCCCGGCGAACGGTACTCATAGTCGTTCCCCCAGGGGTCTTTTGGTACGGCCTTGTTCAGATAGGGGCCGTTCCAGGCTCCCCCTCCCGGGTCCGCGTCCGGTTTTTCCCAAAGGACGGACAGGCCCTGCAGTTCCGCAGGATATTCGCCGCAGTCAAGGAAGTAGGCGTCCAGGGAAAGGGCAAAGGTCTCTATCTGGCTTTTCGCGGTGACCACCTTTGCCCGGTCCAGGTATTTAACCGCCATGAATCCTACGGAGGAAGTTAAAACCAGTATGATGCCGATTACGATGAGGGTTTCAATAAAGGTCCACCCTCCCGACGGGTCCTGATAAGGGGGACAGTGTTTCTGCGCTCCCTTTTCAGTTTTAATTTTTGTTTTTGTTTTCGTTTTCATGTTTATAGAAGCCTCCTATATAAGATTTCCGTATATTGAAAAGAGGGGAACTATGATTCCGGTTATCATGGCAAGCATAAATATCCCCACCGCCGCTATCAGCGCAGGTTCGATGAGCAGCAGTAATCCTGCGGTCTGACGTTCTATTTCATCCTGGAAGAAGATGCGGACCCGGGAAAATATTTTTTCCGTTTTCCCCGAACGCTCCCCGACGGCGATCCACCGGCTCATATAAACCGGGAAAATTTTTTCTTCCGCAAAGGCCCTGGTAATGCTGCCTCCGTTTATGAGTTTCTCCCGGACTCTCCCCAGGGCCCGGCGGTAGGCCCGGTTTGAGATCACCGCCGCGGCTTCCCCAATCGCCGTCTCCACCGGTACGCCGCCGCCGGTTAAGACCTCCATGGCAAAGCTGAAGTTGAGGCTTTCCCAGGAAGAGAGGAATCTGCCGAAGACGGGCAGGCGAAAAAGGAGGGCGTCCATGAAACAGCCAAAGTCTTCGTTCTTCCTCCCCGCCCTTCTTGCCAGCAGGAAGCCTGCGGCGCAGAGGATCAGCAGGACCAGGAGGAGGATGAGCAGAATCTCTGCGGAGCGGATGTTTGCCCGGATCCCCTCCGCCGCGTCCCCGGCAAAACCCGCAAAGACGGCCTCCAGTTTTGGGATCACGAAGAGGACGAGTCCCAGCCCTCCGGATACCGCTACGCCGAGGACCAGGATCGGATAGGCCAGGGCCGCGGAAATTTTGTCCCCCAGTCTTTTTTGATCCCCCAGGTATGCACTAAGCCGGGGGAATATGGCCTCCACCGATCCCGCCCGGTCTCCCACCGCTATCATGCCCCGGTATATGGGCGAAAAGGCATCTTCCATCGAGGAAACCGCCCGGGCAAAGGAGAAACCCCTACTGATAAGCAGGGAAAGCCGCTGCCCCAGGAGGCCCGCCGCAGATTTTCCGTTAATCGACGTGAACACCTCCAGGGCGTCTTTCAGGGAGAGCCCCGAGCCGATGAGCAGTTCCATCATCCCGGTGAATTCGAGGACCGCCTTCTTCGACCCCTTTCCCCGGCGGGGATAAACAGGATTTGTGCTTTCCTCGATAGTACCTTTTATATTCTCTTCAATATTACAACGGAAGTATTCCATCTTCATCTCCCGGGGGAATAACAATTTCCCCTGCAATTTCTCCGAGGCTTGTGACGCCCTCCGCGGCCTTCCGTACCCCTTCCCGGAAGAGGCTGTCCATGCCCCGGTGTTCGAGGTAGGCGGCGAGGACCGCGGTTTTTTCCCGGTTTTGGATCAGTTCCTCCAGGCCGGGATCGCTCCTGAACAGTTCCGCTGCCACCGTTCTGCCCAGGAAGCCCGTATGGCCGCAGATCTGACAGCCCCCGGCGGCGTAGAGGGTTCCGGCGGCGGCCCCGGCCATGCGGAGGATCCGGAGATCCTCCGGGGAAGGGTCCACGGGTTTTTTGCAGTGGGGGCAGAGGCGGCGGACCAGCCGCTGGGCAACGGCACCCCGCAGCACCGATGCGATAAGGTAGGACTCCATCCCCATGTTGATGAGCCGGGGGATAACAGAAACCGTATCGTTGGTGTGAAGGGTTGACAGCACCAGATGTCCTGTCAGGGCCGCCCTCAGGGCTATCTCCGCGGTGGCGGAATCCCTGATCTCCCCTATCATGATCACGTTGGGGTCCTGGCGCAGCACCCTGCGGAGGAGCACATCAAAA
>JAISMC010000015.1 GCA_031276965.1 Treponema sp.
GCTATAATGATATCCCCAATCCCCTGGGGGTCAAGGGCGCCGGTGTCCACCACAAGATCCGCAAAGCCGTAATCGTCGTTGTCAATCCTGTACAGCCGCAGATACCGTTCCCGGTCCTGCCTGTCCCGCTCCGCCGTAAAAGCCGCCACGGCCCCAATGTCCCCCCCTTCCCGCTCGGCGATCCGCCTTGCCCGGATATCCGGCGCCGCCTTCAGGTAGACCTTGAGGTCCGCCTCCTCCAGCATCCAGATGGCCAGCCGGGAGCCAAGCACGCTGCCTCCGTCCTCCCGGGCAATGGCTGTCTGGCGCCGGTCCACTTCCCGGTCCCAGGAATCGTCCGCGGCGGCCCTCTCAAGCGCCTCTTCCAGGCTTATCCCCCTTTCCGCGGCCAGGGTGCGGAAGGTAAAGTTGATAAACCGCAACCCCAGCCGCTCCGCCACCAGCCGGCTCACCGTGGTGTTTCCGCACCCGCTCTTCCCCGATATGGCTATCCGGGCGTCACCCGGGTCCTTGTTCTGCTTCATTCCACGTTCCTTAATTGAATTTCGTAGCATATTATAGCACAAACATAGGAGGAAATGGAGATACGGACATTTTGGAAAATGCGCGAACCGGGTGCCTCGTGCTGACCGTTTCCGGCCCCCTTGAGCCAACGTCCGAAACGACCCCGGGCGGCAATTTAAATATACCGCCAATTGCCGGATTTTGCAAGGGCCTTTCCCCTACTCCACATTCCGGAGTTGAACACTGAATTTTATTATGCTTTTTCCCTCTCCCTTGACTTTTTGTATCCTGTGGGATACAATATAAGCATGATAACGATACGGGAAACAGAACAATTCAAAACATGGATCCGGAACTTGGGTGACCGGGTAACACAGGCGATTGTCAACGCCCGTATACGCCGCATCTCTGCCGGCAACTTTGGAGATAGCAAGCGGTAGGCGGCGGCGTTTTCGAATTGCGTGTCGATTACGGCCCCGGTTTTCGGGTGTGCTACACCAGACGGGGTGAAGAAATTGTTGTCCTGCTTTGCGGCGGCGATAAGTCAAGACAAAGCAGGGATATAGAAACTGCGAAACAGATCGCTCGGAACCTTGAGGAGGGTATAACATGAAACCAGTTAATACAACCGTATGGGACCCGGCTGAATATCTGGAAACGGAGGAGCAAATAATCGCCTATCTGGATGATATTTTTAAAAGCGGCGATCCCGATCTTATCGTTATGATAACCGCCATGAATCATCGCCTATTGCCAATGGGGAAAAGAGGGAATCGCCATTATATGCCGATCTTGATCAGACCCAGCCGTGGACTGGTTCCGGGTTATACTATGTTATAGTCTATATTAGAAGAACTGCTGCTCCTTTTCGTAGGGATTTTAGTTTTATATCGAAAAATAAAATAGCTTTTACTACAACCACGACAACAGTTGAATTATCACAAGAGGATTTTATTGAGGGAGATTAAGTCCATTGGCCAGGCTTGCAATCAACCAGGCCAATTTGATGCAACTTAAAAAAAACGCCTTTCCCCTACTCCACGTTCCGGAGTTGTTCACGGATATTTTCCAGGGCGTCCTTCATGGACACCACGGCCCGGCTTACTTCCAGGACCGGGGTTTTTGAGCCTATGGTGTTGATTTCCCGGTTGATTTCCTGGCAGAGAAAATCCAGCTTTTTCCCCGGGCTCGGGTTCCGCCCGGTTTCCAGACGGAATTCTTCCAGATGAGAAGACAGCCGGGAAAGCTCCTCGGAAATGGTGTATTTCATCAGCAGCGCCGCGGTTTCCGCAAGGACGCGGTTCTCGTCAATCCTGTCCCCAAGCAGTTCGGCAAACCGGCTTCTCAGGTTTTCCTTAATCGAGATTTCCATGAGGGGCGCCTGGGAAGCTATGGCCGCAAGCCCCGTCTCCAGGGATGCAAGGTGGGTGAGTATGTCGGCCTGGGCGGTCCTTCCCTCCCGGACCCGCTCCGCCTCAAACTGGTCCGCTGCTTTTTGAAGCAGGGGCGCAATAATGCTGCGGCACCGCTGTTCGTCCCGGTTTTTCTCAATCTCCAGCACCCCCTCCATGCCGAGGATCAGGGCCAGGCCCGGCTTTTCCTCCAGCCCCAGATCCTGCGCCAGAGCAAGGATGCTGTCATGGTAGACCCTGGCTGCCCTGTGGTTGACCGAAACGGCAATATCGGAATTGAGCTCCCTGACACGGATAGTGATCTCCACCTTTCCCCGCCTGAAACGGGAGCCGACATAGTCCCGGATTTCGCTTTCCAGGACAGACAGAAAGGGGGGAAGGTTGACAAAGATATCCAGGAAGCGGCTGTTGTAGCCCTTCATCTCAATCGATGCGGAAACCCCCTCCTCCTGCATTTCCTGAACGGCAAAGCCGGTCATGCTTTTCATGGGACGGCTTCCCCGGCGCTGCTGCCTGCGTTGTTCCGGTAATAATCGTACAGGGCGGCGCCGAGTTTCCAGTTGTCCCCAGCGCCCATGGTGAGGAACAGATCCCCCGGCCTCAGCATTTTCTTGAGCAGATCCACCGCATCCAGGGGATCCTCGACATACTGAACCCCGTCCCTGAGCGCGGAGGTTTTTTCAAAGAGGGTTTTCCCCGAAACGCCCCCCCGGTAGGTCTCCCGGGCGGAGCCGTAGATCTTGTGCAGCACAACCTGGTCGGCGCTCCCAAAGGACGCGGCAAATTCATCCAGCAGCGCCGC
>JAISMC010000024.1 GCA_031276965.1 Treponema sp.
TCGGGGGCCCGGAAATACGCCAACCAGAATTTGCTCAAAAACATGGCCAAGGGCGCGGTGGAATACGCCCACGAGCTGGGATACGATATTCCCATCGTGCTGCACCTGGACCACGGGGATACCTTTGAACTTTGTAAAGAATGTGTGGAAACCGGCTTTTCTTCGGTGATGATAGACGGATCCCACCTGCCCTACGAAGAAAACGTGGCGCTGACCAAAAAGGTCTGCGAATTCGCCCATTCCCGGAAGGACTATGTCAGCGTTGAGGGGGAACTGGGGGTGCTGGCGGGGGTGGAAGACGATGTTTCCTCGGAACACAGCCATTATACCCAGCCCGGGGAGGTGGAGGATTTTGTCAAAAAGACCGGGGTCGATTCCCTGGCGATTTCCATAGGCACCAGCCATGGCCGGACCAAATTCAAGCCCGAACAATGTACCCGGGACGCCAACGGCATCCTGATTCCCCCGCCCCTGCGTTTCGACATTCTGGAGGAAATTGAAAGGCGGATCCCCGGATTCCCCATCGTCCTCCACGGTTCATCCTCGGTACCCATCGAATACGTCAAAATCATCGAGCAATACGGGGGCAAACTGAAGGATTCCGTGGGTATCCCCGAGGAACAGCTCCGCCGGGCCACAAAAAGCGCGGTTTGCAAGATCAACATCGATTCCGACGGCCGCCTTGCCATGACCGCCATGATCCGCAAGGTTTTCGCGGAAAAACCCGATGAGTTTGATCCCCGGAAATATCTGGGCCCCGCCAGGGAGGAGCTTAAAAAAATGTACGCCCACAAAAATGTGAACGTCCTGGGTTCCGCGGGGCAGGCATAACAAAACAAGCGCCGCCGGGTTTATACGGCCCGGCGGTTTTCCTCAACCTTTTACGGTTTTATACAGGCCGGTTCCCAGGGAGAGTCCCAGGGGAATAAGGTTGAGGAAAAGCAGGGCGGCGCCTAACATGAGATTGCCGCCGTAAAAGGCCCAATAAGACGTCGTTTCCAGCAGGGGAAGGGCCAGGATGCCGCAGATTCCGGGGATCCGCAACAGGGGCCGCCCTTCCCGGATAAGGCCGATAAAAAAGGCGGAACCTTCGGCGGCGGCGGTCCAAAGCAGGGGAACCAGGACCAAAAGGGAAGGTTCCTGGCGGGGGCTCCACTGGACGGCCCGGATAATGGCGGCGGGGACGAGCCACAGCAGGGTAAAACCGGCGGCGTCTGCGGATGGGGGCAGGGCCCGCAAAACCAGAAGCAGGGCGTATACGGCAAGGGGCAGCGCCGCCGGCAGACCGGTTACCCCCAGGCAGATTTCCAGCCACCGGGAAAAGCCGAAGCCGCCCCCTTCGGGGACCGGCAGGATAAGCTGGACCAGGGCGGCGGCGCTTCCCAAAAGCAGGGCCCAGGCTTCCCCGCCCCGGCCATGCCCGGCCAGGGAAAGCCGGAAAAGATAAAAAAGGGGTATCCACAGGAAGCAAAAGAGGCTCATAATCCCAGCCTAGCACAGGCCGTTCCCGGCCGCAAGGCAAGGACAGTCCCGGGCGATCACTGGACAGGGGCCGCGAATATCTGTTATAGTTTGAATGGATAATCCGGGTACACCAGGGTTTGCCGGAAAAAAAATTTCCGGGGAAGAACCTGGTTTCCCGGAAATTGACGAGGAGGTCAGTTGGCGGATAAGGATTTACGGATTAATGAACAGATTCGTGTACGGGAGGTTCGTCTCATCCGGGATGAAGGGGAACAGCAGGTACTGAGTACCGTTGAGGCCCTTGAAATTGCCAGGGAACAGGCTCTTGATTTGGTGGAAGTTGCCCCCCAGGCGAACCCGCCGGTGGTCAAGATTATGGACTACGGCAAGTACAAATTCGAGAACGAAAAGAAAATCCGGGACTCGAAGAAAAAACAGAAGCTGCTAAAACTGAAAGAAATCAGGATGCAGCCTAAAATTGATGAACACGATCTGGATTTTAAGTCGAAGCATGTCCGGGAGTTTCTCGCCGAAGGGAACAAGGTCAAAGTAACGGTCCGTTTCAGGGGCCGGGAGCTTGCCCATACCGAACTAGGCCTGGATGTTCTTAAAGATGTCTTGCAGCGTATCGAAGGGGACTATGTGATGGATAAACCCCCGGCCATGGAAGGCCGGTTTATGTCCATGGTACTGAGCCCCAAAACAAAGAAATAGTGCCGGTTTTGCCGGTATTTCGGAGTTTTCCAGGAGAAAACTCTCAGCCTTTATTGAGGATTTTCTATGCCCAAGATGAAAACCAAGAAAAGCGCCGCTAAGCGCTATTCCTTCACCGGAAGCGGCAAGGTAAAGTATAAAAAACAGAACCTTCGCCATATTCTTACCAAGAAATCCGCCAAACGGAAGCGGAATCTCCGCCACGGAGGCATACTTTCGGGGGACAATGTCCCGGTGATCAAGAAAAAGCTGTTACCCTACGGTTAATGAGGAGCGCTTATGTCACGAGCGGTTGACGGTTCCAGAAGAAGGGACCACCGGAAAAAAATACTTAAACAGGCAAAGGGTTATTGGGGCCGGCGGCATTCAAACTACAAGACCGCCAAGGATGCGGTAACCAAGAGCCTTTTCTATGCCTACCGGGACCGGAGGGACCGGAAGGGAGATTTCCGCAGATTGTGGATTATCCGTATCAACGCCGCCTGCCGGGCGGAGGGGCTTTCCTATTCCCGGCTGGTAAACGGTCTTGTCAAGGCGGGAATAACGATTAACCGGAAGGCCCTGGCCTCCCTGGCGGTAGAAGATGCCAATGCCTTCAAAGCTGTGGTTGCCCAGGCGAAAACAGCTCTGGGAACCGCATAATGGTAACCCTTGAGCAAGTCAAGCTCCTGGAAACCAAGGTTGCCAAGGCAATCAACTATGTAAACCAGGTAAACAGTGAAAACAGCCGGCTGCGGATTACCCTGGACAGTTACCGGAAACGGATTGATGAGCTTGAGGTTTTAGTACAGCAGTTTAAAGAAGATCAGAGCCATATTGAAAAGGGCATTATCTCCGCCCTGGACAGGCTCAATCAGTTTGAGGACGCCATAGAAAAAAGCCTCTCCACCGCCGGGGCCGTTTCCGCGTCTCCGGAAGCTTCCGAAAATCCGGGCCGTCCCGGGGATGCTTTGAAGGGCGCGGATTTCCCGTCCCAGGAACCCCCGCCTGCGGCGGAATCCGGGGGCGGGGATCTTCTTCCGGCATCCGGGTCCGCGGAAGATACCGGAGATCCCGGCATTTCCGGCGAAAAACCGGAAATGCCGGAGGATCCGGATCTTTCGGATGATGTCCAGGAGCTGGATATCTTTTAAGGAGCCTGTATGCCGAGAAGCGATCTCCGCATCGATATACTGGGAGCTTCCTTTTCCATTGCCGCCGATGAAGAGTCCGCCTATCTTGAAAGCCTCCTTAACCATTACCGCTCCGTAGTGGAAAATACCCGGAAATCAACCGGCGTAAGGGACCCCCTTAAAACCGCCATCCTGGCGGGCTTCCTCCTCTGCGATGAAATACAAAAATTAAAATCGGGGAAACAGCAGCCCGCCTATGAATCCCAGGAGGCGGAACGGCTCACCCTGGAACTGATTGCCCGTATCGACGAAGCCTTGTCTACCCCCGGCGGCGGATCAAAAATAAGCGAAAATTTCTGATGGATCGGATCTTCCCCCTTATCAACAGGGTGAAACATTACGCCTGGGGTTCGCCGGAGTGGATTCCCGCTCTGTTGGGAAGACCGAATCCTTCGGGAGAACCCTGGGCGGAACTATGGATGGGAGCGCATCCCGGGGGACCTTCTACCCTCAAGTTTCAGGGCGGGGAGATCTCCCTGGGGGATCTAATCCAAAGGGATCCCGCCCGCTGGCTGGGCGGGGAGGCGGGCCGGGCCTTCGGTACCCTTCCCTTCCTCTTCAAAGTGCTCGCCGCGGAAAAACCGCTCTCCATCCAGGCCCATCCCAATCTGGAACAGGCCCGTCAAGGATGGGAACGGGAAAACCGGGAGGGCGTCGCCCTGGATGATCCCCGGAGAAACTACAAGGATGCCAACCATAAACCGGAAATACTCTGCGCCCTCAGCCCATTTACGGCCATGTGCGGCTTCCGGGAACCGGAAACCATACTCCGGTTCCTGGAGACTTTTTGGGGGGAGGCCGGAACGTTCCTCAGGGAAGCCTGCGTCCCCCTCGGAAATGCCCTTGCCCCCGGCGGCGGCCCCGCCCGTACCGCCCTGCGGGACTTTTTCAGCGCCCTCTTCGGCCTTTCCCCGGAGGCCCGGAAGGCCCTGACGGACCATGCCCTGGAAGCCGGACCCCGGCTCAAGCGGCAGGTTCCGCAGTACGCCGCGGAGTGGGAACTGGCCGCCCGGTTTGCGGAATATTACCCGGAAGATCCGGGCATCATCGCTCCGTTCTACCTCAATCTCCTTGCCCTCGAACCGGGGGAGGCAATCTACCTTCCCGCAGGGGCGCTCCACGCCTATGTCCGGGGACTGGGGGTGGAACTGATGGCCAATTCGGATAACGTACTCCGGGGGGGGCTTACCCCCAAGCATATCGATACGACGGAACTTACCCGCATCCTCCGCTTTGTCCCCTTTAGGCCGGAGATACTCAAACCCGGAGGAGACTGCTTTACCTATCCCGGAGAATGCCGGGAATTTGCCCTTTCGGCGATCCGGGGCAGGGGCGGAGAGGTCCCCTTCCCCGTTCCGGGTCCCGCCATCGCCGTGGTCAGTTCCGGGAGGGCGGTCTTCAAAAAAGACGGGGAAGAACTGGTCCTAAACCGGGGAGCAAGCGCCTTTATCCCCGCCGGAGCAGGGCCTTCCATAGGGGGAAGCTATACCCTCTACGCCGCGGGCCTGCCGACGGGCCGCCGCCCCGGATGAAGATTCTGGTAGACGCCGATTCCTGTCCCAGGCCGGCCCGGGAACTGATCCTCCGTTCCTCCGCCAGAACCGGCGTGCGGGCGATCTTCGCCGCAAACCGGCCCATTCCGGACATACGCGGGGAAACGGCGGCGATGGAGCTCTGCCCCCCCGGAGAGGGGGCCGCGGATAACCGTATCGCCGGGCTGGCGGAACGGGGGGATCTGGTGATTACCCGGGACATACCCCTGGCGGCCCGGCTGGTGGAAGCTTCCATTGCGGTGCTGGACGACCGGGGCCGGAGCTATACCAGGGAGAATATCCGGGAAAGGCTTTCCCTGCGGAATTTTACCGTGGGGCTTGCCGAGAGCGGCCGGGGCATTGAACGGACCGGCTCTTACGGAAAGCGGGAGCTAAAGCATTTTGCCGATGGTTTGGACCGCGTTTTAAGCCGCCTGATCCGGGAAGAAGGGGCTAATTCTTCTCGGGGTTAAGGTTCTGGATCTGCTTGATGCTGGGAAGAATCTCGAAAAAAACATCCACCAGTTCAGGATCGAACTTTGAACCCCTCAGGTTGCGTATCTCCGAAAGGACCTGATCCTCGGTCCAGGGCTCCTTGTAGACCCGCTTGGAACAGAGGGCGTCGAATACATCCGCCAGGGCCACGATACGGCCGGGCAGAGGAATCTCCTCCCCCTTTTTACCCAGGATCCTATTGGCCTCATCCGTCTTAAGGGGTTTTTCGGTAACCGGATCTATCCAGCCGGGATAACCCGTACCGTCCCAGTTTTCATGATGGGTAAGGGCGATATCCCGGGAAATATTATCCATCGGCGATTGGGGATCGTCAAAAAGCAGGGCCCCGTAAACGGTATGGTGCTGCATAATGGCGTACTCCTCCGGAGTAAACCGGGCGGGCTTCTTTAAAATAATATCCGAAATCGCCACCTTCCCCACGTCGTGGAGCATCGCCGCAATTTTCAGTACGTCCCGGAACCGTTCCCGCTCCGTATCCGGAATGCCGTGCCGGAAGGCCCAGCGGTCGTAAATCTCCACCGCATACCCCGCCACCCGGTTTACGTGAGTGCCGGTTTCCTTTGGATCGCGGAGCTCCGACATCTTAATCATTCTGAGGATCATGGCCCTGGTTATATAGGCCCGCTGGAGCGCCACCGTCGCGTTGGCGGCAAAATGGGTTATAAGGAATTCATCATCCCTGGTAAAGGGAACGGTATTCCCCTTTTTGTCCTTGGAATTGATCATCTGAATAATCCCAAGGAGGCGGCCCTCGGCGGTTTTAAGGGGGACGCTTAAAGTTGAGGTGGTCTTATAACCCGAGATACGGTCAAAGGAAGTATTGTAAGAATAGGGGGCGTCCTCCGCTATGTTGTATACATCGGGCACGTTAACCAGTTTTTGGGTCAGGGCGCAGTAGCCGGAGACGGTTTTGTCGTTTACCGCCACGGAAAAAACCGAGTAGATAAGCTTCTGTCCCGGGGGGAGCTCTTTTTGCAGGGTGTCGTTCTGAGAGTACTTTATAACCAGCTTTTCAACTTCACCGTCCGCTTCTTTCACGTTCTCCAGCACATAAAGAGAACCCGCATCAGCGCGGACCACCTTGCGGGCCTCCAGAAGAATGCGTTCCAGGAGAAGATCAAGATCCTGAATCTGATTAAGTTCAGAATCAAGCCTTATGATAGACTTAAAATCGGTTTTCTTTGCCGCCATGAATCCTCCGAAGACTCACTCAACAAGTTAATAAAAGTATCGGTAATAATTGAGGATCCCCGCCGCGGAAATTCCGCAGCGAATTTCTAGGGCATCTTCATGCCGCGGGAACGGCAGAACCCGCCCGGATACGAAGCCGCCGGCCCGTCATTCCTTCCGGCCGGTACATTTGATGATATGGTAGCCAAACTGGGTCTGGACCACGCTTCCCACGGAACCGGGGGACAGCCCCTTTACCGCCGATTCAAAGGGGGCCGCCATTTTCCCCGGACCGAACCAGCCCAGGTCGCCGCCCTGCGACTTCGAGGGACAGGCCGAAAACTCCCGGGCCAGCGATTCAAATTGAGCCCCCTGCTTAACGCGTCTCAGCAGATCCTCCGCCAAAGAACGGTCTTTAACTAAAATATGACTTGCCCGCCATTCCATACCGGCTCCTTCCTTGCATTACTAAAGAGCCTTTCCCAAAACCCGGCCGGTTTCGGGAAGCCTCTACATTAATATACAAAGTCCGGCGCGGATCAGCAAGCCCGCCGGACCGGCAATCCGCCCGCCCGGACGGATTCGCCGGATTTGTCCGCGGGGTCCGGGCGCTCCGCGGGTTTTTCCCGTCCCCCGTTGAAACCGGGCATGGCCGGCCCCGGAGGCCGGCGGGGGCCGCGGCGGAGGCCGGAACGGCGGAGACCCCCGCCCTTACCGCGCCCGGCGGCAAAGGCCCCGGCGTTCCCGCCGCGCATGAACGGCGCTTCTGTACCGCGCCCGTAACCGGGGCCGCGGATTCTAAGCCGGAATCCACGGATTTCAAGCCGGAATCCACGGATTTCAAGCCGGAATCCACGGATTTTAAGCCAGAAGCCATGGCGGATGGGTCAAAAGCCACGGCGGATGAGCCGGAAGCCACGGCGGATGAATCAAAAGCCACGGCGGATGAGCCGGAAGCCACGGCGGATGAGCCGGAAGCCACGGCGGATGAGCCGGAAGCCACGGCGGATGAATCAAAAGCCACGGCGGATGGGGTAAAATCCGGCGTCCCTGCCGGATTTTACCTTCGGAGTTTCGGCAGAGCCGAAACTCCGGCGGTACAGGGAAACCAGCGGCATCCATGCCGCCGCCCGGCGGGCGCGGAAGCCGTACCGGATGGCGCCGCCGGTACAATGTCAGGGCGATCCGCGGGAAGCGCTGCGCCGGGCGCCGGGAGTCATGCGCCGTAGGGCGAAACCGGCGCTTTCACCGGACCATATGGGGGAGACGGAGGGGTAATGCGCCGCCGTATAAGGCATTACGGACATCGTAACAAGCGCCCCCCGTAAAGGCTTGATACTAAGGCCCTCCTCTTCGTGATGGTCCGTTTCATCGAACCGGAGCTTCGCCGCGCTTGCATTTGAGCTTTTCCCGGCAACTGAAGTGTTTAGAGGTTCCCCTGTCCTTTGTTTTCTTCTTCCCTCCACCGGGCGATGACATACTCGTGGGCGGCAATGACCGCCGCCAGGGCGCTGTTTTGAACCTCTCCCCGCCCGGCCCAATCGGCCCCGTCCATGTGGTACAGATGCCGCAAAGTCCCCTCCAGAGCCTCCGGCGTACAGTCCGGGTCCTGCTCCCGGCGCCGCAGAAGGCCCCGGACTTCCTGGTCAAAGGCTTCCCGGTATGTAACATCCCGCCAGTTAACGGAATCACCGGAAAACGCCGGTTCCGGCACATCCTTCACGGCGCCGCTCCCCCGGCCCCTTCCGCCGCGGCGTCCTGCGGCGGCGCGTAGCCGATGCTCCGCCGCAGGGTCCGGCCCGGAACGGGAATCAGGCGGCCCGAACGGGGTATCATCCGGGTTTCCCGGCGTTCTATCCAGTTGCCCCGTTCATCAAGGGTATACTCGTAGCGGCAGTCCACGCCGTTTTCCGCTTCCCCCGCGGGACCGCCGTAAAGGCGGACCAGAAGCCCCCGCTCGTCCCATTGGAAGGCGTAGCTCCCGGGACTTCCGGCGGAGCCGTCCGGGTCCGCCCCGCCGCCTGAGGGAAGGGGGGGCGCCCCGGCGGCCGCGGCGGGACGGCGTTCCCAGTACCGGGGACGGCCCGGGGCGTCGTAAAGGGCGGTCCATTCCCCGGCGGGGGAACGTATTCCGGTAAGGGCCCCGGCGCCGTTGTAATAGTACCTCGTTTCGGCCGGCGGCGTTCCCGCCGCTTCATCCTGAAAGCTGATCCGCAGGCTTCCTCCGGCGGGACGGCCGGTACTTATGGTGAAGAGGGCCTTACCCGCAGGATCGTACCAGGTTTCGCTGATTCCCCGGGGCCGGTCTTCCAAAAGGACAAAGTAATAGCTGCCCGCGGCCTTGACCCTGACGAGCGATTCCTCAAGAAATTCCGCCGTAAAATCCTCCCCGAAACACCGGATGATCCGCAGGCCGCCGCCGGAATCAAATTCCGCCTGAGCCTGCAAAAAGCCCTCCGGACCCGCCGCTCCGCCTAAAAAAACCGGAAAACGGCTCAGAAAGGGACCGCTCCCCCACACGGCGCTTAGCGGTCCAAGCGAACCCGCATCCCCGCCGTCTTCAAAACTGACGCTTATGGAACGCACGTCCCCCGCCGCGGGGGCCCGCGGTACGGCGGAACGAAGACAGTCCGGGGTACGGACCCTTCGCGGCGAATCAGGCCGGGTTAAGCCGAAAAGATCCGGCGGCATATCCAGGGGGCTGTCGGGACGCCAGAGCAGATCCTGCCCCCGGGCCGCCCGGAGCAATCCTCCGATGGAGAGCCGGGATATATCAGGAAGAGCCCCGCCCTCCGGCCCGGCGGGACCGGAAGACGCCGCCTCCGGAACTCCCGGAGTCCCCGCGGCGGAACGGCCGTCCTGGGCGGGGACCGGTAAAGACAGGACCCCAAGGAACAGGGTAAAGATAACAAAGGGGGATACCATACGGAAAGTCTAATCCAAAAGGGCTTCTCACGCAAAGAGCGCGGATCCGGCGGGCGGCGCCTGGCCGGCGGCGGCAGGCTAACGGCGGCGGAGCCAGTCCCGGGAGCCAAACTTATTCGCCGCCAGATCCAGGGCCGCCGCTTCCTCCTCCGGCGTAGGGGCTTCTTCCCTTACGAAGTCCAGGGAGAGGACCTCCCCGAAACCCTCCGCCAGGGCCGAGGCCGCTTCATCAAAGGAAACCGCAGGACGCAGCGCCCTGAGACTGGTAACCCTGTTTTTCACGCCGGCGATAAGACGGCCCCTTGTCTTTTCCGGGGGAACCCTGAGGAGCCTGAACATCAAGTCCAGGTCCAGATCCAACAGTATGGTGCCGTGCTGGAGAACGCAGCCCATCCTCCGGGTCTGGGCGTTGCCGGATATCTTCCGGCCCCCCGCCAAAATATCGTTAACCGGCGCAAACCGGGCCTCTACCCCCAGCAGGGCCAGGGCCCGGACTATGCCGGCGCAAAAACGTTCATAGGAACCCTGGACGGCGGCCCCCGCCAGGGGATGGGAAACGGGCATAATAAGGCTGTAAGTCAGCTCCGCTTTGTGAAAAACCGCTCCGCCCCCGGAGATGCGGCGGACCACGTCAATTCCCCGCAGGGCGCAGGCCTCAAGATCAACCTCCTCTTCAAGGCCCTGGAAATACCCCACCGAAACGGCGGCGGGTTCCCAGCCGTAGAGACGCAGGGTAGGCGGAGAGCCGCCTTCGGCGCTTTTCTGCAGTATGGCCTCATCCAGGCCCATATTGTAAAAACCGTTACGGAAACCTGTCTGCAGAAGCCTGAAGGGATACCTGTCCATCGCTACCCCAGGGTTTCCTCCAAAACCTGGGCGACGGCCGTCCCGTTGATTCCCAGGGTCTCCACCCCCTCCTCGGCAAGGAAACGGTCAAAGGAGGCGGCGAGTCTTTCCCTGGGCACGCCCCGGAGCCGCTCCTCCGCCCTGTCGAAACCTTCCTCGGGGCTTGCGAAGAAATCGCCCCTGATACTGATATTCCTGATAAGGTCCCCCTCCAGATCCGCCGTCAGCCGTATCAGCTTACAGCCCCCGGGTTTCCCCATCCCCGTAACATGACGCAGGGCCGCGCCGCCTTGGCTCCCCAAACACGCCTGCGCGTGCTCTTCCCGGGCGCGCCCGTTGGGTTTAACCGCAGCGCCGGCATTTACCGGGGCGCACGCCGCGCCGTCTTGACTCCCCAAACACGCCTGCGCGTGCTCCTCCCGGGCGTGATAGCTGGTACGGGCAAAGGGGGAGGCGGCCGCGGCGGAGAAACCCCGGCGGCGGGCTTCGGCGGCATAGCGGTCGAACTGTTCCGGAGAAATGTACTCCGCCACGGGGATCCGCCCCCTGGCAGGCTGCAGGTACTGGCCCATCACCAAAATATCTACGGCGGCGGAACGCAGTTCATCCATGGCGGCAAACACCTCCCGGGGTTTTTCCCCAAGTCCCAGGAGCAGGCTTGACTTGGTTACCGCCCCCAGGGCCTTGGCCGCCCGGAGGGTGGCAAGGCTCTTGTCGAAGGAGGCCCGGGGGTCCCGGACCCGCTGGAGGGACCGGACGGTTTCCACATTGTGGGCAATCACATCGGGGAGGACCGGAGAGAGGAGACTCAATTCGGCTTCGGTGTAATCGGGGATAAGAACCTCAACTTGTACGCCGGGAAGCCTCCGCTTCACGGCGCCGGTACAGCGGGCAAAGTGATCCGCCCCCCGGCGGGGAAGATCATCCCGGTCCACCGAAGTAAGGACCACATACCTAAGCCCCAGTTCTTCCGCGGCGAGGGCAATTTCCTCACCCTCCTCTTCCCTGACCGGCCGCCCCTCCCGGCCCGAAGCCACCGCGCAGAAACGGCAGGCCCTGGTACAAATATCCCCCAGGATCATAAAAGCGGCGGTCCCCGCCCCCCAGCATTCACCCTTATTGGGACAGCGGGCCTCCTGGCATACCGTGTGAAGCCCCCTTCTTTCCAGGACCAGGCTTAACCGCTTCCAGGCGTCTCCCGAGGGAATACGGACCCGGATCCATTCGGGCTTTTTTAAGATCGGGCCGGGGGGCTTTTCACGCACCTTCCGCGCCTTCCCGCCCTACGGCAGGCCTGCGGCTCCGGGGGAACATACGTCCAATCCAGCGGGGGAAAAAACTGAGGGCAAAGGCGACGGGAAGCGTCAAAGCCTGATCCACCTGGTTTTGCTGATAGAATCCCGGAAAAAGCTTAATCACCATGGAGAGCATTCCCCCCAGAAACACATAGGTCCAGAGGGATTTGAGAAACTGCTCCGCGGCAAAACGGCGCCGCGGTTTTTTGGAAAGGCTGATACATCCCAGGGGAACGGCGGCCAACAGCAGGGGGTTAACGTAAAGGAGATTGCTGTTTTGATAGGTATAGTCATGGTTGGTAAAGAAGGACATAAAGAAAAGAACCGACCCGGCAAGGCCGAAAAAAACCCCAAGACAGCTCTGGCTCAGGCCCAGCAAAACCCGTCCCGCCCGGGCAGTCCGGGCCCGGCTCCGCATCCCCATAAACAGAAGGAGGACCAGGGAAAGGCCGGCGCTGAAAACAAGCTCCCGGGGCCACTGCCTCCGGGGAACATCCAGCGCCGCAGGCCGGTTTACCGCCCTGTTGAGGATCTCCACCCGGGCAACCAGTTTCCGTTCCGTCCCCGCGGAACCGGCGTAGGAGAAACGCTCAATACGCCTGCCGATTTCAGAGGGAAGAAACATCTCGTCCCAAACGGTAATGGGGCGGTCTATCACCTGGCCCATCAAAAAATTGAGGATCCAATCGTAGAAAGGACTAAACCAGGTATGGCGGCGCACATGCTGCCGCAGGGTATAACGGCCGGGAGCTTCGCCGAAGGTTTCCTTAAATGCGCCCCCCACGGCCATATCGATGATATCCCGGATTCTGGTAGCGCAGTTATCATCAAAATGATGGTAGTAGTAATTCCGGTTCTCCGGGAGCACATTCCTTTCCGCAGAGAGCCGGATCTCTTCCTTCGCCGCGGCGGGCAGATCCAAGGTATAGAGGGTGATGTCCCGGTTGGCTGCCCGGTAGATGCCGTAGTTGTCCTCCGCGGCGGTGGCGGCGCAGTGATAGACGAGCCGCCCGAAAACAAAGTTTACAAAGAAATTGTCCTGCCGGAAATCGAAGACCCCGTAATCATAAAAACGGTTCTGTCCTGATACGGCATCTTCGATAACCAGGGCGATATGCCCCCACCAGAAGTAGAGCTCGTCTCCGGGACCCATAACGGCAATCTTCAGGGTAAGGTAATCGCCCCGGCCTTCCTCCCCCTCTTGGGCAAAGAGGCCGGTACAGGACAACACCGCAAAACATATCAAAAAAAAGAGGCGGCGGCTTTTCAAAGAAGCTCCTGTTTGTGTTTTTCCGCATATTCGTAGGCCCGGTAGGCGTTCTGTACCTTGAAGAATCCGCCGTCCACCCCGATAATTTCGCCGGTTATATAAGCCGCCCCGGGAGAAACCAGAAACGCCACCAGGGCGGCGGCGTCATCGCCGGTACCGAAACGGCGGGAGGAGATCTGCTGCACCTGTATATCCCCCCGTTCCCTGATCATGGCGTCGGTCATATCGGTGTGGATAATCCCCGGAGCATAGGCGTTAACCGTGATCCCGTAGGGGGCCAGTTCCGCCGATGCGATGCCGGTCATCATGTTTACCGCCGCCTTGCTGGCCGCATAGGCCGTCAGCCCCACGTCGGCAAAACGGCCGGAAACGGAAGAGGCATTGGCGATGCGGCCGTAATGGTTCTTTTTCATATAGGGAATAACCGCCTGGAGCATGAAGAACTGGCCCTTAAAGTTAACGTTCATCACCCGGTCAAGATACTCCCCGGTCATGTCTTCAATAAAATTGAAATCAAAAATTCCCGCGTTATTCACCAGGATATCGATACGGCCGTACCTTGCATCCAGCTCTTTAACCAGACGCCCGGCTTCGGCGGCCCTGCTTACATCCGCCCGGAATACCCCCGATTCGGGGGAGATCCGCTTCAACGAGGCCCCGGCTTCCTCCGCCGCCGCCTCATTGGAATGATACACCGCCGCCACAACAGCGCCGGCCCCGGCCAAATGTTCGCTGATGGCCCTGCCCATGCCCCGGGTCCCCCCGGTAACAATCGCAACCCTCTTTTCGTCCATAACGCACCCCCGGTTTATGCCGCCCCGTACGCCCGGGCGGCGGCGCAATGCGGCCTACGACAAGCATAACGCCGTATCAGTGTAAATACGGCGCCGTACATTGTCAACAAGATCTCAAAACCCTAAAGGGGACACAAAAAGGGGGCCGCCCGGACATGCCGGACCGCCCCCCTGTACCGCCGCTTCAAATCCGGCGCTCTCCGCCCGTCCTTCGCCGGAACTCCGGCGTTTCGCGGGACCCTCCGGGCCCCGGAACGGTCCCTCCGGGCCCACGGTTAACTCATTCGTGCCCACGGCCAACTCATTCGTGCCCACGGCTGACTCATTCGTGCCCACGGTTAACCCGTTCGTACCCACGGCTGACTCATTCGTGCCCACGGCTGACCTGTTCGTGCCCACGGTTAACTCATTCGTGCCCACGGTTACCTCATTCGTGCCCACGGCTGACTCATTCGTGCCCACGGCTGACTCATTCGTGCCCACGGCTGACCCGTCCGGGCCCGCGGTTACCTCATTCGTGCCCACGGTTAACCCAACCGGGCCCGCGGACGGCCCGTCCGGCTTTTACTTGTTCCCCTTCCTGATCTTCTTGAGGAAGTCCACGTACACGGCGATGAGGATCACCACGCCCTTAACGATGTACTGCCAGAAGGAGTTGATATTCAGAAGGTTGAGGCCGTTATTCAAGACCCCTATGATGAGGGCGCCTATGACGGTGCCGCCGACCTTGCCCACGCCGCCGGACATGCTGGTGCCCCCCAGCACCACCGCGGCTATGGCGTCCATCTCAAAGCTCTGACCGGCGGTGGGCTGGCCGGAAAACATACGGGACGCAAGGACCACGCCGGATATGCCGCTCATGGCGCCGGAAAAGACATAGGCGAAAAACTGCACGCGGCCGTTTTTAATGCCGGAAAAACGGGCCGCCATGGGATTCCCCCCCACGGCGTAGATATGCCGGCCCAGCCTGGTCCTGTTCATGATGAAGCTTGAAACCGCCACGATGATCACCAAATAGATGACCGGCATGGGGAGCACGTCAAAGACATAGCCCGATCCGATAAAATTAAAAGAATCCGACATGATCCGTATGGGCTGGCCGCCGGTGTACACATAACCCGCCCCCCTGGCTATGTTCATCATGGCCAGGGTAACGATAAAGGGCGGAATGGTGGTCTTGGAAATCCAAATGCCGTTAAAAGCCCCCGAGATCAGCCCCACAAAAACGCCCATAAGCACCGCCAGGGGCATGGGCCAGTTGACAAATGCGATGAGGCCGCCGGTAACGCAGCCGGCAAGCCCGACGATGGAACCTACCGAAAGGTCTATGCCCCCCAGAATGATAATCATGGTCATGGCGCAGGCGATGTAGAGGTTCGTCGCCACCTGCCTTAAAACGTTCATGATATTATTGGTGGTTAAGAAGACCATCCTGCCGCGGACTATGTCGTAGATCACCAGAACCAGGCAGAGGATTATCAGACCTACCAGGATCCCCAGATTGTCCCTGACAAAACGAACTATCGAAGATTGACTCAGCCCCGGCCTGTCCGCCGGATCTCTCGTTTTGGTATCGCTCATCTCCCTTTTCCCTCCGTCCTATACGATAAACTGGGTCGCGTATTTCATTATCTGTTCCTGGGAAAGTTCCTCCCGGGGGAGACAGGCGGTAACCCTGCCGGCGCTCATCACAATGACCCGGTCGGCCATGTTGATAACCTCGGGCAGTTCCGAGGAAATCATAATGATGGAAACCCCCTGCTTCACCAGCTCGTTCATAATCGCGTAGATCTCCGCCTTGGCTCCCACGTCTACGCCTTTGGTGGGTTCATCCATGATGAGGATCCTGGGCTTGGTGGCAAGCCAGCGGCCGATAACCACCTTCTGCTGGTTGCCGCCCGAAAGGTTCCCCACGATCTGGCCGTAAGAGGGGGTTTTAATGGCCATGGTATCAACCTGTTCTTTGGTGATGGTCCGCTCTTTTTCGGAATCAACAAAAATGCCCCTGATGAATTCCTTGATGGTTTTGAGGGTGATGTTGAACATCACGCTCATCTCGGGATAGATGGCCTCAAGCTTACGGCTCTCGGGCACCAGCACGAGCCCCAGGGCCATGGCTTCTTCGGGATTGCGTATGGCGGCCTTCCTGCCGTTTACAAAAATATCCCCCTTGGCCTGGGGCCAGAGGCCGAAGATGGTTTTCATTAACTCGCTGCGGCCCGCGCCGACAAGGCCGGCGAAGCCGAGGATCTCCCCCTTCCGCAGCGTAAAGGATACGTCCTTGAGGCGTTTGCCGTCGCTTATATTTTTGACTTCCAGCACCGCCTCGCCGGGGGTCCCGAAATCTCTGGTATAATAGTTGGTTAACTGCCGCCCCACCATCATGGCGATAAGCTCGTCGTTGGCGGCGGCGGCGGTATCTCTGGTTCCGATATATGCTCCGTCCCGGATCACCGTGATCCGGTCGGTTATCTGCTTAAGTTCACTCATGCGGTGGGAGATATAGATGATCCCCACCCCCTGGCCCTTGAGTTTTCTGATGGTATCGAAGAGGAAACCCACGTCCTTCTCCGAAAGGGAGGAGGTCGGCTCATCCATGACCAGAATCTTCGCATTAAAGGAGAGGGCCTTTATAATTTCGACCATTTGCTGCTGGGCGATGGTCAGGCTCTCCACTTTTTCTCCGGGTTTGATTTCCAGCTCAAAAGAATCGAGAATCTCTTTGACATCGGCGTTCATTTTTTTGAAATCGACGGTATGGCCTTTTACCGGCTCCCGGCCCAGAAAAATATTCTCCGCCACCGTCATGTGGGGCACCAAAACCAGCTCCTGGTGAATAACGCTGATCCCGTTGTCGTGGGCATCCTGCACCGAGTTGATGACGACCGGCTTCCCGTTTATGCGAATTTCCCCGCCGTTGGGGGAATAGATGCCCCCCAGCACCTTGATGAGGGTGGACTTTCCCGCGCCGTTCTCCCCAAGCAGGGCGTGAACTTCGCCTGCCCGGAGCTGTAAAGAAACATCCTGAAGGGCGACAACGCCGGGGAATTCCTTCCTTACATGATTCATTTCCAGCAGAACCGTTTCGTTCACTAAATCCCCCTAAGATTGGCGGAGACGCAGACGGCGGGCGGCGCCGGAAAACGCCGCCGCCCGCCGTTTACAAAACGCGGCCCGCGGGGCCGCGCCGCGCTTTTACTGCCAGCCGGCCGTGCCGTACTGGGAGACGTTATCCTGGTTGATCATAAAGGTCGCTACGGGAATACGCTTCTCATAAGCCTCGCCCCGGAGGATCTGATACCCCAGCTTGAGGGATTCAAGGCCGATGTTGAGGGGGCTCTGCGCTCCGGAACCGACAAACTGGCCCTTTTCGGCCATGGCGGCCTTGGCTTCGGGAGAGCCGTCAACGCCGTAGATGGCGACGTTGGTACGGTTGGCGGTTTTGCAGGCCGCCAGAGCGCCCAGGGCCGTCGGATCGTTCCCGCCCATAATGGCGATAACTTCCGGATGGCTCTGGAGCATATCTTCGGTGTGGCGCAAAGCCGTGGGGAGATCCCCCAGCGCGTCCCGCCGGAAGACCACGTTAAAACCGCGGCCCTTAATGGCGTCTTCAAAACCGGAGATGCGGTCCCGGACCGAGTTCATCGTGGGAGATTCAAGAATGGCGATGGGGCCGCCGTTGGGGAAACGCTTCACCAGATCCTCGCCGCATACCTTGCCCGCATTGTAGTTGTCGGAACCGGCATAGGCGGTAACCAGGTCCATGTCCTTCACCTCGGCGTCAAAGTTGACTACGGGGATTTTGGCCCGCTGCAGCGCGATAAGCGCCGGGCGGATGCCTTCCCAGTCCACGGGGTTGAGGAACAGCAGGTCGATCTTCTGGGAGATAAGATCTTCAATCTGATTGATCTGTTTCGCCACATCCATGGCGGGATCTACGGTGATAAGTTTATCGCCGTTCTTTTCGATTTCCTTGCGCATCCCCTGCTCAATGTACGTAAAAAAGGGATTGGAAAGCTGCATACAGGTATATCCGAACACATACTGCTTCTTTCCGCCCCCGCCCTGCTGTCCGCCGGCGGCAAACAGTATCCCGGTACAGATTACCAGGATAAGACACGCAAACGCCAATTTCTTCATAAGCATCCTCCTCATTAAACTTTGCTTGAATTACGCTCCGGGCAGGCCCGGCGCGCTTTCGGACAGTGTAGCGCAGGTTTCAAAAAAAAGCAACCGGGAAATGCCGCCCCCGGCCCGGCGGCGGCGGGACACAAAAAGGGGGCCGCCCGGACATGCCGGACCGCCCCCCTGTACCGCCGCTTCAAATCCGGCGCCCTCCGCCCGTCCTTCGCCGGGGCCCCGGCGTTTCGCGGGACCCTCCGGGCCCCGGAACGGCCCCTCCGGGCCCAGGGCCAACCCAACCGTGCCCACGGTTAACTCATTCGTGCCCGCGAATGACCCGTTCGTGCCCACGGCTGACTCATTCGTGCCCACGGCTGACCTGTTCGTGCCCACGGTTATCTCATTCGTGCCCACGGCTGACCCGTTCGTGCCCACGGCTGACTCCTTCGTGCCCACGAATGACCCGTTCGTGCCCACGGTTAACCCAACCGGGCCCCGGAACGGTCCGTCCGGGCCCGCGGCCCGCCGCCCGGAAGGCGCGGCGGCTCCGGCGGAAGCGCCGCTTTGCCGGTATCAGCCGCCGTACACGGCTATCATAACCCCCGCGGCGATGGCGGTGCCGATCACGCCGGCCACGTTGGGGCCCATGGCGTGCATCAGGATGAAGTTGCCGGGATCCTCGTCAAGGCCGACCTTGTTGGAAACCCGGGCGGCCATGGGCACCGCCGAAACCCCTCCGGAACCGATGAGGGGATTGATCTACACTTTCAGGAAGAGCTTCATAAACTTGGCCACCAAAATCCCCGTGGCGGTAGCGATGGAAAAGGCCAAAAGGCCCATGACCACGATGATCAGGGACGAGGGGTTGAGGACCTTCTCCGGGGTCATCTGGCTGCCCACCCCCAGGGAGAGGAACAGGGACACGATGTTCATCAAATCGTTCTGGGCCGTGTTGGAAAGCCGGTCCACCACGCCGATCTCCCTGATAAAGTTGCCGAACATGAGGCAGCCGATCAGGGGCGCCGCCGAGGGGATCAAAAGGAGGCTCAGGGTGAACACCACCATGGGGAAGAAGATCTTCTCGGTTTTGGAAACCGGCCGGAGCTGCCGCATCCTGATAAGCCGCTCCTTCTTCGAAGTCAGGGCCCGCATGATGGGCGGCTGGATCAGGGGCACCAGCGCCATGTAGGAATAGGCCGCCACCGCCACTGTCGCCAGCAGGTGGGGGGCCAGTTTGGCGGCGATGTAGATCGTCGTGGGGCCGTCGGCGCCGCCGATAATCGCCACCGAGCAGGCTTCCTTGAGGTTAAAGGCCACCCCCGGCAGGTAGTTGGCCAGGGCGATGCCGAAGAGGGTGCCAAAGACGCCGAACTGGGCCGCCGCCCCCAGAATGGCGGTCTTGGGGTTGGCGATCAGGGGGCCGAAGTCGGTCATGGCCCCGATGCCGATGAAGATGATGAGGGGGAAGAATTCGTTCCCCACCCCGGCGTTGTAGATGATATTGAGGAAGCCCTGATGCTCAAATAAATGCAG
>JAISMC010000151.1 GCA_031276965.1 Treponema sp.
ATCCTTGACGGCGTGTGGCAGGCGGACCGGGAACACCTTGCCGGCTGCCACGAGGAAATTATGCGCCTGACCCGGCTGATAGAGGACCTGGGCGCCCTGACCAGTCTGGAATGGGAACAGATAAGCCTTAACAAAACCGATTTCGATCTGGCGGAGCTGCTGCGGGTAACGGCGGAACAGTTCAAAGCGGCGGTGGATGCCAAGGGGATCAATCTGATAACGCGCCTTGTTCCCTGCCCTATTAACGCCGACTATGACCGGCTGAAACAGGTGTTCATCAACCTCCTGTCCAACGCCGTCGCGTACACCGATGAGGGGAGTATTACTATCGCGCTGGAGCCGTTTGCGGCGGGCCGGCGGATTTCCGTTGCCGATACCGGTACCGGCATAAGCCCGGAGGACCTGCCCCACATCTTTGAGCGTCTGTACCGCGCCGACAAATCCCGGAACCGGAACTCAGGCGGCGCGGGGATAGGGCTTGCCATAGCCGCCGCCATTGTCTCCGCCCACGGGGGAACCATCACCGCCGAAAGCAACGCCGGCGGAACCACGTTTTATGTGGAGCTATGAGGGGGCGCCTTTTTTGTGTCGTGTTTACTTACCTTGTTGACATTGCTTCTTTTACAGCCCCTGTCTTAAGCTTGTTTTTGTTTGAACGGAGGTTCCTTCCATAGGAAGTTGCGGACCTTCGGTGCGGTTGGACCCTCGAATAAAATGTATCCGAAAGTTTCACGCCCGCGGCGGCTGTTCATTTTTGTTGAATCCCAGGGGGATCGGCTTCTCCGAGTAGAGGCCGTGAAAGTCGCTCCCCCCGGTAAGAAAGAGGCCGTACCGTTCAGCCCCTTCCTGAACCTGCCGCTCCCGCCCGGATGTCTGGGTATGATGCCAACATTCGATTCCGCCCAGCCCCCATCCAGCCAGTTTGGGAAGAAGCCCCAGCGAATCGTACTGAAAGGGATGGGCCAGAACCGCTTTCCCGCCGCAGTCCACAATAAGCCGGACCGCTTCTTCCGCGGGCATATAGCGGCTTTGTGCCACGGCGATCCCGCCGGGACCAAAGAACCACCGGTAGAGGGGACCGTATATCGCGGTGGTATAACCCCGGTCGGCCAGGGCGTGCATGATGTGCTGGCGGTAAAGGACGCCGCCCTTCCCTATGTACGCTGAAACGTCTTCTTCGTCAACGCAATATCCCGCGGCGCGGATCAGGGACAGGGCCCCACGGTTTGCCCTATGCCGGTCCGTAAGGTAGGGACGGCAGGCCGTTTCAACCGTCCCCTGATCCGCTATCCGGTAGCCCAGGATGTGAACCTTCCGGCCGGTTTCAGGATCGAAGGCGGAGACTTCGATACCCGGTATTATCTCCAGCCCCTGTTTTTTCCCCTCTTCACCGGCTTCTTCCTGGCCCGCCATGGTGTCATGATCGGTGACGGATATGGCGGCAAGTCCCAGCGCCTTGGCGGTTTTGACAATCCGGGCTATGGAAAGGGAACCGTCCGACCATGTGCTGTGGATGTGCAGATCCGCTCTGCCGCTGGGAAGCTTCAGGTTATCCCCCATGGTTCCGCCTCCCCGGCGTCAACCGGACAATAGCCGCCCAGGGCCAGATCGTAGCGGGTGTCCGAAAGGCCCAGCAGGGCATCCCGGTCATGGAAGACCCCCACCATGGCGGCGCCTTCCTCCTTGAGGGCCAGGATCATCTCCATGATCCGCCCCTTGTAGCCCCGGTCCAGGGAGGCGGTGGGTTCGTCCAGGAGCAGAAGCCGGGGTTTTGAAATGATAGCGTGGAGGATGTTGAGCCGCTGCTTTTCCCCGCCGGAAAAAGTGGCCGGGTACATATCCCAGAGGTTTTTACCCAGCCCCGCCCGGGAGAGCATTTCCTTCGCCCGGTCCAGGGCATCGGTCCGGGAAGCCCCCCGGACAATCAATGGCTCCATGAGTATCTCCAGGGCCGATACTCTGGGCATGACCTGGAAAAACTGGGACACATAAGCGATCTCGGTGCGCCGGAGTTCCAGAATTTCCCAATCCTCCGCCGCCGTCAAATTGACGGTCGTCCCTTCCCGGTTTGTGTACATGATCTCCCCCGACGTGGGAAGGTAACTGCGGTAGATACATTTAAGCAGGGAGCTTTTCCCTATCCCCGAAGGGCCGGTCAAGGCAAGGAGGGAACCGGCATGGGCTTCAAAGGAGATGTCTTCAAAACTGCGGATCACCAGGCCGTTCCTGATATGAACGGTAAAGGTTTTACTTACCCGGTTAAGGCAAAGCATACTTGTCCTCTTGACCTGCCCGGTATTCGTATTGCAAAGTACGGTGCCCGTCGATAAAGCACGAGTATATCATGGGGCAGCCCCGGAGCTTTCGTACTATCAGAATGTCCGCCTTCTTCCCCGCTTCCACCGATCCGTAATCGGCGGCTATGCCCACGGCGCGGGCGGGGTTAAGGGTCAGCATCCGCACCGCCTCCGGCAGGGAAAGGAGCCCCTTTTTTTCCAGCGCAAAGGCCGAATGGAGCAGCGCCGCGGGATAATAATCGGAACAAAGGATGTCGGCGCAGCCCTCCCGAATCGCATCCAGGGCGGAAAGATTACCCGAATGGCTGCCGCCGAGCAGCACGTTGGGGGCGCCCATGACCACCAGAAGTCCCTCCTGCCGGGCTTTTTTTGCAGCCGCCAGTTCCACGGGGAATTCTGATATTTTCGCGGCGTATTCTTTTTTTACCAGAAAAACCTTTTCCGGGGTATCGTCATCGTGGGAGGCCAGGGGAACTCCCTTTTCCCGGGCCAGGGCGGCCAGGCGTTTGAGTTTTTCATGGGAAACCGCCGGCCGGTTTTGCAGAAGTTCTATTTTTTCTTCCAAACTGTGAACGCCCTCAACATCCCACCCGGCGGTGGATTGGGCGTAAATTTCAAGATCCCGGTACTGTCCCTGGCCGGGGGTATGATCCATAAACGAAAGCTCGTGGATCTTTCCTTCATTAAGGATCTGTTCCACAAATTCGTAAAGTTCCGGATTGTGAATATCGTACCGGGCGTGAAGCCGGTGGCGGATCAGATGATGACCCCGGTGAAAACGCCGGATAAGCAGGGCCAGCCGCTCGAAGTTTTCTCTGGTACGGAAATTACTGCGCCCCCCCTTGATGCCGATCACGTTTATCATGGAAAGAGAATGGTATATCGTGGTAACCCCGTTTCCCAAAAGCTGCTTCTCCGTTTCCCGAAGCCCCATTTCAAAATCCATCAGACTTGTGGGCCGGGGCTGGAGAATCCCCTCAATGTAGTCCGAATGTATATCGATAAAGCCCGGCAGCACATATCCTCCCCGGGCATCGATGTACAGCATTTCTTTCCCGGCTTGATCTTTTCCATAGTTTCCATCGTTTCTCTCTTTTCCATATTTTGTATTGAGGGAATCCATGGGAAGAATGTCAAGGATCCGGTCTTGCCGGATAATAAGAGCGTGGTTGGGAAGGATTTGATCCGGCCCCACCACGGAGGCGTTAAAAATACATTTCGTCATATTTATATCCTGATACAGTCACCGTTTTTCGAGTGGTGCCTGGCGCCGTATTTTGAAGCCGGTTCATAAAAGCGAATTGACCAGGGTTTGGGTATACACATGCTGGGGATCTTCCATGATTTGATCCGTGATGCCCTCCTCTATGATTTCTCCGTCCAGCATGACCACGGTACGATCCGCAAGCATCCGCACCACCGCCAGGTCGTGGCTTACCACGATCATGGAGACCCCGTATTCCCGCTGGATTTTTTTGATAAGATCCAGCACCCTGGCCTGTACCGAAAGATCCAGCCCGGTGGTCACCTCGTCCAGAAACAGAAGCGGCGGATTATTGGCCACCGCTTTGGCAATCTGGATCCGCTGCTGCATACCCCCGGAAAAATGAACCGGCG
>JAISMC010000057.1 GCA_031276965.1 Treponema sp.
TCAACAGGGAACCGGGTTTCGTCGCGGACCGCCCCTTCAGGCGGCGTTTTTTTCGTTCCCCCTTGAGCATCCGTTCCACCGTGGAACGGCTTATCCGTACCAGTTGCTCCCGGATGTCCTGAGTAATCCCGAAGCGCGGCTCCCCGGCCGGGACGGCGATATTCGCCCTGATGAGGGGGACCAGCCGCTTCCCGCACATACCGTTGAAAAACTCCCACAGCCTGGCCGCGCAGGCGGCCGCCGCGTTTTTCATAAACCCGCCTTTTTCCGGCTTTGTGGCTTATACGGGCCTTGACCGGTTTCCCCCGCGGGCGGAGGAGTTTGGTCTTCCCCTCGCCGCCCAGGATGCCGATGGCATACTTCCGGTTGTAGCCGGTGAAGGCGATAAAATCGTCGAGGACCTTTGATTTTTCAGGCTTGATTTTTGCGGCCCGGTAAGGGACGGTAAACTCCCGGATAACCGGTTTTCGTTCTTTCATGGACAACCCCATATTTCCTCCGGCGGCCTCCCGCCGGATAAAGTTTAGGCCTCCATAGTCAGATTTTTACATGAGATTCCGCCCCCCTTTCGGTCAGATTTAACGTGAGGCAATGCGATCCATTGACAGAGACAGCGCTGGGAGCTACACTGGAAAAGTGAAGGCTAAGAAAAAAGCGCTCATTGTTACCGATGGGACCGGATCGGCCCATCAGATGGCGGAGCGTATTGCGGCGGCTTTAACTGATTTCACGGTAACCCTCCGGGATGCTTCCGGTTTCGCCGGTACCGACATACTTCCGGCGGATATTTGTTTTTTTGGCTGTGCGAGCCCCCGGCCCGCTTCATTTACTTATCTGGAAGAGCTTTTACAGCATATCAATCTGGCGGGCCGCCCCTGCGGGATCTTTTCTCCCCGGTCAGAAGAAGCCGCCAAATATCTGGCTGGTATGGTACATGATTCAGAATTGGCCCTTAACCCGGAACCGCTCCTGGAAATCCCGGCGCTTACCCAATGGGTCACTAAGGTTATAAAACAAGGTTAGGCGGATTATGGGGCTCAATTTAGATGATTATATAAGAAAGATTCCCGATTTTCCTAAAAAAGGTATACTTTTTTATGATATTACCGGGATTTTGGTTGCTCCCAAGGCTTTCAGATACTGTATTGATTCCATGCTTGAAATTTACCGGGACAAGCAAATTGACGCTGTAGCGGCCATAGAGGCCCGGGGCTTTCTCTTTGCCGCCCCCTTTGCGGAACGGGCCCAGGTTCCCATGGTCCTTATTAGGAAAAAGGGTAAATTGCCGGGAAAAACCTTGAGCAAACAGTACCAGCTTGAATACGCCGCGGCGGAAATTGAGCTCCATCCCCACGATGTTCCCCAGGGCAGGCGGGTCCTTCTTATGGATGACCTTATCGCCACCGGGGGGACTCTTAATGCCGCCAGGGAACTTATTACCTCCGCCGGGGCGGAGGTGCCCGAAATATTCGGGATAGTGGGTCTTCCCTTTTTACACTACGAAGCCGCCCTGGGAACCATCCCCATTCACACCCTGGTTAAGTATCACTCTGAATAATTGGGGCCGTTTCAAAACTAACCGGGTTGTGAAACGGCCTCAATTGACAGACATATTAAAAAATGCTAATATTAAAGGCCGCTCCCCGGTTGTGTAATGGTAGCACGGCAGACTCTGGATCTGCTTGTGGGGGTTCGAATCCTCCCTGGGGAAATACGCTAAGTCCTTACAGGATAAGGACTTGCAGACCATCCCCCGGAAGAGCCGGCGCCTTGGCGGTGAAATTCGCTATTTGATTGCATGCTTCAGTTTACCCGCGATGCGCCCGCCGTAGAGTATCCCCATAATGCCCGTCACGGCGATGGCCCCAAAGAACAGCGCCGCCAGCAGCCAGTTCCCCCGGAGCGCGGAGTTGCCGAGCATGGTGGCCATGAGGATCGCCGGGGAGCGGGCCGCGGTGGATATGAGGATGAAACGGCCCGGTTTGATGCTTCCCAAAGGGGCGATGTAGGTGAGGGCGTCCTTGGGGATCCCGGGGATGAGGAAAAGCAGGAACAGCGCCAGGGAGAATTTTTTGGCGTTCCCCAGGAACCGGTATTTTTCCGTCAGTTTTTTGCCGAAGAGCCGCTCCACCAGGGGAACCCCGAAAACCCGCACGGCGAAGAATATTCCGGCGCTTGCCATAAGACAGCCCAGGATGCAGATGGCGAAGCCTCCCCAGGCTCCGTAGGCGGCGCCGGCCGCTATCTCCAGGGGCCCCCCGGGGATGATCGCCACGATTATCTGGAGAACCTGTATGCCCAGGAGGATCGCCACACCCTTTACGCCCATGCCCTCTATCCAGGCGCTGAACTGTTCCCGGTATTCGCTGAGCCGCACATTGACGATGAAGGGCCGGAACAGTATGCAGACCGCCGCGGACACCGCAAAAAGAGCCGTAAAAAAAACAATGCCGACCCGGGGGGAATTCTTCATAAGGCTAAGTTCAGTATAGCGCAAAAGCGGTGATTCTCAAGGCAAGCGCTGGAAAATCCTGCCGGAGCGGCGGGACGACAGGCCCCTTAGGTTTCCTGTTTGGCCTTGAGTTCCTGCAGGGGAAGCGCCTCCAGGTAGTTGTCCAGCAGGATCCTGTCCACGTCGGGGAGGAAAATAAATTCCATGGACATATCGGGCTTGGTGCGAACCACCCGGCAGATGGGGGTAATGAAGTCGTCGCCTATCCGGAGGGAACATTCGGAGATCTCCATGTTTTCCGTCAGGGCGTCCAGGGCCAGGGTGGCCTCCGGCTGGAGGGAGATCCCCGAGGCGGAGATGGTTTTTACCGGCCCGGTGATCAGGGACCTGTTCAC
>JAISMC010000100.1 GCA_031276965.1 Treponema sp.
CGAAAATTTTACTTGACAGGCCTTTCTCAAAATCCGGTTAACGCAAAATCCAAGCTTACGCATTCAAAACCCAATATTCCAAAAAACCTCCAGTGAAGTTCCCCGCCCCAAAGCCCCTCCGCCGAAGGGCGGGTTCTTGGGTATTAGCCGCCTTCCGCGGCGCACCGGATCTCTTGTTCCCCTAATTCCCATTTATTATGATTCATGGATATGCAGTTTTTAGAACGGGTTTACTTTGACTGGGCCGCTGCGGCTCCCCCCGATTACGATCCCGGCGGCGTCCCCTTCGGGAACCCCTCTTCAAAACATGCCGAAGGCCGCCGGGCCCGGGAGGCGCTGGAAAAAGCCCGTTCCCGCTGCGCCGCCCTCCTTGGGGTACAGGAGAGGCAGATCTGCTTTACCTCGGGGGGGACCGAATCCAACGCCATGGTTATCCATTCGCTGATCCTCCGCAGCTCCCTTAAAAACGCCCCGGTGCTGGCCTCCGCCGTCGAACATCCTTCGGTGGAGGAAAACATTGCCGTTCTGCGGCGGCTGGGTTTCCGCACCGGTTTCATCGGCGTTGAAGGGGACGGCCGTATTACCGCGGCGTCCCTGGAGAGGGCGCTGAAAAAGTATCCGGCCCTCCGCTTTGCCGCCATCATGGCGGTAAATAACGAAACCGGCGCAGTGATGGACATGCCCGCCCTGACGGCCCTCATCAGATCCGGGCAGGGCGCTCCCGTACATATCCACTGCGATATAGTCCAGGGGGCGGGGAAAATTCCCTTCAACCTGTCTGTCTGGGATGTGGATTCCGCATCGGTCAGCGCCCATAAGCTGGGCGGCCCCCGGGGTACCGGCCTCCTCTACCTCAAAAGGCCCCTGGAACCCATTTATACCGGCGGCGGCCAGGAGGGGGGGCTGCGGCCGGGAACGGAAAATACCGCCGGAGCGGTACAGCTTGCGGCCTGCCTGGAAAGACGGCTTTCTTCCGCAGCGGAAGCATACGCAGCGGCCGCCCTGCGCTGGAAGGGCCTTATCCGGGCATTGAAAACTATGGACCGCTGTATCCTCATCCCCGAAGACCGGAAAGACGAGGATCCACGCTTCTCTCCCTACATACTGCAGGCCGCTTTTAGGGGTATCCCCGGAGAAGTGATGGTCCGGGCCCTGGACGATGCGGGCTTTGCCGTTTCCACCGGTTCCGCCTGTTCCTCCGCATCGGCGGAACGGCGGGTCCTTACCGCCATGGGAGTAGACAAAACCACCGCCCGGGAAGGTATTCGCATCTCCCAAGGCTGGACCACCGGCGGAGAAGATATCGAAAGACTTATAAACGCCCTTCGGAGTATACTGCAAATCTTATGACAACCTACCTGCTTAAACCGGGGGAACTGACCCTCAAGGGGGGGAACCGGGAGAGTTTTGAGCGCATACTGAAACGGAACCTCCTGGCCCTGCTCAGAGGAAGCGGCGTTTCGGTGGAGACCGCCAACGGACGCTTCTTTGTCCATGCCCCGGAGGAGGCCCGTTCCCGGACCGAGGACGCCCTGGATCATCTTCTGGGAATCGCCGGCTGGGCAAAGAGCCGGGTCTGCGGGAAGACTCCGGCGGCGGTGCTGGAGGCCTGTATTGCCGAAGGGCAGGCCCTCTTTGAAGCCGGTATCAGGACCTTCAAAATTGAGGCCCGCCGTACCGACAAGAGCTTTCCCCTGGATTCCTACGGAATCCGCAGGGAAGCGGGCGCCGCTGTCCTGGAGGCGGTTCCGGGGCTGGCGGTGGATGTCCATAAGCCCCAGAGAATCATCGATGTGGAGATCCGGGAAAAGGCCTATATCTATTCCGCCGCCGGTTCCTCCCCGGAAGGGCCGGGCGGCAGGGGCCGCCGGGGACTGCCGGTGGGAAGCGCCGGACGGGGACTCCTGCTCCTCTCCGGCGGAATCGACTCCCCGGCGGCAGGATACCTGATGGCCTCCCGGGGCATGAAGATCGACGCCGTCTATTTTCACGCCTATCCTTACACTTCCGATGAGGCCCGGCGGAAGGTGGTAAGCCTGGCCGGCATCATCGGCCATTATGCCCTGGGGATACGGCTTTACATCATCAATTTTACCCCAGTCCAGATGAGGATCAGGGAAAGGGCCCCCCTGGAATGGACCACGGTGCTCCTCCGTATGGCTATGATGGATTGTGCGGAAAGACTGGCCCGGTCAAGGCACGATAAATGCCTTATCAGCGGGGAAAGCCTCTCTCAGGTGGCAAGCCAAACCATCGAGAATATAGGCTGCACCGAAAGCCGGGTAACGCTTCCCGTACTCCGGCCCCTCATTGGAATTGACAAGGAGGGGATCATCAAAATAGCGGTTTCCATCGGTACCTATGAAACCTCGATACTGCCCTATCAGGATTGCTGTGTCCTCTTCAGCCCGCTCCATCCCATACTCCGGGGTTCCATTGAAGAGGCTAACCGCCTGTACGAAAAGCTTGCATTGGAAGATCTGATCCGCAGAGCCCTGGAGGAAGCGGCGGTGGAAAAATGCGGATATCCCGAAGGGCAGGCTATTCCAGGGGCGGGAAGTACCCAATCCGGTCCCGGCCTGAACGTTCAAGAAGGTATACCTCCGCCTCAATGGGAAGGTAGGCCCTGCCAAAGTCGGTAGGCAGTTGAGACCGGTAGCTGAGGGTATAGGATCCGGAAGGATTTGCCCCCAGGCTCCGCAGGACCGGCGCTATGCCTTCGGGCCGGTAGAGGGGCAGTACCCTGCCGCCGGTCTCTTCGGCAAGATAACGGATCTCCTCCCCGGCGGGGCCGTTCCCCACAATAACCGCATGAAAGATGATGCCGTTGTTCGCCATATAGGCGGCCAGTTCGGAAAGGCCGTACTGATCAAAGCCAAGCTCCCCTACCCCGCCGGCGCCGACAAAGACCACCGCCCGCTTTTTGGCGCCGCTTAGAAGATCCGTGGCGGCCAGGCGGAGGCCCAGATCCAGGCGCCACCGGGGGGTATAGGAACCGCCCCGGGCGGCGGCGGCAAGAGCCGAAGCGCCGGTTCCCATCCTCTCCTTAACGGGCTGTTCCCCCGCAGAGATAAGCGAGACAATACGGCCTGCGGCGTTGATATCCCTCACCGCCGCGGCAAGATCGTCCCGCAGGGAGGCGGTCTCCCCGGAACGCTCCACCAGTACGGCGATGCCGGCGGCGTCCGCCGCATAAGCGGCGCCGGTAAGACTCTGCTCCGCTGCGGTCCGGCCCTCTTCACTGAGAAGAAAGTTCCGCCCGTCAAGGCCCACTATGGGACGGCGCAGCCGGTCCTGCACCTGGAGCTCCACCATTACCAGGGGAAACTGATCGGCAATGACCCGGTCTATCTGTACAAACAAACCGGAGGCCATGTCCTCAAGACGGGTCATCACCGACACTTCGCCGGCCTGGAAATTGGCGGCCAGGATATTGCCGTTCCTGTCCGTATCGGCGCTGATAATACGGACCCTGGAATTCCCCAGGACCCCCAACTCGTGGATCGCCGCCGAATCGGGATCGATTAACAGAAGCCGGTTCGTGTCCGCCGCCAGGATCCGCCCTTCTCTGGTAAATCTGAGGCTCTCCGGACCATTAAGCCCTTCACTTATCAGGATGCCCTGGTAGGTTCCGTTCCGGTCAAAGATGTAGATCTGCCGGTACACTCCGTCGGCCACAAAGATCCGGCCCGCTCCGGCGGCAATTCCCGTGGGGGACAGAAAACCCTGAAAACCGGACCCTTTAGTTCCAAACGAAAACAGAAAAGTTCCGTCGGGATCAAATTTGGAGATTCGCCGGTTCCCATAATCCACGACGTAGAGGTAACCCTCATCATCAACCGCCATATTTTGGGGGCCCACAAACATACCGTCCCCCGGACCCTTGGAACCGATATAGGACTGCCATTGGCCGTCTTTGGAGAGCACGCTTACCCGGCCTCCCCGGAACTCCGAAAGATAGAGCCTGCCGTCAAGTCCCCGAACCAGATCGTAGGGTCTGTCGAAGCCGTTCAGAGGCCCCCGCCGCCGCTCCCGGATAATACCGTTTACGTCGATACGAACCAGTTCGTTACTGCCGCAGGCTACCACCCAGACTGAACCGTCCTCCAGGGGAAGGACGGAACTGGGCTGGCGGTAGTAGACCATGTTATCCGCCTGGCCGGGATAACGGCCCGCCTCTACATAGCGGACCTCCTGATCCAGGAGCGAATAAAACCCCCGCCGGTTCTGTACCGTTTCCGCCCTGCTCCGTATGAGGAGCGCCTCGCCCGCCGCCGCTCCATAAGCGGCGGCGGCGGCCCGCCATTGCCTGAGGGCGGTTTCCTCCAGCCCTGACCGGTAATAGGCCCGGCCCAGCCAGTCCAGAAGCAGGGGTTCCCCGGGCCTGTAGGAAAGAGCCCGCTCGAAGGAAAGGATCGCCTCGTTAAAGGCATAACGGTTATAGGCCTGAACGCCGACCCGGAATTCTTCCCGGGCGTTAAGGGCGTCCCGGTCCGTACCCAGGCTCTGCTGGGCCGGCAGGGGCCCCGGGAAAAACAGGACAAAACCGCAGAGAAGGAGGAGATATTTCACAAATCACCCCCCACAACAATACGCATGTGGTTTTGGATCTCCCGTTGTTTGGGGGCCAGATCCAGGGCGCGGCGAAGCCAAATTCTGGCTTCGGTTACATCGCCGCTTTTGAAATGGGCCCATCCCAGAGAATCCAGGTAAGCCGCATTTTGGGGTTTCCGGTCCACCGCCTTCCGGCAGAAACGCAGGCCCCGGAGTACGTCTTTACCGGTATCGGCCAGAATATAACCCAGACCGTTCATGGCGGTAGTATTATTGCTGTCTATCTCCAGGGCCTTCTCGTAATATTCGACGGCCTGATCGTAGTGTTTCTGGGACCAGGCGGCGTAGGCCAGGGTAGTAAAGATCTGCACCGATTCAAAACCCCCGGCCATAAGGCGGTTCAGCTCGAATTCCGCAAGCTTAGCCCGTTTGGTAATTACATAGATATAGGCCAAAGTCATGCGGCACTGGTAAACCCGGAGGGGATCCTCCGAAGCGGTTACCACCTGTTCAAGGTAGAGCAGCGCATCGTCATAACGTTCCAGTTTGGTATAACAGAGGCCCAAAAAATAGGCTCGTTCGGTATTTTCTTCGGCGCTTAAATTTCCGGCCTTCAGGGCCAGCAGTTCCTGAAGGGCCCTTTCCCACCGCTTTAGGCGGAAAAGCCTGAGCCCTTCCTGGAGGCCTTCGCCGGAGAAGGACCTGGAAACGCGGGCTTCCAAGGTCCCGCCGCCGGAAGATCGGTCCTCCCCCCCGCCGGAAAGCGGCTTATGGAAAGCATCGTCTTCATGGGGCCGGATTTCAGCCATCTTACTTTACCGCCTTGACAGAACCCTCCGCCGAAAGGCTCTGTACCAGAGACTTTCCTCCGGCGCGGAAAACGGTGAAGCCGTGTCCGGGAGCGCAGTGATCCCGCCGTACCACGGGATGGATAAATACCGGACTCAGGGACGCATAATTTCTGGAAACCGCATCGAAATCCGAGCCCGGTTCCGGTTCAGTAATAATAACACCCCCCTTAACAAAACAATAGTCGCTGCCGTCGGGGGCGGTAAAAAAGATCAGGCTGTCGTTATAGCGGCGGACCGCCGGAAAGGTGATCAGCATCCCCAGGGGACTGCCGGAAATATTGGGAAGATTTACATTGAGAAAGGTATCCTCCCTCCAGAGACCGGCAAGTTCTTCCAGCTTTTCCACGGCAAAGGAAACGGCGCTGTCCCAAAGGAGCGGCTCCGGGGGCATGCCCGCCAGGGAAAGGGCTATACCGGGGATACCGTGAAGCGCCGCCTGACGGGCAGCGGCGGCGGTTCCCGAATAGATCAGATCCGTCCCCAGATTGGGACCTGCGTTTATCCCCGAGAGGACCAGATCCGGCTTAACCGGAAGTCCCCCCAGGGTCCCCGCCATAACGCAGTCCGCCGGGGTCCCGGAACAGCTCCAGGTATCCTCGCTCCGCCGGAAGAGCCTGAGGGGACCCCCCAGGGAAATGGACTGGGACACCCCGGAACGGTTCAATTCGGGGGCCGCCACCAGAATACGGTGGCGGCCCTGCTCCCGCAGCGCCGCCGCAAATTTGGTTAAACCTTCACAGTCTATACCGTCATCATTGGTTAAAAGTATGTTCATGCAACCTCATTTTTTTACCTGTTTTACCAGGGCCGCGCCGGCGGCGGGACGTACATCGTAGATCAGGGGATGAAAACCAAATATCCGCTCATAATCTTCAAGCCGCCGCCGGTATTCGTCAATAGCCTTCTCGGCGATAATAGTATAGGTACAGCCGCCGAATCCCTGACCGGTCATCCGGGAACCCAGCACTCCTTCAATTTCCCCGGCCCGCTTTACCAGCCAGTCTATCTCGGGACAAGAAACCTCGTAGAGGTCCCGCAGGCTTTCATGGGAATGGAGGATAATTCTGGAAAGGGCGGGAAGATCCGGCCGTTTCAGAGCATCCTCGGCCTCGTACACCCGGCACAGTTCCTGGACCACATGGAGGCAACAGCGGCGTATGTCCTCGGGCAGATCCCCCATGGATTCAATCAGATCCGCCGCGGCATAATCCCTAAAACTCAAGCCCTGTTTCTTTTGGGAGAGGAGATCCAGGCCCCGCTTAAGATCCTGCCGCCGCTCCTTTAATTCATCCTCCACTCCCATCCGGGGAACCCGGGAATCCATAATGAGAATCTTATACTTGGAGAAGGGGGACCTGATCCGCTTTACCTCCATGGCGGCCTCGTCCACAATAAGAAAATAACCCTTCTTGGCGGAAAAGGCGACAAGGTAATCCAGGGCGCTGATATGCTTGCCGAAAAAAACCCGGGAAGAGGCGGTAAGCCGGGAGAGAAGCTCCTTATCGCTGATTCCCGCCGAGAAAAAGCCCCGCAGGGCCACCGCGGCGGCAACCTCTATGGCCGTGGATGAGGCCAGTCCCACCTGCTGGGGTATGTCCCCGGCTATGGTAAAATTGAGACCCTTGACGGGGTAATTCATCCCGGCAAAAACATGGATAGCCACCTTTATATGATTCGCCCAGCGGTCCTCCCGCTTATACTTGAGATTAATCAGGGTGGTACGTTTTCTCTCTCCCAGATCCGCGGCGTAAAAACGGAGGGAATTATCCTTACGGAGGCTCACCGCCACCCGGACATAGCGGTCAATCGCCGAAGACAGATACAACCCGGCCTTCGGTTCCCCATGTTCCCCCAAATAATGAATCCGCCCGGGCGCTTCCGCAATAACAACAGATTCGGACTGGCCGGTCAACTCATATTCGGTACGATGGATGGAACCGATGTCCAGCATTATTCAAAACCCCATAGCATAGTTGATCTTAACCTATAGTATAGGAAAACCGGGTTTTATTCAACAAAAAATGTTCCGCAAAATGAAAGGAAAATGAGGAAAATGTGATTCTAAACGAATATTTCAGCCGCCGCAGGCCTTTTTTGTCCCCTCTCCGGACATGATTGGCCGCCGGGGGTCCGGCGTAATACAAATTCCGCATTTTCCGCTGTTTTGAAGCGGCAAAGACAAAAACCGGCGGCCGGACCATGGCGGCCACGGCAAACAGGGCCGGAAAGCTCCACTCTCCGGCCCTGTCTTACTCTTCCGTATAGTCGGTGCTGGATTCTTCCTCCGCAGCCGTTGCCGGTTCGGCGATCTTCTCCAATTTGCGCCGTTCCAGAATCTCCTGCATATAGAGGTCAAGATCCTGCTGATCCTCGTCAAAGAGTTTTACCTGGCGGTAACGCTTCATCCCCGTACCGGCGGGAATGGGATGGCCGATAATGATGTTTTCCTTAAGCCCCCGCAGGTAGTCGGTGGAACCGGCAATGGCGGCATTGGTAAGGACCCGGGTAGTTTCCTGAAAGCTTGCCGCCGAGAGGAAGGAATCGATGTTGAGGCTTGCCTTGGTGATCCCCTGGAACATGGGCCGGGCCACCGCGGGCTGGCCCCCTTCGCCGATAACCCGGCGGTTTTCCTCGTGGAAACGGTATTTGTCCACCATCTGGCCGTAGATAAACTTGGTGTCCCCCACGGCAACAATCTCCACCTTCCGCATCATCTGGAGAATAATAACGCCATTGTGTTTATCGTTGATGGACACCCCCTGGAGGCGGTAAACCTGCTGAATCTCGTCCATCAGATAACGCTGCAAAGTACTTTCGCCCAGGATGTGCAGTATATCGTGGGGATTCACCGCACCCACACAGAGAGCCTCGCCGGCCTCCACGGTATCGCCGTCCCGGACCAAAAGCCGCTTGGTCATGGGGATGAGGTGCTTGTACTCCTTGCCGAAAGCGTCCTGCACAATCACTATCCGCTTACCCTTAACAATGCCCTTAAAGAGGACTACCCCGGCTACCTGGGCCAGCACCGCAAGGTTTTTGGGCTTTCGGGCCTCAAAGAGCTCCGACACCCGGGGAAGGCCCGATGTAATATCCATGGCCTTGGCGCTTTCCTTTAAAGTCTTGGCTATGGTCCGTCCGGCGTTGATCTTTTCTCCCTCATCCACCAGGAGATAGGCCCCGCCGGGAAGGAAGTAGGAGGCAATCTCGGTCCCCCCGTCGTCCACGATGTAGATCCGGGGCTGTTTGCTCTCAAGCTGAAATTCGGTGATCCGCTTTTCTATGTTCCCGATTTCTTCGTCGATTTCTTCTTTTAAGGTGGTACCGGGGATGATATCCTCGTACTTTACGGTTCCGCTGGCTTCGGCGATGATGGGGTCCGAGAAGGGGTCGAAGGCAGCGATGGCCTTTTCGGCCCCCACGATATCTCCCTTCCTAACGACAAATTCCGAACCGTTCCGAATCTCAATTTTCTGATCCTGTCCGATAAGGTAGAGGGTACAGGACTTGTCCCCGGCCAGCACCATGGCGTAGGCAATTTCCGGGGAAAGAATTTCCTTCCCCTTCTGCCTGATAATGGGTTCCCCCCGGATGATCCGCGTACCGTCTTCCACCAGGAGCTCATCCTTATCATCAAGCTTATACTCCTTCATCACCTTATTGACCACGGTATAGCCCCGGCGGGTAAAGAGCCAATGGCCGTTCGCCAGTTCCACATGGGCCCCGGAAACTTCCCGGATATACACCGGATACTTGAGGAAGGTACGGTTCTCCTCGCTGATCTTGGTGGCGGCGCCGCCGATATGGAAGGTCCGCATGGTAAGCTGGGTACCGGGCTGGCCTATGGACTGAGCGGCGATGGTTCCTACCGCCTCGCCGATATCCACCGAGCGGTTGGTGGCCAGATTCCGGCCGTAACAGCGGCGGCAAACCCCGTGCTTGGCCTCGCAGGTCAGGACGGTACGGATCCGCACCGATTCGACCCCCGCCTCCTCTATCTGGGCGGCAATGGCCTCGGTTATCTCCTCGTTCACGTCGATGATAAGCTCCCCCGTGATGGGATGCTTAACCCGTTCCAGGGTATAGCGGCCCACAATACGATCCGAAAGGGGCTCTACAATATCCTCGCCATCTTTGATGGCCGAATAGGCAATGCCGTTGATGGTACCGCAGTCATCTTCGTTGACCACCACATCCTGGGCAATATCCACCAGCCGCCGGGTAAGGTATCCCGCCTCGGCGGTTTTAAGAGCAGTATCGGCAAGCCCCTTCCGGGCGCCGTTGGTGGAAATAAAGAATTCGATAACCGAGAGGCCCTCCTTAAAGTTGGAACGGATGGGCAGCTCAATAATGTCCCCCGAAGGCTTGGCCATAAGGCCCCGCATCCCCGCAAGCTGACGGATCTGATTACGGCTTCCCCTGGCGCCGGAATTGGCCATCATATACACCGAGTTAAAGCCGTCCCGGTCCGCCTCCAGAGTCTTCATCATGATATTGGTAAGATCCTCGTTGGTTTTAGACCAGACTTCAACCACCCTGTTGTACCGTTCTTCCTGGGTGATATGGCCCTGGCGGTACTGCTTCTGGATGGAATCGACCTCCTTGTTAGCCTTGTCGATCATGTCGGTCTTTTCCTTGGGCACCACAATATCGTCCACCCCGATGGTGGCGCCAAAGACCGTGGCGTACTTATAACCCGTGGCCTTTATAACATCCAGCATACGGACCGTGGTCCAGGATCCCCTCTCGCTGAAAACATGCTCGATCAGGGCCCGGAGTTCCTTGTCCTTCAATTCATAATTGATAAAGGGAACCTCCCGGGGCATTTCTTCGTTAAAGATCAGCCGTCCCGCGGTGGTTTCGATGAGGCCGTCCCTGCCGGGCTGAACTTCCCTGCCGGCCTTGTCCCAGACGGGAAACTTGGGGGGCTTTACCTTGATAGCCGCCTCCCAGTCCAGAGCTTTGGTTTCCACCGCCATGAGAATCTCCTCCGCCGAGGAAAAACGCCGGCCGGTTCCCTTGGCCTTGGGCTTAATCCGGGTAAGGAAGTTGATCCCCAGAACCATGTCCTGGGAGGGGAATACGATGGTCTTGCCGTTGGCGGGGTTGAGGAGGTTTCTGGCGCTGAGCATCAAAGTCCAGCACTCCATCTGGGCCGCCTGGGTCAGGGGTACATGAACCGCCATCTGGTCTCCGTCAAAGTCCGCGTTAAAGGCATGGCACACCAGGGGGTGCAGTTTGATGGCCTTCCCCTCCACCAGAACGGGCTCAAAGGCCTGAATCCCCAGGCGGTGCAGGGTGGGCGCCCGGTTCAGGAGCACCGGATGTTCCTTGACCACCTCGTCCAGAATGGCAAAAACCTCGGGGGTTTCCGCCTCCACCAGCATCTTGGCTTTCTTGATATTGTAGACCACATCCTTATCAACCAGCTTCTTCATAATACAGGGCTTGAAGAGCTCCAGGGCCATCTTGGTGGGAAGCCCGCACTGCCACATTTTGAGATCGGGCCCCACGGTGATAACGGAACGGCCCGAATAGTCCACCCGCTTTCCAAGGAGATTCTGCCGGAACCGGCCCTGCTGACCCTTGAGCATGTCGCTGATAGACTTGAGGGGCCGGTTGGAAGCGCCCTTCACCACCCGCTTCTTTTTGGAATTGTCGAAGAGCGCGTCCACCGCCTCCTGGAGCATGCGCTTTTCATTCCTGATGATGATGTCCGGCGCATTTAGGGTTTGCAGCCGTTTAAGCCGGTTATTCCGGTTAATCACCCGGCGGTAGAGATCGTTAAGATCCGAAGTGGCAAAACGGCCGCCGTCAAGCTGCACCATGGGCCGCAGCTCCGGGGGAATCACGGGAATTACGTCAAGGATCATCCACTCGGGTTTATTGCTGGAATTACGGAAGTTTTCGACAATTTCGATGCGCTTAAGGAGCCGCTTATCGCTCTTGGCGCCCTTTTCGATCATCCTGGCCCGGAGTTCCTGGGCCATCTGATCCAGGTTGAGGTTTTCCAGCAGGGTCCGAACCGCCTCGGCGCCCATACCCGCGGAAAAACCGCCGCTGTAGCGTTCCTGGGCTTCGTAGTACTCCTCTTCGGTGAGGAGCTGCATCTTCTTGAGGTCCGTATCCCCAGCGTCGATGACTACGTATTTTTCGTAGTAGAGCACCGACCGGAGGGCCGCCATGGTAAGATCCAGGAGCAGCCCCATACGGCTGGGGACGGAACGGTAGTACCAGATATGGGAAACCGGGGCGGCCAGCTCGATGTGGCCCATCCTCTCCCGGCGTACCTTGAAATGGGTAACCTCCACGCCGCAGCGGTCGCAGATAACCCCCTTGTAACGTATGGACTTAAACTTGCCGCAGTAACACTCCCACTCCTTTGTGGTGCCAAAGATCCGTTCGCAGAAGAGGCCGTCCTTCTCGGGCCGGAGGGTCCGGTAGTTGATGGTCTCCGGTTTTTTTACCTCCCCGTATGACCAGGCCCGGATCATGTCCGGGGAGGCCAGGCGTATCATTATCGAATCGAAATCCTGAATATCCCGCATGTTTTACTCCTCGCTATAAGAGAGGTGAGGAGCGGCGGCGGAACTCTTTATGTCCCGCTCTCCACTCTCCACTAGAAATTAGACCCGCTCTTCGTTATCAGTTCCTCATCCCGCTCGGTAAGGGGAATCTGCTTGCCCTTGGCGTCATAGATGGTCATATCCAGCGCCAGGCCGCGGAGCTCCTGTACCAGCACATTGAAAGATTCGGGAATCCCTGCGGTGGTAGAGGGCTCCCCCTTCACAATGGCCTCGTAAATTTTGGATCTCCCGGTCATATCATCGGACTTGATCGTCAAAAGTTCCTGCAGGGTATTGGCCGCGCCGTAGGCTTCCAAAGCCCAGACCTCCATTTCCCCAAGGCGCTGTCCGCCGAACTGGGCTTTGCCCCCCAGGGGCTGCTGGGTTACCAGCGAATAGGGGCCGGTAGACCGGGCGTGCATCTTGTCGTCCACCAGATGATGGAGCTTGAGAAAGTAGATAATCCCGCAGAATATGGGATTTACAAAGGCTTCGCCGGTACGGCCGTCCCGCAGGATGGTCTTGCTGGTAACAGGGAGTCCGGCCTCCTTTAGTTTCTCCTCGATCTGTTCCGTAGTGGGAGACTGAAAAACCGGAGACGAGAACCACTCATCCAGGGTGGACGCGGCCCAGCCCAGCTCGGTTTCCAGGAGCTGGCCGATGTTCATCCGGGAGGGAACCCCCAGCGGGGTCAGGCATATATCCAGGGGAGTTCCGTCTTCCATGTAGGGCATGTCCTCCTCGGGAAGGATCCGGGCCACAACCCCTTTGTTGCCGTGGCGGCCCGCCATTTTATCCCCTTCCCGGAGCTTTCGCTTGGTAGCGATTAAAACCTTTACCACCTCATCCACGCCGGGATTAAGATCATCCCCTTCGGTACGTTTAAGCCGCTGAATATCGATGATGGTCCCCTCAATGCCGTGGGGCACCCGGAGGCTCGAATCCCGTACTTCCTTGGCCTTTTCACCGAATATTGAGTTAAGCAGTTTGAATTCCGGAGTAGTCTCGGTTTCGCTCTTGGGGGTTACCTTCCCCACCAGAATATCCCCGGAACGGACCTTGGCCCCCACCCGGATGATCCCCTCGGCGTCAAGGTTGTCCAGGCTCTTCTCCGAGGTATTGGGGATATCCCGGGTGATCTTCTCGGGCCCCAGCTTGGTCTCCCGGACCTCGGTAATAAATTCCTTTATGTGGATCGAGGTGAACATATCTTCCTTCACCACCCGTTCGGAAATGAGGATCGAATCTTCGTAGTTGTAGCCGTTCCAGGGCATAAAGCCCACCAGAATGTTCCGGCCCAGAGCCAGTTCTCCAAAACGGGTAGCGGGACCGTCGGCAATAACCTGTCCGGCCGTTATCTTGTCCCCAAGTTTTACGATGGGCCGCTGGTTATAGCAGGTATCCTGATTGGTCCGCTGATACTTGACCAGCCGGTACACGTCAAGCCCGGCGGCATTGGTTTCCGCAATGGGCCTGTCCGTCTTGGCGGAGGAGGCGTCGGGCTTAATGACAATCTCGTGGGAGGTAACCCGCACCACCGTACCGTTCCGGCGGGCTTTTGCCAGAACCCCCGAATCGTAGGCGCACTTGGCCTCCATCCCCGTACCGACCCGGGGCGCTTCGGGAAAGACCAGGGGCACCGCCTGACGCTGCATATTGGAACCCATCAGGGCCCGGTTGGCGTCATCATGCTCCAGAAAAGGAATGAGGGATGCGGAAACCGAAATGATCTGCTTGGGGGATACATCCATGTACTGGATATCCTCGGGGCTCCGGGTGGTATAGTCCCCCTGACGGCGGCATGAAACCTGGTCGTCCGCAAAAGAACCATTGTTCTTCAGCTTTGCCGAAGCCTGGGCAATGTAGTACCGGTCCTCGTCGATGGCCGAGAGGTATTCAATCTCCCTGCCCGCCACCCCTTTAACTACTTTCCGGTAGGGGGTCTCCAAAAAGCCATATTCGTTAACCCGGGTATAGTTGGCCAAAGATACGATGAGGCCGATATTGGGACCTTCCGGGGTTTCGATGGGACACATCCTGCCATAGTGGGTATAGTGAACATCCCGGACCTCGAAGCCCGCCCGGTCCCGGGAAAGCCCGCCGGGCCCCAGGGCATTGAGGCGCCGTTTGTGGGTCAGCTCCGCCAGGGGATTAACCTGATCCATAAACTGGGAAAGCTGGCTGGACCCAAAGAACTCCTTAATTGCCGCCACCACCGGTTTAATGGAGATTAGATCCTGGGGTTTAATAGTATCGGTCTCCTTGAGGCTCATCCGCTCCTTGGCAATACGCTCCATCCGGCTGAAGGCGGTCTTCATCGCATTGGCCATCAGTTCCCCCACGGAACGGACCCGCCGGTTACCCAGGTGATCGATGTCGTCGATATTTTCATCCCCCACGTATACCTTAATGAGGAATTTCATGGTGGCGATGATGTCCTGCTTGGTCAGCGTAAATTCTTCCAGGGGAGGCTTGAAGTCGAATTTTTTGTTCAGCTTATAGCGTCCCACCCTTCCCAGATCGTAGCGCCGGGAGGTAAAGAACATGCCGTTAAGATCCTTTTCCGCAGCATCAACGGTGATCGATTCTCCGGGCATGAGTATCGAGTAAACATTGGAGAGGGCGTCTTCCTTCGAAGGTTCGTCCCTGCCGGGCTCGTCCTTGATGAACTTGATCTCCTCCCGCTCGAAGCAGTTAAGAAGCATCGGCGAATTAAGGCCGCCCCCTGCAAAATCAATGACCTCCACCGACTTAATACCGTTGGCTAAAAGCTCGTCCACATTATGGGGATGCAGCTTTTCCCCGGCCCGGTAAAGCTTTTTCTGCTCCGGGCTGTTTTCTGCGCCGGCCCACACTGCGGCGGCAAGGATCTTGCCGGAAAATTTTTCCCTGGTCTCCCGGTCGTCCTTTACCTTTAGGGTCTTGGTGGTATAGAAGGCCCGGATAATTTCCTCCCGGCTTTCATAACCCAGGGCCCTGAGGAAGATGGTCCCCAGGATTCGTTTTTTCCGGTCGATTTTGGCGTAGATCAATTCCCGTTTCTGATCGATTTCAAATTCCAGCCAGCTTCCCCGGTAGGGTATAATCCGGGAAGAGTAGATTCCTTTCTCGTGGCTGAAAATAACCCCCGGAGACCGGTGGATCTGGGAAACCACCACCCGTTCCGCTCCATTGATAATGAAGGTTCCCCGCTCGCTCATGAGGGGGATATCCCCCATGTAGATATCCTTCTGACGAATCTCGCCGGTCTGCTGGAAAATAAGGTTGATCCGGGCCTTCAGGGGCAGGGCGTAGGTAAGTCCCTTCTGCTTGCAATCCTGTTCGGAAAATTTAATGTTTTCCTCGTCCAGGGTATAGTACTCGTATTCCAGCACCATGTCCCCGTTAGGACTTTCGATGGGAAAGGTGATCCTAAAAACCTCTTCCAGACCCTGCGGTTCCAGGGGCTTCTTGTCTCTAAGCCGTTCCCGCTGGAGGAAGCGCTCATAGGAACAAAGCTGAATATCTATCAGATCCGGCAGTTCCATCACATCCTGAATATCCACGCCCACGTATGTCCGTTTAGCGGTTGTCTTTGCCATGCTACCCCCAAGCTCTGTTAAAAATAACCAAAGGATGACCGGAAAGCGGACAAGCCCCCCGGACATCCCCGTATTATGAGAATTAAATATTGGACTTGTTTGACAACCCGGTTAGTTGTTCCGGACTTTAGTCCGGCACAAGTCTCCCAAGAAAACGCGGATCTTTGACAAAATCCACGTCTTCTTGTTGTTTTTAAACGGCCGTTGTCCGGAAAATTGAAGTTTCCGGACAACTCCATTGCCTTCTTCCCGCGTTTACTGAATTTCAACCGTACCGCCGGCGGCAGTAACTGTTTCCTTGATCTTGGCGGCCTCATCCTTGGAAACATTCTCCTTGAGGGGCTTGGGAGCTCCTTCAACAAGATCCTTAGCTTCTTTGAGACCAAGACCGGTAACAGTGCGGACTTCTTTGATGACCGCTATTTTTTTAGAGTCATCAAAGGCCTTAAGAATAACATTAAATTCCGTTTTCTCCTCGGCGGCGGCTTCGCCTCCGGCGGCGGCAGGAACCGCTCCGGCGGCTATTGCCACAGGAGCTGCGGCGGAAACGCCAAATTTTTCCTCCATGGCCTTAACCAGTTCGGAAACTTCCAGAACCGTCATGGAAGAAATCGCCTCTAAAATCTGATCGTTAGTAAGGGCTGCCATATTATCTTCTCCTAGAATACAAAGTAACACGCTTCATACGATGCGCGCCCGGGAAGGCCCGGATATGGACCCGGCAGAACAGCAGCAACGGCTTCTAAGCCGGAAGTCTGAAGGGCCCCTTACCCCTCCTCCATTGGCGGCGGGGTTGATCGCTAAAACTATGCGCTTTCCGCTTTTTTGTCGGCAATTGCCTTGACGGTCCGCACCAGCCGGGCGTTAACATCATTGAGCGCCCCCGCCAGATTCCGTACCGGTCCGTTCATCACCGACATAAGCATCGAGATAAGCTGTAGTCTGCCCGGCAGCCTGGAAAAGGCCTCCACCTGTTTGCCGCCGTAGATGGAACTGCCCACAAGGCCGCCTTTAACCTTGAGGGCCGGAGCCTCCTTGGCAAAATCGAAGAGGATCTTGGCCACCTCGTTGGAATCTTTAGGAGAGATAGCCACCGCCGTGGGACCGACAAGATAGGCCGACACGTCCGGCGCGGAAAGCTGTTCAAAGGCTATACGGGCAAAATTATTCTTTACTACCTTGAACTGGGCTTCCTTTACCCGGAGCTGCCTGCGGAGAGCGGTGATCTGCTCCACCGTAAGCCCCCGGTAATCGGCAAAGATAAAATCCGGGGATTTCCCGAAGGATTCCTTTAATGCGTTTATGGCCGCCGTCTTGGCGTCCTGTATCTTTTTTGCGACTATCGCCATTTTTCACTCCTTAATAAGGCCGGAAAAACCACGGTCCTTCCGCAGTTCCGGCAGCAACAGGGATTATTCATCCTTCATAGAGACCCACACGCCGGGCCCCATGGTGGAAGCCACCGAAACGGTCTGAATAAATTCGCCCTTGGCGTCGGCTGGCCGTTTCCGTTTGACCTCGCCCACCACCGCTTTGACATTTTCGGCAATCTTTTCCGGTTCCATGGAAACTTTGCCCACCGCAAGGTGCACCACTCCGGTCTTGTCGGCCCGGAACTCAACCCGGCCCTTCTTTAATTCCGAAAGGGCGCCCTTTAGATCAAAGGTAACGGTACCGGTTTTAGGATTCGGCATAAGTCCCCTGCGGCCCAGTACCATGCCAAGCTTTCCCACATCCTTCATCATGTCCGGGGTAGCCACAGCCACATCAAAATCCAGCCAACCCCCCTTGATCTTCTCGATAAGGTCCTCGGCGCCCACAAAGGCGGCCCCCGCCTCCTGGGCCTCCTTTTCTTTCTCGGCTTTGCAAAATACCAGCACCCGCTTTTCGCCCCTGAACTGATGGGGCAGAACTACGGTGTCCCGGACGGACTGGCTCTTTTTAAGGTTGACCTTAACCGAGAGATCCACGGTTTCATCAAATTTGGCGTATGCCATGGATTTGACCAGATCCAGAGCCTGCTTTAATTCGTAGGAAAGGGCGCTGTCGTACTTTTTGAGACATTCGAGGTATTTTTTACCGCGTTTCATTTTTCCACCTCAACGCCCATAGACCGGGCGGTCCCGGCGATAATCTTCATCGCCGCATCAATGCCGTTGGCGGAGAGATCCGCCATCTTCAGCTTGGCGATTTCTTCACACTTTGCCTTGGGCAGCGTACCTACTTTGATCTTATGCGGCTCCCCGGAACCCTTCTCCAGACCTATGGCTTTTTTGATCAAAACCGCCGCCGGGGGGGTCTTGAGGATAAAGGTAAAGGACTTATCCGCATAAACGGTGATAACCACCGGTATGATAAGTCCCGGCTCCATAGATTTCGTCCTATCGTTAAACTGCTGGACGAACTGGGGGGCGCTGACCCCGTGGGGCCCCAGGGCCGGTCCGACCGGGGGGGCCGGCGTAGCCTTCCCTGCGGGACACTGAAGCTTGATAAGGGCGGCAATTTTTTTCTTTGCCATATATGCTCCTTTGTAGTGGGTCCGGGAACCGGCCAAAACCGTTCTCCGGATTTGCGGGGGACAAATCCCCCTCCTACTGCCATTAAAGCGCTCAAGCGCTTCTATTAACAACGCAACAACAGCGCCGGAGCGCCGCTACATTTTCTCCACCTGCAAAAGGTCCACTTCTACTGCGGTACTCCGTCCAAAAATACCAACCATGACCTTCAGCTTGTTCTTCTCCTGATTGACGGTCTCAATGGTTCCCGTAAATGACTCGAAGGGGCCGTCAATGATCTTAACCTGTTCTCCGGCGGCAAAAGACTGTCTGGCCCGGACCGGCCGCTCGCCTTTGATCTCCCCGGATTTCTGCAGTATGGACCGGGCTTCGTCCCCGGTCAGGGGGTTGGGCTTCCTGTCCGCCGGGGTTCCCACAAAACCGGTAACCCCCTGGATCTTCTTTATCTTTGAGCAGGTGGCCTTCCATTCAAGATCGGGCAGATCCATCTCCACCAGAATATAACCGGGAAGGAACTTCTTGGTCAGGGTCCGCTTTTTGCCGTCCTTGACCTCCACCACCTCTTCCGAAGGAACCTTTACGTCTTTGACCACTTCCTTATCGAGATCCCCCGATTCGGTCATCATGCGGATGGTTTTTTCTATCTTATTTTCATATCCTGAATAAGTGTGGAGGACATACCAGCCGGTCGCCATAATTTCCCTTTATTTAAAAATTGCCTGCACCCCAAGGAGGAGGAACACATCCGCCAAGCCCAGGATAACGGCAAACACAATGGTGGAGATGATAACAACCTTGACCGAACTGATAACATCATCCCGTCCCGGCCATACGACCTTACGAAGTTCGGCATAAGATTCTTTAATAAACTGAACCAATCTGTTCATGGTATCCTCTTACTAATGACCGGTTCCGCCGACCGGGCGGGCTTTTCCCGCTCTTTCAAGACCAGGCCAGGTAGGACTCGAACCCACAACATTCGGTTTTGGAGACCGACGCTCTACCATTAGAGCTACTGGCCTAAATTTCAGGCTCTAAATACACTGGAGCTGTTCGGAAAATTAAAGTCTCCAAACAACCCCACTATTTGACCTTGGTTTCCTTATGCAACGTATGTTTCCGGTCAAAGGGACAATATTTGTTTAATTCCAGCTTTTCCTGCGTATTCCGCCGGTTCTTTTTGGTGGTATAGTTCTTGCGTTTACATTCGCTGCACTGAAGCGCAATAAGCTCTATAGCCGTTTTCTTAGCCGCCATTCTCTCCCCCTAAGCTATACACGCCGCTTTACGGCCTAAAGTCCCCATGGTCCGGCTTTCCGCCGGAAAAACTGCCCCTCAAACGGCAAGCGCCTTACAAAGCCTGTTTCCCCACGGAAAACAGAAAGCCCTCAAGCGGAATCGAACCGCTGACCGCATCCTTACCATGGATGTGCTCTGCCAACTGAGCTACAAGGGCATAATAACACGTCTTTTCAAAATAGCAATTTCACCGGAACGTGTCAATAGAGAAGCCCCATAAGTTTGAAGTCCGGGTTTCGCCGCCTTTTTTTTTCACCCCGTACCTTTTATAATAGAGCAATAGGAGCGTGTATGTCTATTCATATTGCGGCAAAACCCGGCGAAATTGCCGAAGCGGTTTTACTGCCCGGAGACCCGTTGAGGGCTCAATTTATCGCCGAAAATTTCCTGGAAAAGCCCTTCCGTTATACCGAAGTACGGAACATGCTCGGCTATACCGGCGCCTATAAGGGTAAAAAAGTCTCGGTACAGGGTACGGGTATGGGAATTCCTTCCATTTCCATATACGCAAACGAATTATTCAAGGATTACGGGGTAAAACGGGCCATACGAGTCGGAACTGCCGGTTCCCTCCGGCAGGAAGTGGCGCTTAGGGATCTGGTCCTTGCCATGACGGCCTCCACCGATTCCGGGGCCAATACCATCCGCTTCCGGGGCAGAAGTTATGCCCCTGCCGCATCCTTCAGCCTGCTGAAGACCGCCTATGACGCCGCCGTTTCCAGGGGCTGGCAGCCCAAGGTGGGCAATGTGGTCTGTTCCGATATGTTCTACACGGAAGACCCGGAAGAATGGAAACTTTGGGCCAAATTTGGCTGTTTGGCGGTGGAAATGGAGAGCGCCGAACTCTATACCCTGGCGGCCAAATACGGCAGGGAAGCCCTGTCCATCCTCACCATCTCGGACAGTATGATTACCCATGAAACCACCACCGCGGAGGAACGGCGGACCGCCTTTACCCGGATGATGGATGTGGCCCTGGAAACGGCAGTGTCCTAAGCCCCTTTGCCTTCAGGTGAAAAACGGAGAAAAGTATGTTTACCACCACAGTAACTCCCCGGTTCGGCGATGTTGACGGCCTGGGACATATCAACAATGCGGTGATGTCGGACTGGTTTGAATTGGCCAGAAATCCGGTATTTAAGATCTTCGATCCCCTCATGCGTATCGAGCATGAGCACTGGTCCCTCATCATGGCCCATACGGATTATGACTTTGTGGACCAGATCTACTTTCAGCATGAGGTGGAGATTAGGACCCATGTGGATCATATAGGAAATAAGTCCTTTTCTGTCTACCATGAGGCCTGGCAGCAGGGCCGGCTCTGCGCCAAGGGGCATGCCGTTATGGTTCACTTTGATTTTACGGCGAACCGGAGTACCCCCCTGCCGGAAGATAAGAAAAGGCTGCTGGCGGAACACTTCTTTAAGACGGAAAAATAAGACCCCGCAGCCCGGCGGCGGAAATGCCGAAAAGCGCCGGATCCAGCGGAACCTTATAAGCCCAGGATCACTCCGGTAAGTCCCGCGGCGGCAATATAGACAACCGGATGTTTCTTGAATACATGGATGAGGAAAAAGAGAACCGCAAAAATGGCGCCTTCCCGCCAGCGGAGCAGGCTGTACCAGACCGGCGCTCCTCCGTTGTAGAGCGAAAGCTTCATTACCCCGAAGCCTGCGGCAGCGACAAGCCCCGCCGCTGCGGGACGGAGGCCGGAAAAGACCGCCGCCGCCAGGAAACTTTCCTTAAAGGCCGAAAGGATGCGGGCCACGATGATAATGACAATAATCGAAGGCATTATCAGCCCCAGGGTGGCCGTTACCGAGCCGGGGATGCCCGCGCACTGGAAGCCCGCATAGGTGGCCATGTTCACGCCGATGGCCCCCGGGGTGGATTCCGCCACCGCCACCATATCGGCAATGGTCTCGTAATCAAGCCAGTCGTATTTATCCGCCAACTGATAAAGAAAAGGCAGGGTCGCAAGGCCGCCGCCGGCGGAAAAAAGGCCCACCTTAAAAAATTCGGCAAAAAGGAGGAGGAGCGTCACGATCCGGTCCCCCCGCTTCCGTGTTCCCCGGCGGAGCCGGACTTTGAAGCCATGCTCCCGCCGGCGGCCTCCGGGGGCGCCCGTCCCTGCCGGAGCTTTTTTCCCCCGGCAAAGAAGAAGCCCGCAAGCCCCGCGGCGACAACGATGAACACCGGGGAAGTCTTAAAAAACGCCGAAAGGCCGAAGGCGGCGATACTGATAAGAACAGCCTTGACATCCCTGACCGACCCTTTGAAAAGCTTAACCACCGCCTCAAGGATCAAAGCCCCCACGGCTATGCGGATGCCCCCGAAGGCACGCTGAACCAGGGGCAGCCCGGCGAAGTTGTTGAGAAAGGCTGCGATGAGGATAATAATAATAAGGGAGGGCAGCACAAAACCCAGAGTGGTAAGGATGCCTCCGGGGATACCCTTCCGCCTGTATCCGATAAAGGTGGAGACATTGACCGCTATCACCCCTGGCGTAACTTGGCCAAGGGCAAAATAGTCCATTATCTCCTCCATAGAGGCCCATTTCTTTTTTTTAACCAGTTCCCGCTCTATCACCGGGAGCATGGAATAACCGCCGCCGAAGGTAACGCATCCCATCTTAAAGAAGGTCCAAATTAGATCCAGGTATGCCTTCATGGCCTGACCTTATAAAATATTTGAGGAATCTTCTTTGGGATAGGCCACCGACAGGTGGAGCTCATCAAGCTGTTTCCGATCCGCCTCCCCGGGGCTGCCGTCCATGGGGCTTACCGCAAAAGAATTCTTCGGGAAGGCGATAACTTCCTTGATAGAACTTTCTCCGGCCATGAGCATTACCAGCCGGTCCAGCCCCGGAGCAATGCCTCCGTGGGGAGGAGCCCCGTACTTAAATGCCTCGGTGAGAAAACCGAACCTGGCCTCCGCCTCTTCCGGGTTAAAACCCGCAATTTTAAAAATACGTTTCTGCAGCTCCGGGTCGTGGATACGGATGGATCCCGAGGCAAGTTCATAGCCGTTGAGGACCAGATCGTAGAGGTCCCCCTTAACCGATCCCGGATCCTGCTCCAGGACGGCGTGGTACTTTTCCTGGGGATAGGAGAACAGGTGGTGGGCCGCCTCCCAGCGGCCTTCCTCATCGTTAAATTCAAACAGGGGGAAATCCACTATCCAGACAAATTCAAATTTCCCCGCCCCTTCACAGAGCCCCAGATCCTTTCCCAGCTTGGACCGTACCGCCCCCAGGGCTGTGTTGGCCGTTTTACGCCGGGAATCCGCCGCCATAAGGATCAGGTCTCCCTGCTTCGCTCCCAGCCCATCGATTACGGCGGCGGCGTTTTCGGCAAAAAACTTCGCCGCCCCCCCTTCCAGAACGGGTCCGGTTCCGGCAACTCTCATCCAGGCAAGGCCCTTGGCATGGTAGATCTTTGCCTGGGCTTCAAGTTCTTCTATCTGCTTTCGGGAATAGGGACCCCCTCCCATGGCTTCCCCCGGAACCACCAGGGCCTTTACTCCGCCCCGGACCGTCCCGTCCGGTCCGGCGGACAAGGCGTCCTTAAAGGCCTGAAATGAGGAAGCCGCCGCATAGGGGCCGAAATCCTGGAGTTCCAGGCCGAACCGGAGATCCGGCTTATCCGTACCGTAACGCTCCATGGCCTCCTCATAACTGAGCCGCTTAAAACGGGAGGGCAGATCCACCTGCAGGGTCTTCTTAAACACATGGGCCATAAGCCCCTCGGTCATGGTTAAAACGTCGTCCCGGTCCACAAAGGACATCTCAATATCGATCTGGGTAAATTCGGGCTGCCGGTCCCCCCGGGCATCCTCGTCCCTATAGCACCGGGCAATCTGAAAATACTTATCAAAGCCGGCGACCATAAGGATCTGCTTGTAGAGCTGGGGAGACTGGGGCAGGGCGTAAAATCTGCCCGGATAAAGCCGGGAAGGAACCAGATAGTCCCGGGCGCCTTCGGGGGTGGACTTGATAAAGGTGGGGGTCTCTATTTCATAAAAACCCTGGCCTATCATCCATTCCCGGACCGCAAAGGCTGTGTCGTGCCGCAGTTTGAGCCGCCGCTGCATACCGGCGGAGCGGAGATCCAGATAGCGGTACTTTAGGCGGAGTTCCTCCTTGGCGCCGGACTCTTCATCAATCTGAAAGGGAAGCGCCCCGGAACGGCTTAATACGGCAATGCGCTCCGCCGCCACTTCGATCTCTCCGGTGGACATTTCCGGGTTTACCATGGAGGGGGGGCGGGGACGGACCAGACCCTCCACGGCGATGCAGAATTCATTCCGCAGTTCCGTGACCAGGGCGGCCAATTCGACCGGGGCCGGATTTTCGGCGGCGGAGTCCACCACCACCTGGGTAATGCCGTAACGGTCCCGGAGGTTGATAAAGGAAACCCCCCCGTGTTCCCGTTTCCGGTGGACCCAGCCGTTCAAGATCACCCGCCGGCCCGTATCGGACTTTCTCAGGGCGCCGCAGTCTGTTGTACGCTTCATTTCTTCCATGAAAGAAACTATAATATTCGGAAAAGCTTAAAACAAGCCTAACGCCGCCGGAACACAGCTGTACAGAGCCTTCGAAAAAGGATATAACTATAACACAATATGGAATTTAAAGCGTTAAATCTTCACCCCGGCCTTCAACGGGGCATTGCGGAAGCAGGTTATGTGGATTGTATGCCCGTACAGGAACAGGTGCTGACCAGCGCCTTTGGAGGACAGGACCTCTATGTTCAATCCCAAACCGGAACCGGCAAAACCGCCGCCTTTCTGGTCGTTATCTTTCAGCGCCTCCTCTCGGAACCGGAGTTAAGCGGAAAGAAGGCGATAATCATGGTGCCCACCAGAGAGCTGGCGGTACAGGTTGAAGAAGAGGCAAAACTCCTGGGAAAGTACCTTCCTTTTAAAGTGGGCAGTTTTTACGGCGGCGTAGGTTACGCCCTGCAGCAAAAGCTGTTAAAGGAGAACGCCCAGATCATGGTGGGAACCCCCGGCAGGGTCCTGGATCTGAATAAGTCGGGCAGAATGAACCTGATGGATATCGCCTTTCTGGTACTGGATGAGGCGGACCGGATGTTCGACATGGGCTTCTACCCGGATCTGCGGAAGCTGATCAAGGTGATTCCCCCGGCGGACCGGCGGCAGACCATGCTCTTCAGCGCAACCCTCAATGCGTGGGTCAAGAATCTGGCCTGGGAGTATACCAAATCCCCGGTGGAGATAGAGATTGCCCCCGAGACGGTTACGGTAGAAGAGGTGGACCAGCTTCTCTACCATGTACCCAGCAGCGACAAGATGAGGCTCCTCCTGGGAATCATAGAGCGGGAACAGCCGGAAAGCGCCATCGTCTTCTGTAATACCAAACGGTATACCGAGATTGTCGCCAAGCGGCTGAAAATCAACGGTATACCCTGCGAATTTATCATCGGGGATCTGCCCCAGGTAAAACGGCTCAAGATTATTGATGATGTAAAAGCGGGAAACGTAAAGTTTCTGGTCGCCACCGATGTGGCCGCCCGGGGCCTCGACATTGAAGGCCTTGCCATGGTGGTAAATTACGACCTCCCGGCGGAGGCGGAAAATTATGTCCACCGCATAGGCCGGACCGCCCGGGCGGGAAAGACCGGCAAGGCCGTTACCCTGGCCAGCGAGCAGGACGTATACGAACTGCCCGAGATTGAACGGTACATAGGCAAGAAGATCCCTGCGGAAACCGCCGTAACGGAACTCTACGGGGAGGACAAGAGTGAGGGTATGCGTATCCGAACCGATGTGTACGACGACAGGCCCGGAGGAGACAGGCGGGAATCCCGCCGGGATCCCCGCCGCGGCGGCAGAGACCACAGCCGCGGCAGGGAACGGAGCTATAATGACCGGGACCGGCGGACCCCGGTGGAGGAAGCGGGCAGAGACCGGCCCAAGAGGGACGGCGGCCGGAAAAACTTTGCCCCCGAAGGTAACGGTGAGGACCGGAACCGGAATGAGGGCCGCCGGAAGATTCGGGACAGCGATGCCCAGCGGGCGGCGGCAAATAAGGATCTGTCCCATCTTTCCTTCGAGGAACGGATGGCCTATTACAAACAGAAGTACGACGCCGGAGCGGAGGCAGGACGCCCCGCCGGAAGATCCGCAAAACAGGAAGCCGGACGGAACAGGGGACCGCGGCGGCAGAGCCGGAACCGGAACGAAGGCCCCGGCAGGGGACGGCAGGGCCAGGAAAGGCCCGTTCCCCCACAGGAAAAGGCCGCTCCGCCGCCGCCGGCAAAGCCGGGTCTTATCGGCAGGTTCCTTGGCATTTTCAAAAAAAAGAACTGACGCCGGCCGCAGCGCAGGTATGGAGTAGAAAGTGATCACCGTCAACGACGTAAGCCTCACGTATGGAGAGCGTACCCTCTTCAAAGAGGTCAACCTTAAATTTACCCCTGGAAACTGTTACGGCATCATAGGCGCCAACGGAGCGGGTAAGTCCACCTTTCTGAAAATCCTTTCCGGGGAAACCGAGTACGACAAGGGAGAGATCTCCCTAAGCGCAGGCCAGCGTATCGCCGTATTAAAACAGGATCACTTTGCCTTTGAAAAATATTCCGCCATGGAAACGGTGATCATGGGCTACCCCAAACTCTACAGGGTACAAAAGGAACGGGAAACGATCTACGCCAAAGAAGACTTCTCCGAGGCGGACGGCATGCGGGCCAGCGAACTTGAAGCGGAATTTGCCGACCTGGGGGGCTGGGAGGCGGAGTCCCAGGCGGGGCAGCTCCTCTCCGGCCTGGGCCTGGAAGAGACGGATCAGGGCAGGCTTATGCTGGAACTGGATGAAACAAAGAAGGTCCGGGTACTTTTGGCCCAGGCCCTCTTCGGCAGTCCCGATATACTGCTTCTGGACGAACCCACCAACGGCCTGGACCTGGAATCCATCGCCTGGCTGGAGGACTTCCTCATCGATTTTCCCAATACGGTAATTGTGGTTTCCCACGACCGGCACTTTCTCAACTCGGTCTGTACCCATATCTGCGATATCGACTTTGGCAGAATCACCCTCTATTCGGGGAACTACGATTTCTGGTACCAAATGAGCCAGATGCTTCAGCGCCAGGCCAGGGATCAACAGAAGAAAAACGAGGAAAAGGCCAGGGAGCTGAAGGAATTTATTCAGCGCTTTGCCTCCAACGCCGCCAAGAGCAGGCAGGCCACCAGCCGCAAGAAGGTGCTGGAAAAGCTGAATCTGGAAAACGTGGCGGTTACCGGCAGGAAATTTCCCTACGTGGGTTTTAAGCCCAGCCGGGAGATAGGTAACAATGTGCTTAGAATAGAGAAGCTTTCCGCTCCGGGAGGACTGAAGGATTTTTCCCTCCTTGTGAACCGGGGGGACAAAATCGCCTTTGTGGGAATCGAACATCAGGCAAAGACCAGCCTCTTTGATGTCATCGCCGGAACGAAAAAGGCCGGGTCCGGCGATTTCTACTGGGGCCAGACCACCAGCGTTTCATATTTTCCCAAGGAGAACGGCGCTTTTTTTGATACTGATATTTCCATTACCGGCTGGCTTAGGCAGTATTCGCCGGACGAGGATGAAAGCTATGTGCGGGGTTTTCTGGGACGCCTGCTCTTCTCCGGAGACGAGGCGCTGAAGCCGGTAAATGTCCTTTCCGGCGGCGAGCGGGTCCGGTGTATGCTGGCCCGGATGATGCTTTCCGGCGCCAATGTGCTTATCCTGGACGAGCCCACCAGCCATCTGGAGGTGGAGGCCATCACCGCCCTAAACGACGGCCTTATCGGTTTTTCCGGGGTTATCCTCTTCAATTCCCACGACCATGAATTTGTCAATTCCGTGGCAAACCGGATTGTGGAAATTGTACCGGGGGGATTTATCGACAGGATGATGCCCTTCGACGATTATCTAAAGGACGAACCGGTAAAGGCCCTGCGGGCCGAAGCCTACCATCATGTGGAGCGGCTGCAGCTATAAGACCGGCGGACAGCGGCCGGGAATGTACGGCCGCCGGGCCTACGGAATGTTGAAGTAATACCGCTCCAGGTAGGCGATCCGCCGTTTTGCATCTTCATACCGGGAACTTTGGGGATACTCCCGGATCAGCCTCCGGTAATAGTCCAGCGCGGAGCGTATGTCCCGAACGGGGCTGTTCGCCTCCAGGATCTGTCCGTAGAGCCACCAGGCTTCGTCGCTGCCCGCGGGAAACCGTTCTTTGAACTGTTCGAGGATCTCTAAAGCCGAAACAACATGTCCCGCATCGTACTCAGCCCGGACCCGGCGTATATATTCGCCGGGAGGGGAATCCCGGTCTACGGCATCCTGGGATGTCTCCGTACCGGTCTCCTGCGGAAGATCTTCGGTGGGAGCCGCCGGTACTATGCCGGGACTTTCCCCGGACGACGGCGGGCCGGGCGGCGGCTGATCCTCCGGTAAGTCCTCTCCTCCCCGGATGCCCGGAGCGCCGGAAGGGGTTTCCTCCGCCCCATCCCCGGAGGGCGGAGCCGGAACTTCAGGCCAGCGGGGTTCCGCGATAACCCGGCCCCGGTCTATGGGAGGATTGAACCACCCCGCTCCGCTATGATCCGGCGCTTCCCCCACTATAACCTGGACATAATCGTTCAAAATATAATCCCGGAGAAAATCCTCTTTGTAAAATTTGAGGGCGTAGGTACCCGGTTCCGCCGCCCGGAAGACAAAGCTCTGCCCCTCGGGGTCCAAACGGCGGGAGTCATAATCCACCCCCCGGCGCTGGCCCAGTTCCCCCAGGTACACCCATCCGGTTCCCCGGAAGGGAATCTCGACAAGCTGGCCCACGGTGGCCCGGATAATACGGGAAAAGGCAATTTCCTCCTCCTGAACGGCGGGAGGAGTCCGGGCGGGAAGATCCGGCAGGGGAGCGGCGGGAACAGGTACGGGTTCCCTCTCCGCCGGCGAAGGGGGCTCTGGTTCCACCGGCCGTATTGAGGCCGGCGGCTCAGGCGGAACGGCGGGCGGAACCACAGGCGGAGGCGGGGCTGCCGGCGCCGTTACCGGCGGTTCCGCCGGAGAAACAGCGGACGGCTCTGCGGCTCCAGGTTCGGGAAGCGCCGCCGACTCCTGTTCCGGCGGGGGAAGGACCGGGACATACGATTCGGCCAGATCAAGGCCGGGCTCGATCAAGGAAGTTCCCTCCGCGGCGGAACCGGGGAAAGGCAGCAGAACCGTATCCTCCGCTCCTTCCGGAACCGCCGGTTCCTCCCCTTCCGTACCATCGGCATCCATGCCATCGGCATCCATGCCATCGGCATCCGTACCGCCGGCCCGAACGGGTTCGGCGGCGGGGACAGCGGTATCCGCCGGGGGAGGGCCGCCTTTACAGGACGGAAAGCCCAGAATCAACGCGGCGGTGAACAGGGCAAGAACTCTACGCTTCCGCTTGCCGGTCATGGAACATCTTCCAACAGAGCATCAATTTCCGTCCTAAGCCGATCCCGCCACAGGGGCGCCGAATCCTCCCGGGGATCGGTCCAATAGGGCCGCCCGTCACCGGCGGTCCAGGTTTCCCGGCGTTCCCGTTCCAGCAGCAGTCCGGGAAGGAATTCCGGCTCGCCGGGCAAAAAAAGCTCCTCCTGAGGAATAGCCATGGGCCCAAAGGCATTCTCCAGGGACCGGACGGTTCCGGTCTTTTCGCCCCCGGCAGGGCCCATAAGCAGCAGAACCGCCGCAAGGCAGAGCAGCATTATCCCCAAAAACCCGCCCAGGCAGACGAACGCCAGCCGGCGCCGGGTTTCCGGCAGATTTTCCGCCTTCAACTTCCACTGCCCCAGGGTACTTCGGATTTTTTCCGCTGCAGCTCCCAATCCCATACTGCTATTGTAACCTTTTTTCACTCATTGCGAAAGATTGACCGATCCGGTATAGTACATAGTATGGAAGTTGAAATTAATGCCCGCGGCAACGGCGCCTGTCCTCTATGTAACCTTAACGGGCGCTGCCGTGTGCAGGATACCCTTACCAAAGCGATGGAAACTTTCTCCAATGAAGACGATCCCATGGAGATGGTTGTCTACTCCTGTCCTCATTTTGAGGAGAAGATCTAAGTGAACGAACGGCTGCAGGCCCTGTTACAACGTTATACCGAATTACACAGCTTGATTCAAGACCCGGCGCTGGTAAAGGATCAGAAAAAGTACCGGGATGCCATGCGGGAATACGCCCAGCTTAGCGATATAGCCGCGGCCCAGCAAAAAATCGAAGACCTGGGCGTCCAATTTACGGACGCCAAATCTATGGTTCAGGATGAAAAAGACGGGGAACTGCGGGAACTGGCCCGGGAGGAACTGCGGGAACTGGAGGTACAGCTCAAGGCCGCGGAGGATAAGCTTAAATTTCTCCTTGTCCCCAAGGATCCCCTGGACGAAAAAAACATCATCATGGAAATCAGGGCCGGAACCGGCGGGGACGAAGCCGCCCTCTTTGCGGCGGATCTTTACCGCATGTATTCCCGCTTTGCCGAAACCAGGGGCTGGAAGTTTGAAATAATGAGTTCCAACGAGACCGAACTGGGGGGATTCAAAGAAATAATCTTCTCTATAAACGGCAAAAATGTTTATGAGAATCTCCGCTACGAATCGGGGGTACACCGGGTTCAGCGGGTTCCCGCTACGGAAGCGTCGGGCCGCATCCATACCTCGGCGGTTACCGTGGCGGTGCTTCCCGAGGCGGACGAAACCGAGATCGACCTGCGCCCGGAGGATCTCCGCATCGATGTGATGCGGGCGGGCGGGCCCGGAGGCCAGTGCGTTAATACCACCGATTCGGCGGTCCGGATAATCCATCTCCCCAGCGGCATTACGGTCCACTGCCAAGATGAAAAGAGCCAGATCAAAAACAAGGCCAAGGCCATGCGTATACTCCGGGCCCGGGTTTACGAGATGGAAGAGGCCAAGGCCCAGTCCGAACGGGCGGAGGCCCGGAAGAACCAGGTAGGCAGCGGCGACCGTTCCGAGCGGATCAGGACCTACAACTTTCCCCAGAACCGCCTGACCGATCACCGGATCAACCTGACGCTCTATAAGCTTGACCTTATCATGCAGGGGGATGTGGAGGAACTCTTCGACGCCCTCAAGCTCTCCGCCCGGGAAGAAATGCTCCGGGCAAAGCCCGAAGCCGCCAGAACCGAGGCCGCCTCATGAAGAAAGCCCCCGGCCCGCAGCAAACGGGACGGAACCCGCAGGGCACGGTTCCGGCGCGGCCCCTGTCCGGCAGGCCGTGAACTGCCGGGAAGCCCTCAATGCGGGAACCGGCCTGCTCCGTTCTTCGGGGGTCGAAAGCCCCGTTCTGGACGCATCCCTCTTTATGGCGGATCTCCTTGCCGTAGAACGCTCCCGGCTTCCCCTGCTGGAGGAACGGGAACTTTCCCCGGAACTGTACCGGCGTTTCCGGGAACGGCTGGAACGGAGACGGGCCGGAGAATGTACCGCCTATATTCTGGGCCGCCGGGAATTTATGGGCCTTGACCTGACGGTTACGGCGGAGGTGCTGGTTCCCCGGCCGGACACGGAAACGCTGGTAGAAGCGGTCCTCGCCTGGATAGACCGCCGGACCGGCCCTTCCCCAAGGGATCCCCTCTCCGTATTGGACCTCTGTACCGGTTCCGGGGCGGTGGCGGCGGCCCTCAAACATGAACGGCCGGACCTCGTCCTCTGGGCTTCGGATATTTCACCGGGGGCCCTTAAGGTTGCCGAAGCCAACGCCCGCCGCCTCCTGGGACCGGATACAATCACCTTCGTACAGAGCGATCTCTTCCGGGCTATACCAGGCAGCTTCGATCTAATCGCCGCCAATCCCCCCTATGTCCCCACCGGGGAACTGGGGAGCCTTTCCCGGGAAGTCCGGGGAGAACCCGTCCTGGCCCTGGACGGCGGAGAGGACGGCCTGGCCCTGATCCGTCCCCTTATCGCCGGAGCCCGGAACCGCCTTAAGCGGGGGGGCGCCCTTTTTATGGAGGCCGGCCCTAGACAAATGCCGGCCATTACCGGAATACTGGAAAACTGCGGGTACCGGAATATCAGAATACGGAAGGATCTGCCGGGCCGGGACCGGGTCATCGGCGCGGTTTATGGATAGCATGGGCCATGGATATTGCTGCATTTACGGAAAAACTCCAACGCTGCGGCGCCGCCGGCGGGGAACGTGTGCTCCAGGCGCTGCACTGGGCCGGTTTTTATACACGTCCTGACGCCGGCCGGTATCCGGGCCTGGGGGCCGCCTCCATCCTCATCGATCTTAATCTGGATGCAGACACCATCATCGCCTCCCTGCTCCAGGCGTCCCTGGACGCCGCCGCGGATAATGCAGGCCCGGGCATCGCCGCCGCGGAAATTCCTGAACGCTTCGGCCCCGCAACGGCCCTCATGGTAGAGGGGGTTACCCGGATTGCCGGCATCTCCGCCACCAACAAAACCATTCAGGAGGCGGAGAATATCAGAAAAATGCTCTTCGCCATGGTCAAGGATATACGGGTCATTTTTATCAAGCTGGCCGACAGGCTTCACCGTATGCGGACCCTGGACGATCTTGACCCCGAACAGCGCAAGGCGGCGGCCCAGGAATGCCTGGACATCTACGCCCCCCTGGCGGACAGGCTGGGCATCTCCTGGATCAAGGACGAGCTTGAGGATCTTTCCCTAAAGTACCTGAACCGGGAAGTCTTTCTCCAGATAAAAGACATAGTCTCCCTTAAAAAGGGGGAGCGGCATGACTTTCTCGACAAGGCGCAGGCCATTATCAAAGGAGAGGCGGAGGCCGCGGGCATTCACATCGAAACCACCAGCAGGGCAAAGCACTTCTATTCGATTTACCGGAAGCTCAGGAAACAGGGCAGAGGCGCCGGCGATCTCTACGATCTTTTCGGCGTCAGAATACTCTGCGGCAGCATTGAAGAATGTTATACCCTGCTGGGCATAGTCCACCGTCTGTGGAAACCCCTGGAGGGCCGCTTTAAGGACTATATCGCCATGCCCAAATCCAACGGATACCAAAGCCTCCACACCACGGTGATGGCCTTTACGGAAAGGGCCGCCGGAGACGGCGGGGAAGGCAGGCTGCTGGAGATACAGATCCGTACCGGAGAAATGCACCGGGTCGCCGAATACGGCGTCGCCAGCCACTGGCTTTACAAGAAGGGTTCCGCCAGGGAAATAGTCCGGCCCCGGGACATTTCCATCGTAAACCGCCTTAAAGACTGGAAGCGCATCGAGAACGAAAGCGGCGAAAACCGGCCCTCCGAATCCTTCCTGGAAGATATTAAGCGGGAACTCCTCAAGGATTCCATCTATGTCTTCAGCCCCCAGGGAAAGGTGATAGAGCTTCCCATGGGCGCCACCCCCATCGACTTTGCCTATCACATCCATACCGCCGTGGGGGAGCGCTGCGCAGGCGCCAAGGCCGACGGGGCCATCATCCCCCTCGGCGCGGAGCTGCAGAATACCCAGGTGGTGGAGATCCTCACCTCCCAGAACGCCCATCCCCATCTTAACTGGCTCCGCCTGGTCAAAACCTCCAAGGCCCGCAGCAAGATACGCTCCTGGCTTCAGCAGAACGACGACTCCCTTATTATAGAAAAAAACGTCGTCGCCAAAAGAAAGCCCCTCCCCGCCCCGGAACCCCCGCCGCCGCCGGAAAAAGACGCGGCCAAAACCCCGGCGCAGCAGACCGTCATCCAGCAGACCGCCGGCGCCGGGGTCCTCCACGTCCGGGTGGAGGACGAAAAAAACATGATGATCCGCTTTGCCCAATGCTGCCGCCCCGTAACGGGGGACCCCATTGTAGGCTATGTTTCCCGGGGCCGGGGCATTATCGTGCACCGGAAAAACTGCAGCAACCTGGCCCACATCCCCGATTTTGCGGAACGGAAGATCGATACCGAATGGGAAAACGCCGGTTCCCTGCTGGTAAAACATTTTAAGATCGAGGCGAAACTGTCCCAGGATCTTTTTTCCGAAATCGAAGGCGCCGCCAGAAAGTACCAGGGCCACCTTATTGAAGGCCGGCTTGAGGAAACGGCCCCCAACCGGCTTACGGGATTCTTCACCCTGCAGCTGGAAAGGCCGGAGCATCAAAGGCAGGTGCTTAAAAACATACGGGGCATTCCGGGGGTGTTCAGCATCCGCACCCTCTCCTAGGAGCCCGCTGCGCTTGATGCCGCAAAAAACCACGAACCTCACGAACGGAAGAAGTTGTCGAACAACAAGTTCGTGTCTGTTCGTGTCCAGCGGACCGTAGGACCAGTCTTCTCTGTTACTTACGCTATCATGGAATGATAGCGTAAGTAACAGGCCCCCACTGCCCCGTTTCCCCCTTCCGGTTCTCGTAGCGGCAGCAGATGTAGACCGTCATGCCCGCATCCTCCGAATCGAAGATGATCTTCTCCTTCCGCCGCCGGGTAAAGCGGAGGCGCCAAAGGCCCTTTCCGTCCGCGGGCGGCTTCATCAGGTAGTGCTTCTCCGAGGCCGCCTGCTCCAGCGTGGCCCCGCCGGGGGGCATGATCCCCATGTAGATCGAATAGCCGTAGTCGCTCCGGGGGTCCGGTTCCGCCGTTCCCGCCATGGGCCCCAGGTAGATCGTCACGGCGTGGGGGCCGCCGGGGTAACTGAGGGAGGCCGCGGGCACCCCCTCCGGCGCGGCCGCCGGCGCGGGGCGCGGGGCCTTCTGCCTGAAGCCCAGGGCCGCCCAGTCCCCTTCGGAAAGCGGGGGCAGCTTGAAGTACCGGTCCCGGAAGAACCTCATTTCAGCGGCCAGGGCCTTAAAGGCCGCCCGGCACTTCACCGTAACGACACGGGTCCGCTCCGTTTCGTCCCCGGTCCTCCGCAGCAGGATCCGGGCCGCTTCGAAGAGGCCCGTCAGCTCCGTAAACCGCTCCGGGGGTATCCCCCAGGCCGTCCGCCGCTCCGCGGTCAGGTACTCGATCCATGTCCGGGACATGGCCAGGACATCGTCCCGGCGGCCCGGAAACCAGTCGGTTCTTTGACTCATAGCCGTTTACCTCCTCTGTATTTCAAACGGGTTATTGTCTTAAGACAACAGGCCATTGTCTTAAGACAACGGAGTATTGTCTTTAGACAACAGATCATTGTCTTAAGACAACAGGTCATTGTCTAAAGACAACAGAGCATTGTCTTTAGACAACGGATCATTGTCTTAAGACAACAAGTCATTGTCTTAAGACAACAGAGCATTGTCTTAAGACAACAGAACATTGTCTTAAGATAACAGAACATTGTCTTAAGACAACAGGTTATTTTCTTAAGACAACAGAGCATTGTCTTTAGACAACGGATCATTGTCTTAAGACAATAGGTCATTGTCTACAGATAACAGAGTATTGTCTACAGATAACGGAGCATTGTCTACAGACAACAGACCATTATCTATAGACAACAGGTTATTATCTATAGATTCCGGGATAAAACCTCAAAATTGAAAGCAAAAGTTCGTGTTTTTCGTGAGGTTCGTGGTTAATTTTCCCCATGTTTTACCTGAACCGGGAATTACCGTAAAGCAGGGCGGGAGTCTTTGCAGCCGGAACCGGCCGTGCTACACTGGGGCCATGCGGTTTTCTTCGGCCTTCAAACCGGGCGTCCGTACCCTGGGGCTGCTCTGCCTGCTCCTGGCTTCCTGCGGCCCCGGGACCGTCCCGGAACCGGAGCCGCCGGAACCGCCGCGGCCCGGGGAGCTTACCATCGTCGCCGCCGGGGACAACCTCTTCCACGAGACCATCACCGCCGCCTTCCGCGAAGAGGGGGGCTGGGATTTCGCCCCCATCTACGACCTGATCAAGCCCGTCATATCGGGAGCGGACCTGGCCTTTATCAACCAGGAAACGGCGCTGGGAAGGGAATCCTTCGGCTATTCGGGGTATCCCCGGTTCAACACCCCCCAGGCCCTGGCGTTCAACCTGGCCGCCGCCGGTTTTGACATTATCAACCAGGCGAACAACCACATCATGGACAAGGGAGAGGCCGGCGTCATGGATACCATCGCCGCCTGGGACAGGGTCCGGGGAACGGCGTACCTGGGCATTCACCGCTCCCGGGAGGAACGGGACCGCCGGCGGGTCATCATCGAAAAGAACGGCCTCCGCGCCGGCTTTCTGGCCTATACCTACGGCACCAACGGGCTGGCGGTCCCCGGGGACAAGCCCTACCTGGTCTCGCTCATCGACGAGGAGACGATAATCCGGGAAACCGGCGCCCTGCGGCCCCTCTGCGACGTTCTTGTCGTCTCCATGCACTGGGGAGATGAGTACGGCCCCGCCCCTTCCGCCGGGCAGACCGCCCTGGCGGCGCTGCTGGCCGCCCAGAAGGTGGACCTGGTGATTGGCCATCATCCCCACGTGCTGCAGCCCGCGGAATACATACTCCGGCCCGACGGCAGGCAGATGCTGTGCTTTTATTCGCTGGGCAATTTTATGTCAAGCCAGAGGCAGCCCGCCGCCCTTGTCGGGGGCCTGATGTATGTAAAACTGACCGGCCCGGCGGGGAACATCATGTTTGCGGACGCGGGGATTATTCCGGTTATCACCCACTACGAATCCGGCTGGACCGGATACCGGGTATATCCGCTTTACCGGTACACCGCCGGGCTCGTACAAAAGCACCGCTCCTACCATGCGAAAACCGGCTTAAATATGGAATACATCAACGCCGTCCTGGATAGTCTGAAGGTAAAACTGATTATGCAGAATCCCTTTGCCCCCGCCGGCGCCGCGCCGCCTGACCCGCATTAAGGGGCGGGGGGCCGGTCCCGGCGGGGATCCCGGCGGAACCACAGGGCCGGCGCACAAAAAAGGCCGAAAACATCCGTTTCCGGCCCCCCTCTTACAGGCTCTTCCTGCCGTGCTTCAATGCGGCCCTGCAGGTTTTGCAGATTTTTATCTTGCCTTCCCCCGCTTCCTGTTCATAGATAATCTTGACGTTGGTCCGCTTGCAGACCGGGCACTCGCCCCGCCCGCGGGCGAACAGTTCCCGGATACCTTTGCCCCTGTGCGCTTTAGACATGCTCCACTCCTAGTTGGCTTCCGCAGCCGGTTTTTCAGTCTTTCCGGCCGCGCCTTTTTTCTTTCCGTCTTTGGCGGCCCTGCCCCTGGAGTCCGCCTTGGACTTCTTTCCCTTCTTGCCGGAAGAATCGCCGGTATCCAGTTTATAATCCACCAGTTCAAGGATGACTATTTCCGCCGCGTCGCCGGCCCGTTTCCCCAGCTTGAGAATCCGGGTATAACCGCCGGGCCGCTCCTTCATCCTTACGGCAATATTGGTAAAGAGCTTGGCCGCCACGCCTTCGTCAAAGAGACGGCTGGAAACAATGCGCCGGTTATGGACCGAATCAACCTTGGCCCTGGTTATCAGCTTTTCGGCGCTCCGGCGAATCTCCAGGGCCTTCGCCCTGGTGGTCCTGATCCGTTCCTTCCTGAACAAGGAGGTAACCATATTGCGGTGCAGCGCTTTCCGGTGGGCCGCAGAGCGTTCAAGGGGATTAAAGCCGCATTTGTGATTCATCTTCTTCTTCCTTTTGCGGGACAGCTTTTACCGCGTCTTCTTCTTCTTTTTGCGGCTCAGCCTGCGGCGCAAATTGCGGGACAGCCTGCGGCTCAGCCTGCGGCTCAACTTTTGCCGCGTCTTCTTCTTCCTTTTGCGGCTCAGCCTTTACCGCGTCTTCTTCTTCCTGTTGCAGCGCAGCCTGCGGGGCAACTTTTACCGCGTTTTTCAGCGCATTGACATCGGTTATCCCAAGGTTTAAATTCCACTCCTTAAGTTTTTCCTTAATCTCCTGGAGGGATTTCTTCCCGAAGTTACGGGTCTTGGTAATGTCATCCTCGGTTTTCCGGGTCAGCTCCCCTATGGTTTTAATGTTTGCATTCTTGAGGCAGTTGGAGGACCGCACCGACAGCTCCAGCTCTTCCACGGGGGTGTTAAGGATCTGGCGTATCCGCTCGTCATCCTCGTCAAGATCCTCGCCGGAGCCCAGATTGTTTTCATCAAAATTGATAAAGACCGAAAAATGATCCTTGGCAATTTTTGCGGCCTCCGCCAGGGCGTCGTCGGGCCTGATGGTTCCGTCGGTCCATATCTCCAGCACCAGCTTGTCATAATCGCTGCGCTGTCCCACCCGGGTGGGCTCCACGGCAAATTTTACCTTCCTTACCGGAGAGAAGATTGCATCCATGGGGATGGTCCCTATCACCTCCACATACCGCTCGTTCACTTCCGAAGGCACATAACCCCGGCCCAGATCAATCTGGGCTTCAAACTCCAGCCGGGCGCCTTCCATAAGGGTCATTACATGGATGCCGGAACTGAGGACCTCTACCTGTCCGGGCCGTTCAAAATCATCGCTCTTAATCACGGCCTTGCCGGACCATTCGTAGAGCAGCACATCCTGCTCCGCATCCTGAGAAAGCCGGAGCCGGATCTGTTTAAGATTGTTGATGACTTCCAGGGTATCCTCGACGATATTCGGTATGGTCTCAAATTCACTGGAAACCACATGGGCGGTTCCCTCGGCGTCATAGGAAGTAATCTTAACCGCCGTAATGGCATAACCCTGAATCGAAGAAAGGAGGACCCTCCGCAGGGTATTGCCCACGGTCGTGCCAAATCCCGGTTCAAAGGGAGCGGCGGTGAACTTGCCGTAGTTGGATTTAAGTTCACCATGCTCATAGGTGATGCCTTTCGGACGTTTGATTCCTTTAAGCAGGTTCTTACGGGCCATGGGAACTCCTTATTTTGAATACAATTCGACGATCATCTGCTCTTTGATATCCGCAAGATCGGTAATATCACTGCGCCGCGGAGCAGCAAGAAACTTCCCTTTCATAGCATCGGGATCAAGCTCAAGCCAGGGCATAACGCCGGATTTGCCGAATTCCTTTAGAGCCTCCTTAATAACCACAAGGCTTTTGCTGGTTTCTTTAATCTCGACTATATCCTCGGGTTTAACCAAATAGGAAGGCACATTCACCCGCTTTCCATTTACCGTTACATGACCGTGGAGCACCACCTGACGGGCCTGGCTCCGGCTGGAGGCAAAACGCAGCCGGTAAACCACATTATCCAGCCGCCGTTCCAGCAGCACAAAGAGGTTCTCGCCGGTAATGCCCGGCATACGGAGGGCCCGCTCAAAAAAGAGGCCGAACTGCTTTTCCTGCATCCCGTATGTACGCTTAAGCTTCTGCTTTTCCCGAAGCTGAAGGCCGTAATCGGACCGTTTGCCCGGCCGCCCCTTGGGGTCCTTCCCCGGCGCAGGACGTTTTTTATTGATAGGACACTTGTCGCTCTTACAGCGATCGCCCTTAAGCATCAATTTTTTTTGCTCCGCCCGGCACAGTCGGCAAACAGGTCCGGTATATCTTGCCATATCTCTCTCCCTTATCTTATATCCACGCGCCGTTAGATGCGGCGGGTCTTCCGCGGCCGGCAGCCGTTATGCGGAATCGGAGTAACGTCGTTGATCGATTTTACTTTAATGCCCAGGGCGCCAAGCTGGCGGATCGCCGACTCCCGGCCGATACCCGGTCCTTTAACATACACATGGACTTCCCGAAGTCCCACCTGCAGGGCCTTCTGGGCCGCGGTCTCGGTAACGGTCTGGGCGGCAAAGGGAGTGGACTTCTTGGCGCCCCTGAAGCCGAGGCCCCCGGAACTGGCCCAGGAAATCGCATTCCCCATAAGGTCGGTAATAGTTACTATTGTATTGTTAAAAGTAGCCTGTATGTAGACATTCCCCTCGTATACCGACTTCTTCTCTTTCCGCTTCTTTGTCGTAGCAGCCACTCACTCCTCCAATGCTCTTTTATCACGGAAAAACCGCCCGCGGTTCTCCAAAAACCCGGTTTCTAAAAGAAACCGGCCTACTTCTTCTTGCCGGCGACGGTCTTCTTTTTGCCCTTCCGGGTACGGGCGTTGGTTCTGGTCCGCTGGCCCCTGAGGGGCAGCCCCCTCCGGTGACGGAGCCCCCGGTAACAGCCTATATCCATAAGCCGTTTAATGTTCAGGGCAATCTCCGTGCGGAGCCGCCCTTCAACCTTATACTCATTCTCGATAAGCTGCCTAAGCCCGTTCAACTCCTCCGGCGACAGATCGTTGATGAGCCGCTGGGGATCGATCTTTGCTTTAAGGCAGATCTCATCGGCGCTGGACCGGCCAATGCCGAAAATGTAGGTTAAGGCAATGTTTACGTGCTTGTTGGGGAGGTCAATCCCGGCGATACGTGCCATACAGTCTCCTAACCCTGTTTTTGCTTATGCTTGGGATTCTTGCAAATGATACGGACAATACCATTCCGCTTGATCACCTTACATTTATCACAAATAGGTTTTACGCTAGTCCGGACTTTCATCCTCTTCTCCCTTAACCTGTACTCGGACAGGATAGATTCCTATTAAAACGAATTTCAAAGAATCCGTCAATCTTTCATGCTTCTACAAATTCCGGCCCCTGAGGCGTCCCCTCCGGGTTAATCCCTCATGGTGATGCATCTTGAGGAGGGCCTCGATCTGGCTCATGGTATCCAGATCAACCCCCACCAGAATCAAAAGGGAGGTTCCCCCCATTATATAGGAAATTGAAGTGGGAAACTGGAAGGCCCACTGGATAAAGGTCGGAATAACCGCAATAAAGGCCAAATAGAGCGAGCCGGGAAGCACGATACGGTTAAGTATTTTGGTCAGATACTCTTCGATCCGCTCCGTCCTAATCCCCGGGATGGATCCCCCGTTTTCACGGATATTTTTGGCTATTTCAATCGGATTCAGGGAAACCTGGGTGTAGAAATAGGCGAAAAATATGATGAGCAGTACATACAGGATATTGTACAGGGGCTCCCGGGGGCTTAGAGCCCGGGAAACCGCCGCAAGCCAAGCCACATTACCGCCTATGGTGGAAGCAATCTGCAGGGGAAAGGTCAGAATGGAAGAGGCAAAGATGACCGGAATAACCCCGGAGGGGTTAATCTTAAAGGGAATATAGGTATTCTGGGCGCCGTACATTCTGCGGCCCACCACCCTTTTAGCATAATTGACGGGTATCTTCCGCTGGCCCTGCTGTTCAAACACCACCAGGGCAACCACCGCAACAAACATGATAAAGACCACAATCACAAATACCGGATTGAGATCTCCGGTCCGTACCCGGCCCCAGAGCTCATACACCGCATTGGGAAGCCGGGCCACAATCCCCGCGAAGATCAACAGCGATATGCCGTTTCCAATGCCCCGCCGGGTAATTTGTTCCCCCATCCACATCAGGAACATGGTCCCGGTGGTTACCGTAAGCATGGCTATCAGCGTAAAGTGAAGCATGGGCAGACTGAGCAGATTCTCCACGCTCCGGGAAATGCTCTGGGCGTACTGGGTTACCGCAAAGGACTGGATAAGACAGACCGCTACGGTCCCTATGCGCTGATAACCTTGAATCTTCTTTCTGCCCCCTTCCTCCTCGGAGATCTTCTTGAGTGAAGGAAAAACGATAAGGAGGAGCTGCATGATGATCGACATAGAGATATAAGGCATAATCCCCAGCATAAAAACGGAGAAATTAGAAAAGGCGCCGCCGGCAAAGAAGTCAAGGTAGTCGATAATCGCATTCCCCGAATCCTGCTGAGAAAGAAAATAGGCGTTAAGCTCCCGGACATTGATCCCCGGTATGGGAAGCACTGCGCCGAGGCGGAAGACGATCAGGATGCCGATTGTAAAGAGGATGCGCTCCCGAAGCTCTTTTACTCTAAATAAACCAACCAGTGGATTAGCCATGAACCTTCCCTGTCAACGCCTACGCGTCTCCGCCCTTGCCGGAGTCCTGGGTTCCGCCTGCGCCGGAACGCCGTGAATTACCGCCGGAAACAGCCGCGGCAATAACCGAACCGCCCGCCTTCTCAATCTTTTCCCTGGCGGAAGCCGAAAGAGCGCCAACCTTGAAACTGAGCTTTTTGGAAAAGTCTCCGTCCCCCAGAATCTTAACGGGCGCCGCAAGCCGCCTTACCGCTCCGTCCTTCAAGGTTCCCTTAACGAGTCCCTTCCGGATCAGCGTAACGGCGTTTACGGTTTCTCCGTCTTCGTAGCGCTTTTCAATTTCTCCCAGATTGACTATCTGTACTTCTTTCTTAAAGGGATGGTTTGAAAAACCCCGCTGGGCCAAACGCCGGTACAGGGGCATCTGCCCCCCCTCAAAACCGACGTAGGTTTTACCCCCCGACCGGGCCTTCTGACCCTTGTTGCCCTTTCCCGCGGTGGTACCCCGGCCCGAGCCCTGACCCCGGCCAATGATACGTTTCCGTTTATTGGCCCCTTCGGG
>JAISMC010000107.1 GCA_031276965.1 Treponema sp.
GCCCTCTGCGCCCCGGGGAAGAACCCCAACGAGGCCAAGGAACGGCTTGCCTGGGAGCTTACCGCCCTTATCCACGGCAGGGAAGAGGCGGACAAGGCCATGGCGGGGGCCCGGGCCGCCTTCGGGTCCGGGGAGGGGGATCTTTCCGCCATGCCCACGGTGGAACTCCCCCGGTCGCGGTTTGAGGCGGGGTACAACCCGGCGGATCTCTTCACCGATGCGGGCCTTAGCCCCAGCAAGAGCGAAGCCCGCCGGCTGATCCAGCAGGGGGGCGCCTTTGTTTCCCGGTCCGCTCCGGACCCGGCGGCCCTCAGGCCGGTGGCGGACCTCAACGAGCTCATCGGCCTTCCGGATCAGGGGGAGGCGCTGATCCTCCGGGCGGGAAAGAAGCGCTACTGCCGCATCCTGGTCAGGTGAATCCCCCGCCGGTCAAACCGGGGGATCATGCCGGATGGGCGGCTTCCGGGGCGGCGGCGAAGTTTAAGGCGATCTTGGCGTAAACCGCGGCCGCGGCAACCAGATCCTCCAGGGAGAGGATCTCCTCCGGGGAATGACAGAGGGCGGGGTCGCCGGGGCCAAAGCCGATTGCGGGAATGCCGGTGATGCCGCAGAGGTAGGCGGCGTTGGTGCAGAAGCTCCAGCTTTCTATGGCCGGCGTCTTTCCCAGAACTTCCCGGTATGCCCCTGCCCCCGCCCGGATGAGGGGATGATCCTCCGGCATGATCCAGCTTGGAAAGTAATCGCTCTGTTCGATTTTATAGCCCCGGTAGGTGGTGACCTCCTCGGTGTCTATGAAAGCCCTTGCCCCGGAGAGTTCAAGCAGGGGTTTGAGTTCCTCCAGGAGTTCTTCGGGGCTTTCACCGCAGGAGATCCGCCGGTCCGCAATGACCGTAGCCCTGCCGGGGATGGTATTCAAGCTGGGGGTATCGCAGATCACCGTGGTAACCTCGATGCTTCCCCTGCCCAGGAAGGGATCCTCCCGGTCGCAGCGGCGCCGGTCTATTGCCTGGATCAGGGGAATGGCCTTGATCAGGGCGTTTTCACCCCGCCAGGCTGCGGAGGCATGGGCCGCTTTGCCGGCGACCTCCATCCTGATAAGGGCCCGGCCCTTGTGGCCGCGGATGATCTTCATGCCGCTGGCTTCCGCAACAATGATCCCTCCGGGTTTGATCCGGGGGTTGAGTTCCATCATCGCCCTGACGCAGCTGCCCTCCACGTCTTCCTCCGAGATTGAAGCCGAAAGCCAGTAGGTCAGCCCCTCCCCCAGACCCAGTTCCTTAATCGCCCGGCCCGCGAAGATCAGGGCGGTGAGGGGGCCCTTGTCGTCCACCACCCCCCGGCCGGCGATGGTATTGCCGGTGATCCTGGGCTGCAGGGGATCGAAACCCCAGTCCGCGGGGGAGCCCGGTTCCACGGTGTCCACGTGGGCGTCCGCAAGGATGACCGCCGGGCCCCTGCCGATCCGCCCGGCGCAGTTGCCCGCGGCGTCAATATAGGCCTCGTCATACCCAAAGGCTTCGAGCCGTTCCTGCAGCCAGGCGACCGCCCGTTCTTCATGGTAGGTGACGCTGTTGATCGAAACCAGGGTTGCCAGAAAGTCCGTCATTTCGGATCGATGGGCCTCAAGGTAAGCGGTAATTTTCTTTGCCGGATCATCCATAACTATCCCCCTGTTTTCATCAAATTATATACAAGCGGGATGGCTTGTGCTATCATACAACGGAAAAATGGAAGGAGCGAAATTTACCGCGGCGGCCCTGCCGGTAGGGAGGATAGACGGTATAGCCAAGGTTACCGGGAGAATGCAGTACGGTGACGACATCAACCGTTTCGGCCAACTCTACATGGCTACCCTCTACCCGGAGTATCCCAGCGCGGAGATCCGGAGTATCGGCCTGTCAAAGGTCCGGAGGCTGGAGGGGGTGGTTGACATCATCACCGCCCGGGACATACCGGGGAATCCGGTCCTGTTCGGCAGGTTTCCGGTCCTGGCGGGGAAGGAAGTAAAGTTTATCGGGGATGGGATAGTTTCCGTGGCCGCGGAGACGAGGGAGATTGCCCGTTACGCCCTGACCCTGATCACCCTGCGCTACGGAAGGGTGTACCGGCCCATCACCACGGTCCGGGAGGCGCTGGAGGAGGGGGCCCGGATCATCCATGCCGATAAAAAGGATAATTATGTCGATTTTGCCAGTTACAAACTGATAAACAACGATGTGGAGCGGGGTTTTGCGGAATCCGAGCTGATCCTGGAGCGGTTTTATTCCACCGGCTTTGTGGATCAGGGCTACATTGAACCGGAGGCCCTGGTTGCCGAATATGATCCCAACACGGGCCTTATGCTTATCCAGGGTTCCATTCAGAATCCCTACAGTGTCCGCCAGGCGGTGGCGGGGGCGCTGGGGCTGAAATTCAACCAGGTGCGGGTCCTTCAAAGCGCCATTGGGGGGAGTTTTGGGGGAAAGGACGAGGGGGTGATCGTTAACTCCGCCCGGGCGGCCCTGCTGGCCCTGCGGACCCGCCGTCCTGTCAAGATGTGTATGACCCGGGAGGAGAGTTTCCTCACCACCTCAAAACGGCATCCCTTTGACATGGAGTACCGGATCGGTCTGAAGCGGGACGGAACCCTGCTGGCGGTGGAAAGCCGTCTCACCGCTCTTTCGGGGCCCTACAACAAACAGGCCATGTTCGCCAACTGGCGGGCCAGCATTCATGCGGCGGGTCCCTATTCGGCGCCCCATATCCGTACCCGGGTGGACGGGGTCTATTCAAACACGGTTTACGGCGGGGCCTACCGGGGTTTCTCCGCCCCCCAGGTGCTGTTCGGGACGGAATCTCTCATGGATGAATGCGCCGATGTACTGGGGATGGACCCGGCGGAGTTCCGGCTCCGCAACTGTCTGGGGCCCTATTCCCGGCTGCCTTCGGGGCAGATCATGGATCCCGCCCTGATGCCGGCGAATCTGGCCCGGCTCATCACCGCGGTAACCGAAAAAACCGGCTTTAGCCGGAAGTGGCGGGAGTACCGGGAGCTGCGGAAGAACCGGGACGGCGGTCCCTGCCGGGGTATAGGGCTGGCGATAAGCTTCCGGGGAGCGGGGCTTGGCGGGGAGGGCATTGATAGCGGTTCCGCCCTGGTGACCATCGATGCGGACGGGGGTGTGATGGTTCAGACCGGCTTTACCGAGATGGGCCAGGGGCTGTCAACCACCCTCTGTCAGGTTGCGGCGGAACTCCTGGGCCTGCCCGTGGGGGCCATCACCTGGCTCCAAAACGATACGGCGGCCAACATGGACCCCGGCCCTTCGGTGGCTTCCCGGGGCATCATGATCGGCGGCATGGCGGTGCAAAACGCGGTGGATATCCTCAAGGCCAGGATGGGGGCCGTGCTGGGACCCCTGCTGGAGTGCGGGGGGGATGAACCGGAATTCCGGGGGGGGGA
>JAISMC010000108.1 GCA_031276965.1 Treponema sp.
CCGGCTCCAGTTCCTTGACCGCCATGGCCACGGTGCGGGCCCGGCCCTCCACGACGGGCTCCCCCCAGCCGCAGATTCCCTCGTCGGTACTTACCTTAAGGAAATGCCAGCGGGGCTTCGCAAAAAAAGATTCCATCCCGGTAATTTTCATGCCGCCCTCCTTTTTAAATTGTTTTTGGGCGCATTTTTTTGCCCCTCCGGGGCAAAAAAACCGGGCTTTCGCTCCAATTCCCCAGCCCCCGGCCCTGCCGGGGGCCTCCGGTATTTCCGCTCTATTGGTCGTGCCGGTGATAACCGGCACGTTCAAACCATTTCCTATCCATCGGCAAGTCATTACATGCGAAGCAAGTAATGACTTGAGCTATCGGACTTGCTCCGACAGCGTCCATGCCATTTGTCAGCTTCAGGTTTTTGCAAAGCAAAAACCTGAAAATCCCTACAGCCGGCCTCCATGCCGGTTTTACTTCAAAGACTGCACATACGCGGCCATTTGGGAACGGGCCGCCTCAACGCATTTATCGTAGCCCGCGGTCCTGGCGTTCCGTTCCAGTTCCGCAAAGGCCGCGTCCACATCCTTTACGGCGCCCAGGAAGAAGGGGCTGCCGTATTGGGCAAACACGTTGGCGCAGTTGGCCTCTTCGGTCTTTACCGGCTCCTTGTTGATCTGGAAACCGTTCAGCGAGTTGTTTATCAAAATACTTTTCAGGTCCTCGCGGTGGGCGATATAACTATCGGTCCAGCTTGCCAGGGGCGGCTGCAGATCCTTGGAAACAAACCAGAATCCCGCCGCATCGGGGGGATAGGTGTTAGTATCGTTGGTAACCCCCGGCGGCATGGCCACCTTCCCGTCCGCGGTCAGCACATAGTTTTTCCCCTCAATCCCAAAGTAGTCCGCCATCACATAGCTCTTTTCCTGCATCAGAAGATCCAGGGCCATGAGGGCCCGCTCAACATTCCGGGAATTGGCCGCTATGGCGACGCCGTTATTCGTGTAAGCGTCCCGGGCGGCCTTACGGTCGGGGCTGACAATGGGGATTATCTCCACATCCCAGCCGTTGTCCGCCGCCGTCGCCATGTTGGATTGAAGGTCGATGGAATTCCCAAAGGCCACGCCGCTCTTACCCTGGGAAAAGGCTTCCTTGGAGCGGACCGTATTTCCAAAGGCGTCGGAGTTGATATAGCCCTTGTCGTACCAGCTCTTAACTTTCTTGGCGATCTCCACGGCGGCGCCGCGGTATTCAGAATCAAAAATATTACGAATCCTGCCGCCGGAATCCTGAATATCATAACCGATATTCAAACCGGAGCCGGTGGCGAAGTACACATCCTCAATGTACAGCCCCCGCTCAGTCATCATGTCCCCCCAGGGCCGCTTAATATCGTAGGTGTTGTCCAGCATCATGGGCGTCATTCCCGGCTCGTTTTTCTTTATCGCCTCCAGGTAAGGTTCAATGTCGGAGATCCGCTTGATCTCCGGAACCCCGTATTTAAGGCGCAGATCCTTTCGGATAAGGATGGAACCGCATTTCCGGTCCGGGGTGGAAGTGGGGATCATGTAGATTCCCTTTTTACCGTTGACCGTCACCTCCGCCTGTTTATAGGCCGCGCTGTCAAGGGCCGCGAAGTGCCGGGGCATGTAGGCCTTGATCATATCCTGGGTAAGCTCCTTAAAGGCGCCCTTCCCCGCTTCCTGGCTGTAAAAGGCCCAGGGGGCGGTGTAGATCCAATCCAGATCCCCGGAGGCCAGCACCAGGGGATATTTGGAAGACAGATCCCCCCAGCCAATGTAGCGGATCTCCAGGGTGGCGTTGATATCTTTTTTTAATTTTTCGTTGATAACCTTCATCACATCCGGCATGCCTACCAGCTCCTCCCCCAGGAGATAACCCACTAGGTGTACCGCCTTGGACGTGTCCGAGCCGCCGGAGGCCCCCGCGTCTCTCCTGCCGCCCCCAAAGACCGGCGCCGCCGCCGCAGCCGCCAACGCCAGCATCAACAGCGCGAAGTTTTTCAACCGTTTCATAACGCTTTCTCCTCCGTTTTACCTGTATGGTATAAATTTTCTCGCCGCAATATGTGCCCGCCCTTCAACGAAGGAACAGACATTATGGCGGGCCGGAATTATTTCCGGCCCGCCTTTGCGCCCAAACAAATCCCGCCGCCCGCGGGATTCCCTTCAGAACTTAACCGCCAGGTATGCGTCCATTGCCTTAGTCGGCGTTCCATCCGCCCGCCAGGCGCTTAAATTGTACTCGCTCCAAACCCTGGCGCCCTCCGGTTCCCAGTAAAAAATCCCCCTGCAGCGCGGCGAGGCATTACAGATTTCGATGGCGCTGACCAGCAGATCGCGGCTTTCCTCTTCTTCCTCATCCACGCCGCCTATCTCCACAATCATAATATCCTTGCCGTAACGTTCAGGCAGCAGACGCAGGGAGGCGGCCAAACCGCCAATAATTTCCTTATTCGGCTTTTTGAACCACCATGGATAGTAAGAAAGGCCGATCATGTCATAACGGCAGCCGTTTTTCGCAAGCTGATCAAAGTAATTCTGACAAAATTCAGTTCTATTGCCCTCCGCCAGGTGGATAATAGTTTTAGTGGCCGGTGAAACTTCCTTTACCGCATCGTGCCCCGCGTTGTAAAGGGCCGTAAGCTTGGCAAAATTCCCGGTACTGCCGTCGGGCAATAACATACCGGGGTTTGTTTCGTTCCCCAACTGGACCCATTCGGGGATAAGGCCGCCGTCCAAAAAAATTTTCATCGCGCCTTTGGTATAATCCGACAGGGCCTCGACCAGCTTGTCAAAGGGGAGATCCTTCCAGGCCGCCGGTTTTTCCTGTTTGCCGGGATCGCACCAGGAATCGCCGTAATGGAAATCGACCATAATCCTAAACCCCAGCTTTTTTCCGCGCAGGCCCATGGCCAGGGTTTCTTCCGTGGAACAATGCCCCCGCCTTGGATCGTCCGACGGCTTAACCCAGGAACGAAGCCGCAGGGAATTAAGGCCGTATTCTTTCAGGGTGACAAGACAATCCTGCTCTTTACCGTTTCTGTCCTTAAAGACAAACCCCGAAGCTTCCATCTGCGGCAGCCAGCCCACATCGGCGCCGGAGGCAAACTCCGGATCAAAATGAAATTCCCTCATGGTCAACGCTCCTTGCCGCATCAGTTGTTAAGCAGGGCCGTAAATTCGGCAATCTGTTTCTTCGCCTCATTTACCGGCCTGTCATAGCCCGCGGCAAAGACCGGGGTCACCGCGATCATCAGAAGGATCACGCCGATTTTTCCTTTCATCGTCGTATTCATATTTTTCTCCTTCTATATGAAGCCCCTCAGCCCTTTACCGAGCCGATGGTAATGCCGCTGACAAAGTATTTCTGCACAAAGGGATAGACCAGTACGATGGGGCCGGTGGCGACCACCGTCATGGCCAGCTTCAGGGACTCC
>JAISMC010000113.1 GCA_031276965.1 Treponema sp.
AAGGTGGGGAGCGCCGTCAAGGAACATCCCATCGGCAAAAACGGAAAAGGTCTTTTTCCGCAGTTCCGCCCTGCGCCGTTCTTCAAGCAGGTCTGCCCGGAATAGTTCCTCCAGAAAAAGGGTGGCATCCCGCTTGCTCTCGCATCCGTGTCCGCAGGCCCGCTGGACCCGTTTGCCGTCCTCGTCCACAAACCAGTAATACCAGAAGGTCCCGGTATCCTGCCGTCTCTGGAAAAGGTGATACTTGCCAATCTTAACCGCCATGGCAGCCTCCGAAGAGGAACCCCTGCCGTCGGTCACCGAAGGAGATTCCCCGCCGAAATACCCATGCGGGGTAGTTCGGTTTTACCATGCACTGTTGACAGTTTGTTGACAGTTCTGTTGTCAGAGCCATTTTTAGCTTTTCCATGACAATTCAATGGAAAACGTCAAGAAAGACCTATTGAGCTAATTCCTTATCCTATAAAGAAATAGCCCGTCCTGATGGACGGGCTAAAAGCTCCCCCGCGCGGGTTCGCCCTCTAGCCCTCAACGTCCTGTTTCGGGCTTCCGGACCGCCTGCGGGCGCTGACGGGGCCATCCGTGGCCCCTTTTCCTCCCTTCGGTCGGCGCGCCCTTCGGTTCGAACCCGCATCAGCCCCGATGTGGAAAAATGGGCAAGCCCATTTCTCCGAAAATGAAAAACCCATCCTCTTGGATGGGTTTTTCATTCCTCCCCCGCGCGGGTTCGAACCACGGACCCAGTGGTTAACAGCCACTTGCTCTGCCAGCTGAGCTACAGGGGAATAATTTTATCATACTTATTTTTAAAAAAAAGTCAAGCATCCGCAGCGGAGAAGTTACCGGTAATCCTCCCACGCCTTAATTTCCAGGGCCTTTTTGCGGTGTTCCGCCAATGCGTCGATAAACTGCCGGGCAACTTTGGTATTGGTAAAGAGGGGAATATCGAAATCCACCGCCATACGCCTGATGATATAGTCGTTCCTGAGCTCCGTTTCCCGGTTGTTTTTGGGGATATTGATGATCATGTCAATTTCCCGGCGCCTGATATAACCGGCGATATTAGGCTCTTTGGACTCCAGGGGCCAGTTGAGGGCCTTTGCGGGCACTCCTTTGGCGTTGAGGAATTTCGCCGTTCCCCGGGAGGCGTAAAGTTCATAGCCCATCTCAACAAGCCGCCGGGCGGAATCCAGAAAATCAAGTTTTTCCTCAATGGGACCGGTGGAAAGGAGGATTCGTTTCTTGGGAATCCGGTATCCTACGGAAAGAATAGCTTTGAGGAAGGCGTCGTTCAGGTCCGTACCGATACAGCCTACTTCTCCGGTGGAGGCCATTTCCACTCCCGAAACGGGATCCGCTCCGTGGAGCCGGGAATAGCTGAACTGAGCGGCCTTAACCCCGACCCAGTCCAGGTCCAGCGCCGAGGCTCCGGCTTTTTCCACCGGTTCGTCCAGCATGGCCCGGACCGCCATTTCAATCATATTGACCCGGCTTACCTTGGAACAGAAGGGAAAGCTTCGGCTTGAACGGAGGTTGCACTCGATGACCCGCACCCGGTTCCGCTGGGCCAGGAACTGTATGTTAAAGGGGCCGGTAATATCCAGGGCCCGGGCAATCTCGGCGCTGATCTTCCGTATTTTCCGTATGGTTTCGATATAAAGCCGCTGGGCGGGAAGCACCACGGTGGCGTCTCCGGAGTGAACCCCGGCGTTTTCAATGTGCTCGGTGATGGCGTGAAAGAGGATCTCCCCCCGTTTCGCCACCGCGTCAATTTCAATTTCCTTTGAATTTTCCACAAATTTGGAAATGACCACCGGATGTTCCGCGGAAACATCCGCCGCCAGTCCCAGAAACCGTTCCAGGCTTTCATCATCCCAGGCTACGTTCATGGCCGCCCCGGAAAGAACATAACTGGGCCGGATAAGCACCGGATAGCCGGCTTCGGCGGCAAAGGCTTTGGCGGAGGCCAGGTCCGTAAGTTCCCGCCATTGGGGTTGTTCGATTCCCAAGCGGTCCAGCAGGGCGGAGAACTGATTCCGGTCCTCCGCCATGTCGATGGACTGAGGGGTGGTACCGTAGATCAGGACCCCCGCGGCGTAAAGTTTGGTAGCCAGGTTGTTAGGAATCTGGCCTCCCATGGAGAGGATAAGTCCTTCGGGCCGTTCTCTTTCGTAGATGTCCAAGACCCGCTCCAGGGTCAGTTCCTCAAAGTAGAGCCGGTCACACATGTCGTAGTCGGTGGAAACTGTTTCGGGATTACAGTTTACCATGATGGAGTAACGTCCCAGCTTCCTGGCGGTTTCCGCGGCATTAACGCAGCACCAGTCAAACTCAACGCTGCTCCCTATCCGGTAGGCGCCGGATCCGAGGACCATCACCCCGCGGCCTGCGGGGCTGATGTCGTCCGTATGATGAATAGCGCCGCTTCCCGGGACGGAACTGCCGTAGGTCATGTAGAGGTAGTTGGTTTTGGCGGGATATTCCGCCGCCAGGGTGTCGATCTGTTTGACCATGGGTCTGATACGGTACTCCTCCCGCAGGGCCCGGACTTCCATCTCGCCGAAGCCAAGGAATTCCCCGATTCTGGCGTCGCTGAAACCGAGATGCTTCGCCCTGGTAAGCAGGTCCCGGGGGATGGGGGGCTTTTTCCCGGGGGATTCCCCGCCCTTTCTCAGGGCCCGGAGTTCCCGTTCCGTCTCCAGGCAGTTGGCAATTTTGTAGAGAAACCACTTGTCGATTTTGGTGAGCCGCCAAATTTTATCCACAGACCAGCCTTCCGCCAGGGCCCGGTAGATGATGAAAACCCGCCGGTCCGTGGGCTTTACCAGGGCGTCCCTGAGATTTTCCGCGCCCCGGCCGCAGAGGATGTCATCTCCGGCCAGTCCCGGCGCGCCGATACCGGTCATCCGCAGGGACTTCTGCAGGGCTTCCTCGAAACTCCGGCCTATGGACATCACCTCTCCCACGGACTTCATCTCGGAACCTATCCGCAGATCCACATTCTTAAATTTGGACAGATCCCACCGGGGCGTCTTGACCACACAGTAGTCCAGGGCGGGTTCAAAACAGGACCTGGTTACCCGGGTGATACGGTTTTCAATATCCGTCAGGGCATAACCCAGGGCAAGCTTGGCGGCTACAAAGGCCAGGGGATAGCCGGTGGCTTTGGAAGCCAGGGCTGAACTCCGGGAAAGCCGGGCGTTAACCTCGATGATCCGGTAATCCTCGGAGTTGGGATCCAGGGCATACTGGACATTACATTCCCCCACAATGCCAAGATGGCGGATTACCTCAATGGCGATACGCCGGAGCTTGTGGTACTCCGAATCGGTAAGGGTCTGGGAGGGAGCCACCACGATGCTCTCTCCGGTATGAATCCCCAGGGGATCGAAATTCTCCATATTACAAACCGTGATGCAGTTATCAAAACGGTCCCGGACCACCTCGTACTCGATTTCCTTCCAGCCGCCGAGCCATTCCTCTACCAGCGCCTGGGAGGCGTGGCCCTCTTCCTGCCTGGCCAGGGCCCGGTCGCAGCGCCGCCGTATGTCTCCTTCGTTCCGGCATATCCCTGAACCGGAACCGCCTAGGGCGTAGGCTATCCTTACCATCACCGGATAGCCTATCTGTCCGGCCGCTTCCACCGCAGCTTCGGTATCGGTAACCGCGATGCTCCGGGGAGTAAGGGCGCCGGTTTCACTAAGCCGTTCCACAAAGCGTTCCCGGTCTTCCGTATCCTCGATGGCCCTGACCGGCGTACCAAGGACCTTTACCCCGTGCTTGTAGAGAAAACCCTCCCGTTCCAAAGCAACCCCGCAGTTAAGGGCGGTCTGCCCGCCAAAGGAGAGAAAGAGGCCGTCAGGCTTTTCCCGTTCGATAACCTGCTTTACATATTCGGGGGTTACCGGAAGGAAGTAGGTCCGGTCCGCCATGCCTTCGCTGGTCTGGATGGTGGCGATGTTGGGATTGATCAGCACCGTGGCAATTCCCTCTTCCTTCAAAGCCTTGAGGGCCTGGGAACCGGAATAGTCGAACTCGCCGGCCTGGCCGATTTTAAGGCCCCCGGAACCAAGGACCAGGACCTTTCGGGGTTTATCCTTGCTGATCACTTTGCCGCCCCCGCCTGTTCTAAAAACCGGTCGATGAGGAATTCCGTATCCCTGGGACCGGGACATCCTTCGGGATGAAACTGCACCGCCGAGAAGGGGCCCTCGACGGAGCGGATCCCCTCAATGGTGCCGTCGTTGGCGTTGACGAACCAGGGCTCCCAGTTTTTGGGGAGGGTCTCGTTCCGTACTGCATAGCCGTGGTTCTGGCTGGTGATATAGCAGCGCGAAAAGGTTCCGTCCCTGCGGGAAGTTCCGCCGGCGGGAATTCCCGGGTCCAGTTCGATACAGGGCTGATTCTGTCCCCGGTGGCCGTAGGGCAGCTTGTAGGTGTCCGCCCCCGCGGCCAGGGCCATGATCTGGTTGCCAAGACAGATGCCGAAAATGGGTTTTCCCGTGCCGAAGGCCCGGCGCACCATGGCGATGGTTTTGCCGCAGTCCTTGGGATCTCCGGGGCCGTTGGAGAGGAAAAGTCCGTCGTCGTCAACGCCCTCAAGGGTATGGTTCCAGGCAAGCCGGATGACCTCGGCCCCCCGGGAGAGGAGGCAGCGGTAAATATTCGCCTTGGCCCCGCAGTCTATCAGGGCGATTCTAAGACCCCCGGCGGCGGCCCGGCCGGCTTCCGGCGGCGGGCGGAAAACCCGTACTTCCCGGGGGGAAACCTCCGCCACCGGATGGGGAATAAGGCCCGAGCCGATAGTTACATCCCGGCTTCCCTCGGTGAGGATCTTCCCCCGCATAACCCCCTGTTCCCTAAGCCGTTCTGTCAAGGCCCGGGTATCAATGCCGGAGATGCCGGGGACATTGTTCTTTTCAAGCCAGGCCGAAAGGGTACTCCCCGATGCGAAATGGCTCGGTTCTTCGCAGACCCCGGCGGTTACAAAACCGGAAACCTGGATCCTGTCCGATTCAAAGTGCAGGGGAAGGCCCTGTTCGTCGAAAAAGGGCTCCCCGGTTTTTGGCCTTACCGGAACCCCGTAGTTTCCCATCAGCGGATAGGTGGAGACCAGGATCTGCCCCTTAAAGCTGGGGTCCGTCAAAGATTGGGGATAACCGGTCATGCCCGTGGTAAAGACCACTTCGCCCGCCTGAGACCGGGCCTTACCGAAGGACCAGCCCGCAAACTCCGAGCCGTCTTCTAAAACAAGCTTTGCCTGCCTGATCTGTCTTGCCATAGCTGCTCCCCGCGGATGCGCTTAAACCGGCCCCTCCCGGCTTGAGGCTGTTAAACGTGTGCGCCTTAATCCCGGCCCTGGGGCCTTAAGGGCGCTTCGTTTTATGCTCCCCTTCTGTTTCCGGATGATCTTAGCCGGGAATAGGTTGAAATGCAAGGGATGGAACGGAGATTTAGGAATAAAAAACGGTATTTTAGCCGTTTTTTTGTCGATCCGATAGTATTTTTCAGGGGAAATTGATTGTTTCGTTCCTAAAATTCGATCGGAGGCTTTCCCAAGGCTTCGGTTTTCGGGAAAACGGCCCTGGATTTATGGGAAAAAGCGGCCCTTTGCGCCGGAAAAGGCGCCGCCGGAAGAAGCGGGGGCACAGAGCCGCGGGGCATCCCGCACATGCATCCTGCCGGAATAGAGAAAACTTGACATAAGAGAGAAGTGATCACACAATAGTACATCTTATGGAAGAGAGGTAACTATGATTCAGAATATTCCTGAAGTAAAACTGGGGATTATCGCGGTTTCCCGGGACTGTTTTGTGCTTTCCCTGTCCGAAACCCGGCGCGCCGCGGTGGCCGCAGCCTGCGCCAAGCGGGGCATCTCGATTTTTGAAGCCAAAACCACCGTGGAAAACGAAAAGGATATGCTTAAATCGGTGGAGGAGGTAAAAAAAGCGGGCTGTAACGCCCTGGTGGTCTTCCTGGGGAATTTCGGCCCCGAAACCCCGGAAACCCTGATTGCCCGGTACTTCGGCGGGCCGGTGATGTTTGCCGCCGCGGCGGAGGAAACCGGCAAGGATCTGATTAACGGCCGGGGAGACGCCTACTGCGGGATGCTCAACTGTTCCTACAACCTGGGGCTTAGAAAGATCAAGGCGGTGATCCCCGAGTACCCCGTAGGTTCCGCCGAAGACATAGCCGCCATGGTGGAAGATTTTATCCCCGCGGCCCGGGCTATCCTGGGCCTTTCCCGGCTCAAGATTATCACCTTCGGGCCCCGTCCCCAGGACTTCTTTGCCTGCAATGCGCCCATTCAGGGGCTCTACAATCTGGGGGTGGAGATTGAGGAGAATTCCGAGCTTGACCTGCTGGTCTCCTACAAAGAGCACAAAGACGACAAGCGTATCGCCGGTACGGCGCAGAGCATGGCGGATGAACTGGGCGAAGGGAACCGGTTCCCGGATCTGCTCCCCAGAATGGCCCAGTTCGAGCTTACCCTGCTGGACTGGGCGGAGGCGCACCGGGGCGCCCGGGACTATGTAGCCTATGCCAACAAGTGCTGGCCCGCCTTCCCCAAGGAATTCGGCTTTGTCCCCTGTTACGTCAATTCCCGGCTTGCCTCCCGGGGCATCCCCGTGGGCTGCGAGGTGGACATCTACGGCGCCATGAGCGAGTATATCGGCGCCTGCATCAGCGGGGACGCGGTTACCCTGCTGGACATCAACAACTCGGTGCCGGAGGATCTCTACAGCCAGGATATCAAGGGCAAATACGACTATACCCTGCGGGATGTCTTTATGGGATTCCACTGCGGCAACACCCCCTTCTGCAAGTTAAAGAAAGAGAAGAACACCGCCCTGAAGTATCAGCTTATAATGAACCGGACCGTAGAAAACGGCGGCAAGCCCGACGTTACCCGGGGTACCCTGGAGGGGGACATCGTCCCCGGAGACATCACCTTCTACCGGCTCCAGAGCAATGCCGATACCACGCTCCAGGCCTATATCGCTCAGGGAGAGGTGCTTCCCGTGGCGACCCATTCCTTTGGGGGCATCGGCGTTTTCGCCATCCCCGAAATGGGCCGCTTCTACCGGCACGTGCTGGTGGCCAGGCATTATCCCCACCACGGCGCCGTGGTCTTTGGCAAATACGGCAAAGTCCTCCATACGGTGTTCAGCTATTTGGGGGTGCCGGACATTGCCTTTAACCAGCCCAGGGGGATGCTCTATCCCACGGAGAATCCCTTCGCCTGATCCCGTTCTGGCGGCTTTGGCCGGGACAGGCTTGGAGAGAAGCCCCAGGGCAGGCGCCTGGGGCTTCTCTTTTGGGTGAAAGGGGTGGGCAGAACCCGTTTTCCGGTCTATCCTGATAGTATGCAGACGGCCCCCGCTCCGCCCTTTACGGCGGGGCGGGCCGCCGGTAAACCGTAACGGAGGGTTTCGTTGAAGGCGCTTGTAATTCCTTATATAGCAAAGAATTATCCACCCCCCGCCCCCGCATTGGGAGCGGTTTTCTGATACCGGCTTACATTTAGTAACAGAATCCTGCAAATATAACCCTTTTTCCCGCCCGGACAGGGCGTTTTCTCAAGAAAACAAGTCATTTTCTCAAGAAAACAAGCCATTTTCTCAGGAAAACAAGTCATTTTCTCAGGAAAACAAGTCATTTTCTCAGGAAAACAAGCCATTTTCTCAGGAAAACAAGCCATTTTCTCAGGAAAACAAGCCATTTTCTCAGGGATATAAGTCATATCCCTGGGAATACAGGTCATCCGCCCCGGAAAACAAGCCATCCGCCGGGGAATACAAGATGAAAAACCACGAACAGACACGAAAAACACGAACTTGTTGTTCGATAACTTCTTCATCTTTCTTCCGTTCGTGTGGTTCGTGGTTAAAAATTCTTCTGTTTATGTGGGCGGACGACGCCTTATACCTTCCCGGACTGGGTACTTTGACGGAAACGGAACCCGGAAGTCCCGCAAAGGCGCCGGGGGGGAATGTTCCTCCTCCGGCGCCTTTTTCATGGGCGGCGGGCGGCGGAGCGCAGGGCCTCCAGGTTATAGGCCGCCGCTTCCCCCAGGGACCGGTAGAGCGCGGCGGACAGCTCCAGGTGCCGTTTAAGGGGTTCCGACGGCGGGGTTTTAAGCCCGCCCTCCAGTTCCGGGAGCGGGGGGAAGAGGAAACCCGCCGCATCCTTCACCTCGCTCTCCATTATGGCCTTGTTAGCCCGGTCCAGCCGCCGGAGGAGCTGCTCCGGGTCCCCGCCCGGAGGAAGCCCCAGGCCCCGTTCCGCCGCCCCGGCGGCCTCCTCCGCCAGATCCTTTATCAGCTTTAATCCTTCAAGCAGTTTCCCCAGGGCCGCCTGATACCGGGCTTCCCGCCTTCCGGTTTCCTCCGGGCTGTAAAAGGCCCCTTCGATCCGGGCAAAGGCCGCTTCCAAAAGGCGGTCTATCTGGTCCCGGCAGGGGGGAAGGGCCAGCAGTTCCGCCGCGGAGGCGGTTTTGAGCCCCGCCAGGGCCAGGCCCCCGGCGGAAAGGCTGAAAACGGGGGGTTCCGGATACTCCCGGAAGCGGCTTTCAAACCAGGCCGAGTACAGGGAAAGCCGCCGGTCCGTCAGGACCGTTCCACCGCCGGCGGCGGGGGCCCGGAAGGGAAGGCCCCCCCGCAGGGCGCGGGCGGACAGGGTCTCGGCGGGACGGAAGCGGTCCGCTTCGGCCAGGCTCCGGCTTTCAAAGAGGGCCCCGGAGAAGTGGGTTTTATTATCCGGGAAGGCCAGATCCAGCGCGGCGATCCAGATGGAGGCGGGGCCCAGCAGCCGGACAAAGTCCCAGGCGGTGGCGGCCACCGATCCCCCGGCGCCGAGGATTCCCTTGGGGTCCAGGCGGTCTTCGATAAAACGGCCCAGGGGAAAGAGGGACGAGCAGAGCAAAGCCCGTTTGAAGGCCGGCCCGGTCCGGCTGTTCCGGCGGTATCCCCGGAGCACCGGGGGATAGACGGCGGATTCGGCGATGAGGCAGCAGCCGGGAGCCGGAAGGCGGTCCAAATGCCGGGCGTTCCAGAACTGAGGATCCACCGCCACGGTAAAATCCGGCTCCACCCCCGCCCTAAGGAGAAAACGGAGGGAGGTGTCCACCGCCGCGATGAGGCACCGTTCCCGCAGGGCGGGGAGGAGGGGGCCTGTTTCGTCCAGGGAGGGACCGGCGGCCACAAGCAGCGCCGGATAACGGCCCTCCAGCATACCCGCCAGGCCGGTGATGCCCGGCAGATCCCGGATGGCCTCCAGATTGACCGCCAGGTTGCGGACCCAGCGTCTGCCGAAACGCCGCAGGGTAGCCGTGTTTACATCGTCCCGGGAACTCCAAACCTTTATGTGCCGTTCCACCTCGGCGTACCAGGCTTCGTCCAGGCTGAGGAGGACCCGGTTCCTGAGCAGATCCGGCGGCACGGCTTTGCCAAAAAGCCCGAGCGCCCCGGTTACGGCGGCCCCGGCGGCCCCGGCGCCGGCAAGGGCCTCCGCAGCGGACCGGGCCTCCCCGCCGGGCCGGACCGCCGCCGGTTCCGCGCCGGTTCCGGCGGCGGGTTCCCTTCCCAGGATAAAGATCAGTTTATGCCCGGTGAGAAAGGGCTCCAGGTCCCGGACCTCCAGGGCCTGCCGCAGTACCCCGGGCCGCCGTTCCACAATGATTAGGGGCCGGTCCGGCGTCTTTTCCGCGGCGGCCTCCGCGGCGTAACCCAGGCCGAAACCCAGCACGATCAGGGGCGGCGGACCGGGAGGGGGCGCCGGAAGGGATTCCGCCAGACGACGGCCTTCCCGGACCGGATCCCGGGGGGAGTGAACGTGGAGGCCCCGGATAATCAGAGTCGGGTCCCCGGAGGCGGCCCGCTCCAGCTTTATCCCGTCCGGGCCGGAAGAAGCGGCAAGCTGCTCCGCCAGGCCGGGATACTGCGCCCGGATGATCCGTACATTCTTTTCCCAAAAGGCGGCGGACGTCATTCCAGTTCCAGGATGATGGTCATTCCGGGGCTGAAGGGCGTCCCCGGAGCGGGACTTTGCCGTTTGACCCAGCCTTCGCCGTTGATTTCAACCTGGAGATCGTCCCGGAGCAGCAGGGGAAGGAGCTGCCGTTTGGAGCTGCCGGTAAAATCCGGGATACTGCCGCTGATAGTCAGGGTTTCTCCGGGGGGGAGGCTCACGGAACCGGGGTGGCTTATCTGGGGGTTTCTGCCCCGGGGTATTCCCAAATAGTCAATAAGGGACTCCGCCGCCTCCCTGATGGGCGGAGCGGCAATGCGGCCGCCGAGGTAATCCCCCCTGGGTTTAACGATCACCAGGTAGAGCACCAGCGACGGAGCCTCCGCCGGAAGCAGGGCTATGCAGCTGGCGATAAAGTCCGTGTCCGAATAGACCCCCGTGGCGGGATCGATGATCTGGGCGGTTCCGGTCTTTACCGCCAGGGAGAGATCCTCCACGTTGGCCCGCCAGCCGGTCCCGATGATGGAAGTAACGTCCGCCATATAACGCCTCATGGCCCGGGCGGTTTCCTGCCTGATGATCCGCCGCGGAGGACCCGCTTCATAGTTCTGCAGTATCTTTCCTTCGGGAGAGAGGATCCGGGAAACCACCCGGGGGTGGACCAGGACCCCGTCGTTGGCAATGGCGGCGGCGGCCTGGAGCATCTGTATCGCGGAGACGGCGATTTCCTGACCCATGGCGATGGTAGGCTTGGACCGCTCGGACCACTCCGCCGCGGGGCGGAGAAAACCCGCGGTTTCCCCGGGGTTTCCCGCTCCGGTCCGGGCGCCGAAACCGAAATCTCTGAGCAGATCGTAGAAAGATCCGGCCCCCAGCCGGTCCGCCGCATAGGCGGCCCCGGCATTGCAGGAATAGATGATAATCTCCCTGGCGCTGACCCGGCCATGGGCGCCCAGACAGTTGATAACGATCCGCTCGCCCCGGCTGGTGATCCGCTCGTAGCGGCCGTTGCATAAAAAGGTGGTATCTTCGGCGATAGCCCCGGCGTCCAGCAGGGCCGCCAGGGAATAGATTTTGAAAACCGAACCCGGCTCATAGGCCCAGATTGCGGGCCGGTCCATCCGGGAGATCTCGCTGGAGGCCCGGATGTCGTTGGGGTCAAAACCGGGGAGGGAAGCGGAACCCAGAATATCCCCGGAACGGGGATCCATGGCCAGGAACATCACCCCCTCGGCCTGATTTTCTTCCATAGTTTTCCGGGCTATATCTTCCAGGATGTACTGTACGCCGGTATCTATGGTGAGGATCACCTGATTGCCCTGGCCGTTTCCGGCGGGAGCCAGTTCCTGCTCAAAGGCGTACTCGATCCCCGCCAGCCCCCGGTTGACATCTCCCACAAAACCGACAATCTGGCCGGCAAGCTGCTTCTCGGGATAGATCCGGCCCACCACGGGTTCAATGCTGACTCCCCGGATCTGCCGCTGGGCCTTGGCGTTTTCTATGGCCCGGATCACCGATTGATCCACCTGTTTTTTAATGTAGACAAAATCGCTGGGAGAAAAGCTTATCCGGTCCCGTATTTCACCGGCGGGAATTTCCAAAATGGGGGAAAGTTCCTGGGCCAGGACTTCGGCGTCGGCGACTTCCGGCCTCCAGACGCTGATATTTCCCAGCCTGGTCTGGAGCGCCAGAATTCGGCCGTTACGGTCCAGAATGGGGCCCCGTTCTCCGAAACCTCCCCCCGAAGGATTCACGGTTCCCGCTTCGGGGGGATTCAACATCAGTATGGTATAGCGGACAAAAACCGCCAGGGCGGCCAGGGCAAAGAGGGAAACAAAAACGAGGAAACGCCTTCTTTCCTGGGGAAAATTCATCTAATATCCTTTCACAGGGCGCGGTCCGCTCAAACCAAGTACCTTTCCCACGATATGATCCGCCGGGACCGGACCGTAGGAACGGGAATCCAGGGAATCCCGGCTGTTATCTCCCAGGGCTATAAAGGTTCCCTCCCCCGTTAATCCTGCGCAGCGCTTTACGGCGATTTCTCCCCGGGGGGTGTAGAAAACCACCACATCCCCCTCCCTGGGAAGCGTCCAGAGGACAAGGTATTTCCCGGACCAGAAAGGCCGTATGCCGTATGCGCTTTTAAGCACCAGCAGTATGGTTCCCGGTTTAATCGCCGGCGTCATGGAGCGGCCCTCGGCAATCATAAAATCGAAGAGAAAGATCTTCATAAAAAGGGCGGCGGCAAATGCGGCCAGTACAGCCCTGGCGGGCCGGTCCACGCCTCCCGTTTTCCCGGTATCTCCTTCGAAGGTCCCGGTCCGGGGCGGCGGCTCGGGCGGACCCAAAGAAACGCCCGGTTCAGTCTCCATACACCGGCAAGTATAATCATTAGGTCCGATTATGTCGATAAACCAAGTGTCATGAATGATATTATCGCGGCCCAGCGTATCAAACACCGCCGTTTTCCTTCTCTGCTTTCCAAGGCGGCGGATTACCGGGCCGGATCGGTCTCTATTGCCAAAATAAAACAAAAGCCCGTCCATATACGCCGCCGCCGGAAGTTCCATCTGCCCAAGATCAAACTGCCCAAAATGACTCTCCCCGCCCTGAAGGGCGGGGCATGGACCCGCCAGCGAATAAAACTGAGGAAACTCCGTTATTCCGGAAGGACCTTTGTTATTTCTGTCTCTTCCCTGGCCGCCCTTACGGGGCTGCTCCTCATCCTGCTTGTCGTAAGCTGGCATTCCGGTACGGCCCTCTACCCCGGCGAAGATATGGTTTTTAGAGCAAGCCTGGCCTCCTATGCGGGACTTAGCCCGGCGGCGGCTGAACAGGAGGGGGCTATTCCCCTGGATCTGATGGAAACCTTTGCATGGAAATCGTATACGGTCAGGAGGGGCGATTCGGTATCCAGGATTGCCGCCAATCATGCCCTTTCCATGGACGCCATTATCGCTTCCAACGGCATAACCAATGCCAAACGGCTCAAAGAGGGCGAGGTTATCCGTATCCCCAATATGGACGGCATCCCCTATTCAGTTAAACGGGGCGATACTCTGTTGAAAATATCCTCAGTCCAGGGGATTCCGCTGGAGGTTATCCTGGACGCCAACGATATACAAAGCGATACCATAAATCCCGGAACAGTGCTCTTTCTGCCCGGAGCAAGGATGCGGTCGGAGGACCTTAAAATGGCCCTGGGGGAATTCTTTATCTATCCCATCCGGGGACGGCTTACCTCCCCCTTCGGCTGGCGCAGGGATCCCTTTACGGGGGAACGGCGTTACCATGCGGCGATAGATCTGGCGGCCAATACGGGGACGCCCATCAAAGCCGCCATGGACGGCAGGGTTTCCATAGTGGGGGTCAATTCGGTTTATGGGAAGTACATCATTCTTACCCACAGCAGCGGATATCAGACCATGTACGCCCACATGAACGCTACCTCGGTGCGGCAGGGGGCCTACGTTAATCAAGGCGCCAAAATAGGAGAGGTGGGCAGTACCGGTTACAGTACCGGGCCGCATCTTCATTTTGCGGTATATAAAAACGGAAGGGCCTTAAATCCCCTTGAATTTCTTAATTTATAGCAATAAAATTGAAGTAATTCGGACGGAGAATCATGCGTAATTTGGTTTTTATTTTGATAGCCTTTATTGCTGCGGTAACCTTTATCCGGGCCTATGATAACTTATGGAATGTTCCGGGGGATTCCGGGAAAGTTATCATCCTAAACGGGGATAATTAGTGTTATTTCCGGGGGATATGGTATGAATGAAAAAAAAATGGCGGTTTCTGACCCCCCTTCTTTTGAAGCGGTCTTAGATAAAACCTGCGATCGCCTCCGGGATACCAGGATCCGGTATTCCATACGCCGGATTCAGGAAATGGAACGGAATTTAGACATCCTGGAACGGGAACTGGAAGAGATTATCTTAAAAAAACCCTGACCCGGGCCGCAGGTTTCCGGTCCGGCGGATCTAAGCGCCTGTCCTGTATTTTGCTTTTCCCGGAATAAGCCGATACTATAGATATGGCTAAATTTCCGTTATGGTTAATCATCCCCGTGTTGCTGCTTCCCGCAGTCAAGAGCGCGGCCAAGGTTAATTTCAGCGCCCCCGATGTATCCGATGATGACCGGCTGCTTCTCTGGGCCGGTTCGGACAATAACGGCGCCCATTCCCAGGGGATTCTGCTCCTTTCCCGGCTGACGGACATGTCTATTAGGCAGCTTACCGCCTTTCCCGAAAAGATGGATCTCGTCGAAAACGGCGGGACCCTGCAGGTGCGGAACGCCTTTGGGGTGGTCCGCATTCCCCTCTCCGGGGGCCTTCCCCGGCACATTCCCGGTTTTTCCTCTTTTTCGGGAGGTTCCCCCGTGCTGGGCGGCCGGGTAGAGGAAATGGCCGCCTCCGCCGACGGCAAGTGGCTTCTCTACGTAGAGCCTGTAACCGCGGCTTACGGAAACCTCATTCTCCTGGATACGGTTTCCGGCGAAAAAACTTCCATTGCCGCCCGGGTGGAAAGGCCGGACCGGTTTTTTCCCGCCTGCTGGAGTCCCAACTCCCGGCTCTTCGTATACGCCAAGGGGGGGAAGCTCTACTATTACACCGTGGGCGCCCCGGTCCTGGCCTCAATGGGTGAACAGTACCGGCTCATAGGCGAGGGGGCCGTCAATTCCGTCGCCTGGGGCAGGGGAGGAGACTTTTTCTATCTCCGGAATTCCACGGTTTTCCGGGTCCGCAGTGAGGAACTTTTTGCCCGGGCCCTCTATGCGGGTTTCCTCGAAATAGGCTCCATGGCGGGGAAGATCCCCTGGGATTTTGATCCCAGTTTTGATTCCTTCTGGATAGGTCCCGAATCCCAGTCCATACTCCTCGCCAAGGGAGGGCGGAATATTTTCTACTATCCCCTGGGGATGGACGATTATGAGGCCGGTTCTCAAGCTTCCCTGCCTTATGTGATGATCCCCCGGGCCAGTTCCGCCCTTTCGGTACTGTGGGCGCCGGGAGGCCTGGTAACGGTGATCGCCTCCATACCCAGAAAAAACGAAACGGAACTGCTGATCTACCGTCTTCATATTAACGGTGACGGAGGGGAACTGCTCTTTACCGCCCTGGAATCTCCGGGGGGATCCCGCGGTATCCTTTCTCCCGACGGGACCAAGGCCCTTTTCTGGGGAGAAAAGGGCATAGTCCTCTACGATTACAGCAGCTGGAAACTTCTGAAAACCCTGGGAACCAGTCCAGCCTTTTCCTGTATCTGGGTTAACGGCAGTGAACTTATCGCGGGTGATGTGGAGGGGATACGGCTGGTCCGGCTCTCCGGGGCGCCGCCGCCCCGTCTTATTCTGGGACAGGGCGCCGCCGCGGAACCGGCGGAATCCCCGGAGCTCAAGGTACAGCAGAACCTTATCTGTCTTTCTTCGGCGGCTCAGTTTGGTTTTGAACAGGAAGGAAACCGTATCTTTGCCCGGAGCGGCGGCGCATGGTTCGTTACCGACGGAACCGCCCCTTGGACCGGAATCACCGGTCCCGCAGTCCGGGAAAGTTCCGCCTCTTCGTCCCGCTACAGGGTCTATCTGGACAAACAAAGTTCCGGACCCTACGGGAATCTTCCCATGGTACGGAGCCTCGATCCTGTGGGGACCGTTTCCCTGTTTCCCGCCATAGAGTACCTTAGGCCCGCCGCGGCCGGGGAGAAGGACCGGACGCCCGGCCTCTTTACCCATGGTCTGCGGGACGGCCTGCGGGAGGTAGCCCTCTGCTTTGATCTCTACGACGACGCCACGGGACTTTCTGTGGTACTGGACACCTTGAACCGTTTCGGCATTAGGGCCACCTTTTTTCTGAACGGTGAATTTATCCGCCGTTATCCCGCCGCGGCCAGGGACATTGCCGAGGCGGGCCACGAGACCGCCTCTATGTTCTTCGCCCCCATTGATATTTCCGACGCCCGGTACCGGATAGATCCGGACTTTATCTCCCGGGGCTTGGCCCGGAACGAAGATGAATTTTTCCGCGCCGCCGGCAGCGAGTTGAGCCTCCTCTGGCATCCCCCCTATTATGCCGCTTCCCCGGAGATAATTGCCGCCGCCGCCGCCGCGGGGTACAAGACCGTAGGCCGGGACACTGACCCCCAGGACTGGGTCAGCCAGGACGAATCCAAACGGATCGGCATCACCCAGTACTCGGCTTCGGACATGATCGATCTTATTATGGAGACAAAGCGGCCCGGTTCCGTTATCCCCGTCAGGCTGGGGCTTCTCCCCGGCGGCCGGAAGGACTATCTCTTTAACCGCCTCGACGTACTTCTGGATGCCCTGGTCCGTTCCGGCTACGAAGTGGCGCCGGTTTCGGCGGTGATGGAACATGCGCGGTAGCTGGATTGGTCCGGGAAGCGCTTGGTTTCTTCGACTCAAGGCCTGTTTCAAACCTTGCTATTTTCCGCCAATGAGCGTTTGATTCGCTGGCGGGTCCATACCCCGCCTTCAGGGCGGGGAGAGTTATTTACGGGTTGGGCCGCAAAATCACGGTGTTTTTAGCGGGAATTGTTCAGAAATTGAAATTTTCAAGTCCATTCAGGAGGAATTAACGATGAATACAAAACTTAAAATGGCTATTGTGGGCGCCGGAATCTGGGGTGAAAATCACGCCAAGATATACAATGCCCATCCCTTCTGTGAAGTAGTGGCGGTTTGTGATGAAAAGCCCGGCAGGGCCGCCTCCATGGCGAAAAAGATGGGAATTCCCAGGAGTTATGAAAATTATGAAGATATGTTCCGGGAGAGCGGTTGTGATGCGGCAGCCATTGTAACTCCCGATTTTGCTCATGCCAAGGCGGCTATCGCTGCGGCAAACCAGAAGAAACATATACTGGTGGAAAAGCCTCTGGCTACCACCAGGGAAGATGTATTTGCTATGGTGGAGGCCTTTGAAAAGAACCATGTCCGGGTCATGGTGGATCTTCATAACCGCTGGAGTCCCGCTTTTAATGTGGCTCATCAAAGTGTGGAAAAGGGAGAACTGGGAAACCTATACTCCGGCTATATGCGGCTTAACGATGCAAAATGGGTGGCCACCGATATGCTCCCCTGGGCGGCTCAGTCGTCAATACTCTGGTTTTTGGGCAGCCACAGTCTGGATACCCTGCGCTGGTTTTTCAATGACGATGTGGCGCGGGTATACTCGGTGAGCCGGGAAGGGCTCCTCAAGGGGCTGGGGGTGGATACGGTGGACACCTATCTGACCACCCTGGAATTTAAGAAAGGGGGTATCGCCCAAATGGAAAACGGGTGGATCACTCCCAACGCCAATCCCTGTGTCAACGACATTAAATTCAATATTCTCGGCGATAAGGGTATGATCAGCCTGGATGTAAGCAACCATAATCTGATCCAGAAATACACTGATGAAAAAGTAACGGTTCCGGATGTGGTGGTTCAACATTCCATCTTTGATGTCCCTAAGGGCTTTGCCTTTGAAAGCATTCGTTCCTTTGTGGACTGCATTCTCAGCGGCGGGGAATTCAAGGTATCGGTGGAAGATGCGGCTAATGCCAGCCTGACGATACTTGCTATTATGGAATCCGCCGAAACTGGAATGCCTGTAGAAGTACGCTATTAACCGGGCTTAAAAGAATCGGGCTCCGTCAAGATTTTCTTTTGAAGAAGAGCCGTATACTGTCCCAGAGCCGCCTGAAAAAGCCCCCCGCTTCGATGTCTTCCCCTATAACCAGGGGAATGCGGCGGAGTTCCCCGGCATCGTCATAGAAGATCAGCCGTCCCGCCGGGCTTTCTGCGGAGAGCGGAGCAATCAGGGGATCATCCGTTTCGGTTTCCCAGCGGAGTCCTTTACCCCTGCTGGTCAGGGCGGTGAATTCCAGCGCCGCTCCGGGGATAATTCTGCCCTGGCGGGTCTTTCCCTTCCATATCCGCACCGGGGGCAGCTCGCCGGTTTCGGGCCTTATGGTTTTGTAGTGATCAAAGGCCCAGTCCAGCAGGGCTCTGCCGTCTCCGGCTCTGATCCGTTCACCCTGGGGTCCCGGGGGCGCTCCCAGGATCACCGCGATAAACCGGGTTCCCCGCCGTTCCGCCGTCAAGGCTATGTTGTATCCCGCCTCGTCGATGTAGCCGGTCTTCAGGCCGTCCACTCCCTCTACAATTCCCAAAAGGGGATTACGATTGTATTGGACAATTGTCCCGGGGCGGTTCCGGCAGGGTTCGGGAACATTGAAAGCCTTGGGATAGTCGAATTCCGCCACCGAATGATAATTCTTGAGGGTTTCAGGATGCAGGATAAGGTATTCTCTGCAGAAAAGAGCGAACTCCCTGGCGGTGGTGATATTGTATTCGGAAATTCCCGAGGGTTCCCTAAAACGGGTAAGTCCAAGACCCATGCGCCGGGCCTCTCTGGTCATGGCTTCGGCAAAATACTCCACCGTGGGGGCAAAGCGCAGGGCCACCGCCACGGCGGCATCATTGCCCGAGGGAACGGCCAGCCCCAGGAGCAGTTCCCGGAGGCTTACGGTTTGACCCTGGGCCAGAAACATCAGGCTTGACCGGGGGGGCTGGTTTATGGCCCAGCTTGTCTGGTCCAGGACTACAATTTCGTCAAGGAAGGCCCGTCCCGCTTCAACCTCAGTCAGGGCAAGGTGCATGGTCATCAGTTTGGTGAGGGATGCCGGGGGAATGGGCTCATCGGGATTTTTTGTGTAAATTATGGTTCCGGTAGCCGCATCCAGGAGGCAGGCGGAACGGGAACCCAGATCCGGCGGTTCCACCGGCGGATCTGCGGTCCGGGTTTGGGCGGCAAGAAGGACCGTGAGAAATATATAAATGAGGGAAAACGATCTTCGGATAAATTGCATTTTTTAAAAATCCGCCTGTCCCGCCGCCCGGGGATAGGGAATTACGTCCCGGATATTGGCCATTCCCGTAACGTACTGTACCAGCCGTTCAAGGCCAAGACCGAAACCCGAGTGGGGCACCGTACCGTAGCGGCGCAGATCCAGATACCAGCGGTAATCTTCGGTTTTCATGCCCAGCCCGGTCATGCGCCGGGAAAGCTGGTCCAGGGAATCTTCCCTTTCGGAACCGCCGATGATCTCCCCCAGCCGGGGAACCAGTACGTCCATGGCCCTTACGGTTTTGCCGTCCCCGTTCATCTTCATGTAAAAGGCTTTGATCTCCTTGGGATAATCGGTGAGGATCGCCGGACCGCCCGAAACTTTTTCGGTGAGGAACTTTTCATGCTCGCTTTGCAGATCGCAGCCCCAATAGGGCTTAAACTCAAAGTTAACGCCGGAGGCGGCGGCTTTCTCCAGTTCCTTCACTGCATCGGTATAGGTCATGTGGGTGAAGCGGGAATCGACGACCGATTTCAAGGTATCGAGAATCCCCTGCTCTATGTGGGAGTCGAAGAAGGCCAGATCCTCTTCGCAGTCCCGAAGGACCGCGGCAAACACATGCTTAAGAAATTCTTCCGCCAGGCTCATGTCGTCCTCCAGATGGGCAAAGGCCATCTCGGGCTCTATCATCCAGAACTCCGCCAGGTGCCGGGTGGTGTTTGAATTTTCCGCCCTGAAGGTGGGGCCGAAGGTGTAGACCCGGGAGAGGGCGGAGGCATAGGTTTCCGCCTCCAGCTGTCCCGATACGGTAAGGCAGCAGCGCTTGCCGAAAAAGTCCCCGGCGTAATCAGGCGCCCTGCCCGACTTTGCCAGCGCGTCAAGATCCAGCGTAGTAACCTGGAACATGGCCCCCGCTCCCTCGGCGTCGCTGGCGGTAATAATGGGGGTGTGAACATATTGAAAGCCGTTGCCCTGAAAGAATTCGTGGATTGCAAAGGTCAGCCGGTTCCGTACTCTGGCCACGGCCCCGAAGGTATTGGTCCTGACCCTGAGATGGGCTATCTCCCGGAGGAATTCAAAGGAATGGCGTTTTTTCTGCAGGGGATAGGCGGGTATGCCGGGGACATTTTCCGCCGGGGCCTCTCCGGTCAGCTTGACCGAGGCGGCGGCTAATTCCACCGCCTGACCCGAAGCGGGGGAAGGAACCAGCCTGCCCTGTATTTCTACCGAGGCTCCGGTGGTAAGCGCCGTCAGAGCCGCTTCGGTTCCGGCGTCCAGGCCCTGACTCCGGTCAAAGGTACACTGGATGCCGCTGAAGCAGGATCCGTCATTTACCTCCACAAAGACAAGGTTCTTCATTTCCCGTTTGGTCCTGACCCAGCCCCGGACGGTCAGGTTCCGGGAATCGGGTGGAAGGTCTAACAGTGATTTTATAAGGGGGAACAGCATTATTCATTGTAACCATTTTTGATGTCCTCCGTCAAATCATTTCATGGGTGTGAGGAACGGAACAAGCCGCGGGGGCCCGCCTGTTTCCGAGGCAGGCCTAACCGTACTTTCGGCGGCGCCCGTTGCCGGTTGGGCGGCGGCTCCAGGCGCGCTCAGAAACCGAACCACAGGCTTGTAACCACCGATTTTCCCGAGTGGGAATTTTTAATGGCGGCGTCCAGCAGGATATTGTTTTTTTTGCATTGATCCCGCAAGGTGTTCAGATGATAAAAACAGAGGCCGTTATCTTCGTACACACTGTTTTCCCGCCTGCTCTGGGGGGTCTTGAAAAATTCTTCAAGGTCCCTGCCGTCCTTAAACGTGAAATTACGCATAGTAAAATCTTCCATCAGCCTGCGCTTGGCATCCGCATCGGCGCCGTCGTTGTACACCGAAATGCGGAAGCGGAGCCGCCGGTTTTCCTGCGGAATGCCGCCGGGAACAGCCACAACCACGGTTGAACCCCGGAAACGCTTTTCTTCCATGATGGATTTTCTTTTGCCGGGGTCCCCCAGGATACCGGCAATGTCTCCTGAATTTTCCAGCAGCCGGACCAGGGCGGATCGTTCCGCCGCGGAAACAAGTTCTATGGCAAGCAGGGCGGCAAGGTTTACAATATCAAGGCGGTGCATGAATTCAAGTATACCCCCGGAAATATTTTGAACCAGCGTGAACTTTTCATCACCCTTGCTTCCGGCCAGCACAAAAAGGATCAACGGATTGATGCGGGTAATTATTTCAGCAATAAAACTGCGCCGGTCCCTTGAGTCATCCCATTGTCCGGCATCTGCGGCGGGAAGATTTTTTATGATTTTACTGTACAATTCGGCTTTAAGTTCCCCGGTCCTTCCGGGGAACTTGGAATTGAGCAGATCCCAAAAGAGCCTTTCGTTAATCCTTATGCCGGGGCCTATGGATTTTTTCGGGTTGTTCCGGTTCCAGGCCCGTATCATGGGAGAATCGTAGATATGCCCCAGAATTAACACGTTGATACGATGCCGGAACATGGAAAAAAACACCAGTTTGATTATATCTTCAAGATGGCCCCGGCAGGCCCCGGCATCCTTTATCTGGACCTCTATTTTTTGCAGGTAATTATTCAGGATGAGCTTTTTAAGCCACGAGAATCCTGCCCGTTCAAGGTGAAAGCCAAACTGCCTTTCCCCATCGGCGGCTTCAAAGCCGTGCAGCGGCCTGCCATGGGCGATAAAAAAGGATGTTCCCCGTTCATTAAGGATTATCCTTGACGGCACGCAGAATAATAAATTCCGCCCCCTTGTTTGTTCCCGCCTTGTTTCGCAAACCGCCGTACCGCTGTCCCCTGTTTCTATCATCTTTTTCTCCGTAAAAACCAGACTTGTCCGGCAGCCGGCTGGCCGCTGAACAAGCCGATCCAATGAAACGCCCTTACCCTCCGTCCATCCGGCCGGTTGCGCCGGAACCGTGGGAAAACCACCGGACCACGCCGACTTTGTTTTTCGCGTCGTTGTAGATCATGCCGCCGTTCCAAAATTCCAGCGCCGCTATCAGGCTGTTGCCTCCGTCGCTTTCATCGCTTTCGGGCCCGCGGTAAGAGGCCAGCTTGAGAAAGAGATCAAAATCCCCGGCGCACAGGGCCGTCTGGCGTTTCCGGTAAAAATCATTCCATTCCTCAAGCCGCTTGAACCCTCCGCCTTCGTCTTCAACAATAAAACGCGCCCGGTTTCTCAGGTCGTACCAAACCTTAATTTTTTTTGAAATGTCGCACTTGTTTCCGTGCTTGATCCCGTTTTTGATTATTTCCGATAACTGCTGTTCCAGAAGCCCCTCTTCGAGGAACGGTCCGGGACAGTGTTCCAGTATTTTTACGCTGTACTCCCGGATCTTCGAAAAATCGCTTTTAAATTCGACATACTTCATCCCCTGGGCATCAAAAAGTTCGTTGTTTTCATCAACAATCAGTTTTCTGGTGATGATGTTTTTCATGGGCTTTCTTCCCGGATGATGCTGAGTATGTTTGACAGGTGCATTACCTTGCGTACCGCTCCGGTAATTCCCCGGAATTTAAGATCGATGTTTTTTGTTTTTGAATGCTGAATGATTCTGATGACCGCCCATATCCCGGAGCTGTCCAGGTAGGGGACGCCGGAAAGATCAATACATACGGCTCCGTAACCTCCGTTGATCTTTTCCGTTATATCCCGGAACAGATGCTGGGCATTGTACAGATCGCAGTCGCCCGTTACCCTTGCGGTAAAGGAATTGCTATTCTTATTTTCAAAAAATTGTATGTTCATTTCTGCTGCGATAATACGCTTTTTGCTTCAACAAAAGGTTATAAAACGGTTAAAAATCCGTTAACGATTCCGGATTTAACAAAATTTTAACCGGAGGCCGTTATATTCCGCTTATGCAGACGGATATGGTAAACCCGGATTTTCCCGCCGGAACAATCGAAGGCCAGACGCGTTCGTATCCTAACTCCATACAAAAACTGGCGCGGTATTTCAAAGCCGTCTCCGCGGATGAAAGCATTGCGAATCTGGCGGACATGCTGGACAGGGATCGCCGTATTGTTGCCGTGTGCGTAGTTGATGATGGCGGCCGGCCCCTGGGGGTCATACGGCGGGACAAACTCTTTCTGCTTTTGGGAAAGCGTTTTGGCTGGGACCTGATGGCAAAACGGCCGGTCAGGGAAATAAGCGAAAAAGCCCCGGTGTTTCCGGGGGACGCCAATATTTTTACGGTTTCACCGTTCTTGAGCGCCGCCTTTAAGGAGGGAACGCTTGAACTGGGAAACAGTTTTGTGATCCTCACCGGCCCCGGCGGGGCGTTTTCCGGCATGCTGTCCTTTCAGGATCTGTCTAATTATTTTGTTGATATGACCAACGGTGATATTGCCATGGCGAGCCTTCTTCAGGAACGCTTTCTTGCCAGCGCCGATGAGGTTTCGGACAAGGTGACGGCGGTAAACGCCTGGTCCCTTCCGGCAAAAGGCGTGGGGGGCGATTTTTATTTTATTAAGAATTTGGGAGATCGCCGTTTTTTCGCAGCCCTCTGCGATGTTTCCGGAAAAGGTATCGCCGCTTCCCTGGTGGTTTCCATGGCTTGGGGATTTCTCAGGGCCCATACGATCCGCGGCGGTCTTGCGGATCTGATCCGTACTTTAAATGTTTCAATGGTCAGTACCTTTCACATGGAAAAATACCTGACCGGTTTTTTTATGATCTATGATGCGGATTCCGGAGAACTTCAATTTGCCGACATGGGCCATTCCCACACGGCACTTCTGCGGGGCAACACTTTTCATACCCTGGAGAAGACCCGGGTGAATCTTCCCATTGGGCTTGACCCGGCAATACAGCCGGCGCTTTTTCGAGTCGGGATACAATCCGGGGATGCGCTCCTCATATACACCGATGGAATCACCGAACAGGACAACCCAGAGGGGGAAGAATTTGGCGATGAGCGTCTCTTGAAACTGGTCCTTCAAAGTTTGAGGGAGGAAAAAGACCTGGACGCCCTTTTGGTTCCGGCCCTGGAAGAGTTCCGGCAAAACACCCCCCAGCGGGATGATATGACCTGCCTCTTTTTCCGGTTCTAGGGGCCGTGGGCCCTTGCTGTTCCCCGCGTCCCGCCGGATTACTGCAAATGGAACCGCATATCCTGAGATTCATCTACCATAAAAAGATACGCTAATGTGGCGTTATGTGCCATTTTTGTTAAATAATTTGAAAAATATATTGACAACACTGGTTGTTTTAACCAATGTAGTGGTTTTTGGGTTTTCTCAATCTGATAATTATGCAAATGGAAATGGAAGATATAATTTCAACACGCAGGCCTTGATTTCTTAGAAAGGCTACCATTTCTAAGTAATCTTTATCGCCAGATAGAAGTAATACCGTATCGTAGGCTTTATTTATACCCAATATTAACATTTTAGTTGCCAAACCAACGTCAACACCTTTTTCAACATAGGAAACATTTACATCACCACATTTTAATCCACAGTTCCGTTTTCGTACCGCCTTCTTTCCCTGTTGCTATCGTCAAGCTGTAAATGTTTGTGTATTTTGTGCCGTTTATCCTGTAGGTAACGCCGTCCCCATGGACCGTCCCCCTCGATAGCGGCTTCCTCTGTCAAAAGGCTAACCGCTTCCCGGATGGTTTCTTCGGCGTAGGGTATCCCCATTTCCCGGTACTGCGTTTTAATCACGATGGAACAATCACGGCCTTGTACGGTCATACGCCTGTCTCCTCTATGGTTATTCGCAACGTCAAAATAAGCCCCCACTCTCCCCCGGTCCCGCTCTGTTTCGGCGGGACATACTTCTTTCCCGCCAGTTCCGCCCGGTCAACAGCCCTGTCCAGGGTGGGGTTTTCTTTCACCGCCGTGGCCACCGTTGAAGCGTAGGCGTAACAGTTCCGTTCCCCGCCCGGCCATTCCGTCACGGTAAAGGCAACGGTCAGGGTATAAGCGTCCAGCCGGACAATCCGTTCTTTTTCGCTCCGTTCACAAGAGGAAAGGCTCATCACCGGAACCACAACGGAAGCGCCCCGGTAACTGCCACACTCGATAGGGGGTATGGGGTATTCGGTCTCCCGCAATAATTCATTGACCCGCCCGGACAGGAGAGATTTAAGGGAATTGATGATGATTTCTTCTATATATAAGCTCTTATCTGTCATATCCGTCATCTTTCCTTCCCGCCAAGGAAGGCGGTGTATTGATGCTTTAGATGGAGTTTTTGCTCTGCAAAAACTCCAAACTTTGAAAATGCCACGGAGGGCATTTTCAAAGCACCCTCCGGCGGTATGGCTCCAGCAGAAGCCGGACGTTCTCCGGCATGGAGGCTTCCAGATGTTCCCCCTCTTTGTCGTTCCCCCGGACAGCCCCGGTAATCCCAATCTGCCGTCCCCTATACCGGCTCATGTTCCATGCCGCCAGTTCCAGACAGGCCGAGGCCAGGTCAGGCGGAGCCTTTCCCACGGAGTACCCCGCCAAATACCGCACCTTTATGGCCTGTTCTTTCCGTGAAAGGCGAAACGGAGGCCGTAAAACCAATGAAAAGGGAATATTTTCATAGATACCCTCATCGGGGAGGCAATAGTAATGTTTGGGATCAACAAGGCTTTCAGGGCCAAAGAGGGTTTCCGCCTGCATAACAGTACCGGCCTTAGCCGCATATACCGCTAACACCTTTCGTACCGGGTACTCCCTCAAGCCAAAAATGTATTCACCGATAAAGGTCAGGTAATCCGTATTTTTCCGCCGCAAAAGCCGCCGCTGGCAATATTGCTCTATGGTATAGGTAGCGGTTATTAGACAGTACCGGCTTAAAGTATGTTCCCGGTCATCCACGCCAAGGATTGCCTTGAAATCCCCAAAGGGGATAAGTGAATGTAAAGCAGTTTGCGCCCCGCCCCCACCATTCACTATCCCCTGTTCATTTTTCGTTATCATAGGTATAGGATAGGGGCCTTAACAGAGAAGGAAACTAAGTAAAGTAGGAAATTTTAGGCTATTGAGGAAAAATTTTTCATATTCCCGCCCCATAGCGAGGGAGTATTTTATGGAATAGAGTATATAGACCAAAAATCCGTCAAGGCCGTTTGCTACAGTTCGTGGGAGCATAAAAGCCTCCGGCGGGTATTATATCCGGTTTATCTTTCCAATCAGAGGAAGTAGTATTGAAAATTGAAGCAACAATAAATGCATTTTACATTTGGGAAATAATGAATTGTTCAATTTAGACTGGAAGATAAAAAATGATTAAGACTCCTAAATCTCACCCATGTCATAACCTGAGCTACTAAAAGTGTATTCTTACGTTCTTTTCTCTTAGTATCCCCTGTACCTGTCCTAAGCCCAAGTTTTTTTTCAATCTGTTCATGTGACGAAATCGACATAATATTCTCCTTAAAATAGATATTTCCGTTCAGGGATTTCGAAAGTTTTCAGCTTAACGCCGGACACCATGGTCGTTAGCCTTTCACCGCGCCGAGCAAGGCGCCTTTGGTGAAGTGTTTTTGCAGGAAAGGATAAACAACCACGATTGGCACGGTCGAAACGAGAATAGCGGCGCATTTTATCCCGCCCTCAGGAATAATCACGGCGGCTTCGCCGGCGAGGTCGCCTATATAGGCAGTTTGAGCAACTATCTGCCGTAGCAGCACCTGGACATTCCATTTATTGGAATCATTGATATACAGGAGACAGTTAAAATAGTTATTCCAGTGAGAGACCGCATAAAATAATCCCAATGTTGCCAATATCGGCAGTGAGAGAGGCAGAATAACCCGCCACAGAATAAAAAGCTCATTTGCCCCATCAATACGGGCCGCTTCCTTTAGTTCATCAGGAATTTGCTGTATAAAATTTTTCGCAATAATCAAGTTATAGGTATTTATCCCCCCAACCAGGATCAATGCCCAGAAGCTGTTAATAAGTCCCAAAGATTTTATATTAAGAAAACCCGGTATCATGCCGCCGCTAAACATCATGGTAAAGACAACAAGATTCATCAGTATTTTTTTACCGAACAATTTACGCTGGGAAAGGGGATAGGCGGTAAGAAATGTCAGGACCAGGTTTGCTATAGTACCCGTTACCGTAATATAGGCAGATACCATCAAAGCCCGGACAAAAGTTTGAGTCGAGAATATATACCGATAGGAGAACAAGGTCGGGTTATGGGGAAACAGCATAAAGGGCCGTTCCAAAAGTTCCAGGGAAGTAGAAAACGATCCCGCGATGACATTGACGAAGGGGAATAAAGTCATAACCAATAATAAAATCAAAAAAGTGGTATTGAAAAAAACAAACACCCTTCTTCCTGTTGACTCTCTCATTGCCATTTCTACACCTCAAACAAACCTAAAGAATCCCGTCTTCGCCGACTTTTTTGGCAAGACGATCCGAAATCAAAATCAAAGCCAATCCAATAACAGACTTAAAAAGTCCTACCGCGGTTGAATAGGAAAACTGACCGTCTTGTACTCCGACCCGGTATACATAGGTGTCAAAAACTTCCGCCACATCCCGATTCATGGAGTTGGTCATAAGGTATATCTGTTCAAAACCTGTATTCATAAAGGACCCCAAACGCAGAATCAACATGACGATGATCGTAGGCTTGATACTTGGAAGCGTAATATGCCATAACCTGTCCCAGTGGCTGGCGCCGTCAACGATAGCAGCTTCGTATAACGAAACGTCAATGCTGGCAAGAGCCGCAAGGAAGATAATGGTTCCCCAGCCAATTTCTTTCCAGAGAATTTCCAGCAAAACAAGGGGCCTGAACCATCCGGGGATCTGGAGAAACGGAACAGGACTATGCCCCGTGTTTTTTAAAAATTCGTTGATTACTCCTCCTTCCAGAGTGAGAAGATTTTGGAAAATACTGACAATGACTACCCAGGACAAAAAATGAGGTAAATACGTCAGGGATTGAACGGCCCGTTTGAAAACATGATTACGTACTTCGTTAAGCAATAATGCCAGAATAATAGGCGCAGGAAAAAAGAATACAAGATTTAATAAAGCTAAAACGATAGTATTTCTAAACAACCTGCCAAACCAGAGGCTGGTAAAAAAGCGGTGAAAATGCTCAAACCCAACCCATGGACTTCCCGTGAATCCTTTGGAAACTGAATAGTTTTGAAAAGCAAAAAAAACTCCCCACATGGGTTTATACGCAAACAAGACATAATAAACAATTCCCGGGAGGAGAAGCAGATACATCCAGCGATCTTTCCAAAAACTGGTCAAACCATTTTGCAGTCTGGTTTTATCCATAACGTATTTACCTCTTTAAGCTGGACTAGCGGCCGCTTGCGGCTTTAATTTGATCGTTGAACTCTTTGGTCATTTGGGTGCCGCCTGAGGCAAGCCATTTTTGCTGCGCTTCCTGATATTGGGCTTTGGTAATAGCTCCAATAATATATTTGTTGATCGCGTCACAACGGATAGGATCAAGCTCGGATATTCCAACCCTGGTTTGGGTTTCGGAAACATAGGGAATCGTAGGATCCATGACACAACTGTCCGCATAGTCCAGCCGCTCGGTAAGGAGGGCACTAAAGTTGTCGGGACGTTTTATCGGAAGGGGATTTTCAATAACCTCCTCATACGGGCTGAACAAACCATAAGAAATCCCATAACTGGAAAACCGGTCGGACTGTTCCCGGTTTTGGGTTGCTATCCCGTCCACTATCGTATAGTGTTCGCCTTCTAATCCCAGGCTGCTTATCACCCTATAGGCGGGATCTCCTAAGTTATTGAGCCATTGGAGA
>JAISMC010000157.1 GCA_031276965.1 Treponema sp.
ATCTTCACCCCCCCGATGTTCCGCCCCTGGATCCAGTCGATGATGAGGGGCGACGGGGTGGCTCCGACCCAGCCGAGCATGAAGGTCTGGGCCAGGGCTTCCTCATCGCTCATCCTGTCCAGGATCTCCTTTGCCAGGACCTCCGGCTCCCCCGGATCATCAAAATGCAGGGCGGCAAGCCCCTCTCCCGGGCCGGGGAACAGCAGAAGCGCCAGGACCAGCAGGGACCCGGGGATGCCCACGGCCCTCACCGGTAGACTTCGCCCTTCAGCGCATCGATGTAGGCCGCGGCGCTGTGGGCCGCCACGGCCCCTTCCCCGGCGGCGACGACCACCTGCCGGAATGGGGTGGCCCGGACATCCCCCGCTGCGAAAAGCCCCGGCAGGGAGCTTGCCATGGTCTGATCCGTGATCAGGTAGCCGTTGTCATCGGTCCTGAGATCCGGAACCAGGGAGGTCCGGGGGGAAGCCCCCGCAAAGATAAACACCGCCGCCGTATCTTCCTCGTATAGCTCCCCCCGATCCGTCCGCTCCAGCAGCACCGAGGCAACCTGTTTTTCCCCCCGAATCTCCCGCAGCCGGGTGTTGAACCGGACTTCAATGGCGGGATTATGCAGGGCCCGTTCCGCCAGGGCCTTCTGGGCCCGGAATTTTTCCCGCCGGTGGATGAGAAGCACCTGAGGGGACAGACGGGAGAGGTACTGGGCTTCGTCGCAGGCCGTATCCCCGCCCCCCACCACCAGCATCTTTTTTCCTTTAAAGAAGGGCCCGTCGCAGGCCGCGCAGTAGGAAACCCCCCGGCCGTAGAACTCCGCCTCCCCCGGTATGTTCAGGGTGTGGTGTTTTGTGCCCGTGGCGAGGATCACCGCCCAGGCGCTCCTGGTCTCGCCGTTCCCCAGATCCATGACGAAGCGGTCCCCCTCTTTGCGGAGGGATACCACCGCCTCCGTGAGGAAGCGGGCGCCGAATTTTTCGGCCTGACGGCGGAGGTCTTCGGAAAAATCGTACCCCGGTTTTGCGGGGATGATCCCGGGATAGTTTTCCAGCATATCGATATTCAGGGCCTGGCCCCCCGGCGCAAGCTGTTCAATGATGAGAACCTCCAGGTTGGCCCGGCTGCCGTACTGGGCGGCGGTCAGGCCCGCAGGTCCTGCGCCGATGATTATCAGATCGAAATCAGGTTTTGCCATGCAGCCTCCAAAAACACCGGAACTATCTTACCATCCCGGCGGAAAGAATGTATAGTTATTGTATGAAATGCCGCGCCCTCCGGTCAATCGTTGTTTTTTTGACCCCCAATTGTCCTGCCCGTTTTGCCCGCGCCCTGGCCTTCCTTTCCCTCTTTTCGCTTTCGTCCCTGACAGCCCAGAATCCCGGATTTCCCAATATCGAAGGGGACCCCAGGGCCCGGGAGTACAGCCGCCGGACCGCGGGGGGAACCTGCTCCTGGCAGGACCTGGCGGAGATTGGCCTCTGGGCTTCCGGCGGGGAGGTTGCGGGACAGGGCGGGGGGCGGAACCGGAATTCCGCCGGGGACATCATCGCCGGGGCGGTTGCGGACCTGGGCGGCCGGGAGGATCTGCCCCGGGGGCTCCGGGAGCGGGGGGAGTATGTCCTGGAATTTATGCACCGCCGGTATCTCAAGACCTACTCCGCCCATCAGACCCTGCTTGACGAGATCTTTGTCTCCGGCCGTTACAACTGTGTTTCCTCCGCGGTGCTGTATGCGATCCTCGCATCCTCCGTGGGATTGGAGGTCCGGGGGGTCCTGACCCGGGACCATGCCTTTGCGACGGTCAATGTGGGGGCGGAGCTTATCGATGTGGAAACCACCAACCCCTATGGATTCGATCCCGGCAAGCGGCGGGAATTTCAGGACGAATTCAGCGGGGCTACTGGTTTTGTCTATGTACCGGCGAAAAATTACCGTGACCGGGTTTCGGTGAGTCCTCCGGAACTGGTATCCCTCATTCTGACCAACCGGATTGCGGACTACGAAAAACAGGGCCGCTACGGGGAGGCCATACCATTGGCGGTGAACCGGGCGCTGCTCCTCGCCAACCGGCGGGACCCCGTTTCTTCGCCCTTCTTTCACGATCCCCGGGAAGACCTTATGGACCGGCTTTTCAACTACGGCGCATCCCTGCTAAACGGGGGCAGGGAAGCCGATGCCCTTGCCTGGGCTGACTTTGCCCGGCCGCGTTACCCCGGCGCCGGTTCCGGGGAGGACCCCCGGTGGCCGCAGTTTGTCTATGCGGCCTTAAACAATCAGGTGACAAAACTGCTGCGGGCCGGACGAATCCCCGAAGCCCGGGAACTTCTGACCCGTAACGACAGGGCCGGCGCTTCCCGGATTAGCCCCGCGGACCGGCGGGCCCTGGAGATTCTGGTTGCGGAAGCGGAACTGACCGAACGCATCGGCGGGATAAAAACCGCGGAGGATGCGGAGGCGGCCCTTGCCCTGATCGACAGAACCGCTTCCGTTCTGCCCGCAGCCCGGACGGAGGAATTCCGTACCTATGTTATTATTAATGAAGGAAAACGGCGGGCCGCGGAAGATGGGCCCCTGGGGGGTATCGCCAGCATAGAAGCGGCCATCGGCCGCTACGGCAGCAACGCCCAACTGGAGGATGCCCTGCGGGTGTTCAAACAAAACCAGGTAGTAGCCCTGCACAACCGTTTTGCCGAGCTCTTTAACCGGAGCGATTTTGAGGGCGCCCGCCGGGTGATACAGGGGGCCCTCAGGGAATTCCCCGGCAACCGGCGTCTGCAATCGGACCTTAACCTGCTGGAACAGGCCCTGCGCTAATGGCAACAAGTCCGCCTTGGGGCGGCGAATATTTTTTGTTAAGGAGAGGACAGGATGGACATTTCATTACAGCTCTATTCGATCAAAGAAGAAGCGGAAGAGGACTTTGCCGGGGCCCTGCAAATGACCGGCAAAGCCGGGTATGAGGGAGTCGAATTTGCCGGATACTACGGCAATTCGCCGGAGCGGATCAACGAACTCCTGAAACAGTACCACCTCAAGGCGGTGAGCAGCCATGTA
>JAISMC010000029.1 GCA_031276965.1 Treponema sp.
ACCGAAACGAATTCCACATCCCCGCCGTCCGCCTGGAGGGAGGGCCGTACATTATCAAGGGCGCTCTTTACTTGTTCTTCAATCATGATTTTCTCCTATTAAGCTTGCTGTAATACTAACATAACACAGGGGCGGTCGAAAAAAAAGGGGCGTCAAGGGCGGGGGCCTGGGCCCAAAGCGGCGGGTCTAAGCCCGGTTTGCTTAGCGGGGGGCTCATTGTGGTTTTGGCTGGTTCTCCTTATAGTGGCCGGGTGGGGAAAACGGTATGGATGAATGGGTTGGTTATGCTGCTTATCTCGGCGGCTGTCCTCCTTCTTGCCTATCTTGTCTAATCAAAATTTATGGGACTAAATGAGACCCCCTCCGCCGGCCGGACCCACATCGGGTTTTTCGGCCGGCGGAACGCGGGGAAGTCGAGCCTCCTCAACGCCCTGACGGATCAGGAGATCTCCATTGTCTCGGCGGCAAAGGGGACCACCACCGATCCGGTGTATAAGTCCATGGAACTCCTCCCCTTGGGGCCGGTGGTAATCATCGACACGCCGGGGATCGATGATACCGGGGAGCTGGGGGAACTGCGGGTCCGCCGGGCCAAACGGGTGCTGAACAAAACCGACGCGGCGATTCTCGTGATAGACGCGGAGACCGGCAAGGAAGGGCCGGACGAGGAGTTGATCCGCCTGTTCCGGGCAAAAGAGATTCCCTTTATCGTGGCCTGCAACAAAAGCGATCTGGCGCCGGCCCGGGCCGCGTTTTGGGTAAAGGACGCGGACGCGGCGGGGGAAAACGCCATCGCGGTAAGCGCGAAGACCGGGGAAGGGATCGGGGCCCTGAAAGAGCGGATCGCCCTCTTGGCCCGGGGCGAGGAGCCCAAACTGCGGATCGCCGCGGACCTGATCGGCGGCGGGGATTTTGTGGTGCTGGTGACGCCCATCGACAAGGCCGCCCCCAAGGGCCGGCTGATCCTCCCCCAGCAGCAGACCATCCGGGATATTCTGGAGGCCGATGCGGCGGCCATCGTGGTCAAGGAATTTGAACTGCGGGAAACCCTGGAGCACCTGGGGAAAAAGCCGGCCCTGGTGATCACCGACAGCCAGGTTTTTGCCAAGGTTTCCGCCGATACGCCAAAGGACATTCCCCTTACCTCGTTTTCTATCCTTTTTGCCCGCTACAAGGGCTTTCTTTCCCAGGCGGTCCGGGGCGTGGCGGCGCTGGACCGGCTTGAGGACGGCGGCCGGGTGCTAATATCCGAAGGCTGTACCCACCACCGCCAGTGCGATGACATCGGCCGGGTCAAACTTCCCCGGTGGATTAAAAACTACACCAACAAACAGCTTGAGTTCGCCTTTAGCTCCGGCGGGGACTTCCCGGAGGATCTTTCCCCCTACGGGCTGGTGGTCCACTGCGGGGGCTGCATGCTCAACGGGCGGGAAATGAAGTACCGCCAGGGCTGCGCGGAGGATCAGGGGATCCCCATCACCAACTACGGCGTCCTGATTGCCCATATACAGGGGATCTTGAAGCGGAGCATTTCGATGTTTCCGCAGCTCCTGGCGGAACTTGAAGACCCATTATGAAGACGGCGGGGAATCATGCGGGTTGAACGGGACGGCCTGGGGGAACTGGAACTGCCCGACGACTGCCTTTACGGCATCCAGACCGAACGGGCCCGCCGCAACTTTGACCTGGGCGGTAAAACGACCGCCCTCCCCCTGATCTACGCCATGGTGACGATCAAAAAAGCGGCGGCCCTGAGCTGGCAAAAAACCGGGGCCAGGGCCCGCCGGGACGGCGTGTTCGCGGCCATCATCGCCGCCTGCGATCAGATCCTCGCCGGGAAGGCCGACGGGGCCTTCGTCACCAACGCCCTCCAGGGCGGGGCCGGCACATCGGCCCACATGAACGTCAACGAGGTGATCGCCAACCTGGCCCTGCGGATCCTGGGGGAAAAGCCCGGCGCCTACCATATCGTTCACCCCCTGGACGATGTGAACCGGGGCCAGTCCACCAATGACGTTTACCCCACGGCCCTGCGGATCGCCACCATCGGCCTGCTGCGGGAACTAAGCGGCCACTGTGCCGCGCTGCAAGAAAGCCTGCAAAAAAAAGAAAACGCCTTTGAGGACGTTCCCAAGCTGGGCCGCACGGAACTGATGGACGCGGTGCCTGTCACCCTGGGGAACGAATTCGCCGCCTACGCCCAGGCCATCGCCCGGGACCGATGGCGGCTCTACAAGGCGGAAGAGCGGCTGCGGCAGGTGAACATCGGCGGCGCGGCGGTGGGCCTTGAAGATTCCGACCCGGCGCTCCGGAAGTACCGCTACGCCATAATCGAGGAACTGCGGGAACTTACCGGCATGGGCCTGGCCGCCGCCGAATACCCCATGGACATCACCCAGAACAACGATGTGCCGGTGGAAGTCTCCGGCCTCCTCAAGGCCCTGGCGGTGAACCTGTCCAAAATCGCCGGGGACCTCCGGCTTATGAACTCCGGCCCCCGGGGCGGCCTGGGGGAAATCAGCCTGGCCCCT
>JAISMC010000106.1 GCA_031276965.1 Treponema sp.
GGCCGGGAGGTCTGGAGCCGGATCGAGGAGAACCAGGGGAGCCGCCGGGCCATAGCTTTGGGCCGGGAAGCGGGCTGCCACATTCACCTCGCCCATGTGTCCACCAAAGAAGCGGTGGATCTCATTCGGGCGGCAAAAAACACCGTAAAATCGGGGCGCGGGGGGGTGGATGCGACTCCCGGTTCATTTTTCCTCACTTGTGAGGCCACCCCCCACCACATCGCCCTTACTGAAGAAGACGCCCGGCGCCTGGGACCTGAGTCCCACGGCCGGGTGAACCCGCCCCTGCGGACCGAAGCGGACCGGCAGGCTCTTATCGCCGGGATCCTGGACGGGACCATCGACGCCATTGCCACGGACCATGCCCCCCATACCCAGGCGGGCAAGGCCGCGGGCGCGCCGGGCTTTATCGGGCTGGAGACGGCCTTTGGGGTATGTTTAACGGAACTGGCCCTGAAGGATAGTTCCGGCGGGATAAGCCTTTCGCGGCTTTCCGCCCTGATGAGCGGGACCCCCGCCCGGATCCTGGGCCTGGCCGGGGACCGGGGCCGGATCGCGGCGGGGTTCCGGGCGGATCTGGTTATCGCCGATATCGCCGCGCGCCAACGGACGGAATTTTTTAAGTCCCGGGGCCGTAACTCTCCTTTTATAGGCCGGGAATTGTGGGGTGCGGTCCGTATGACCATCCACCACGGCCGGGTTGTGTTTGATGCCCCGGTATGTTATACTCAAACGTTGCTGGGGTAGTTCAAAAACCGGATAATCTCGGTTCCGCCCTAAGGGGCTCTTGAGTATGGACCCTTCGCAACGAATCACCAGAGGAGGGATTATGAAATACGGAAGAGTTTTTCTTATCTTAGTGGGGCTCCTCCTTCCCGCCATGCTCGGCGCCTCGGGGATTAGCCAGGCGATTTCCGAAGGCGCGGAGGCCCCGTTGGGCGGGCTGGATTATGTTACTCCCCCCCAGGAGGTGTGGCTTGACTCGTATATCGCGCAGGCGGATTATGGCTATCCCCTCCCCCAAAGCGGACCCTTTAACATAATCCCCCTGACGGATGTCCGGGGTTCTACCGCCTATCTCATGATCGGCCTTAAGGGCAAAAAGGAGCAATTCGCCGCCCTGCCCCCCATGAATCTGTGCTTTGTCATTGATACGAGCGTTTACATGGAGCAGGATAAGCTTGAATGGGTCAAGGAAGCCTTTCGCGCCTATATTACCCAGATCCGGGATAGGGACATTGTATCGGTAGTTACCTTTGGCGGCCAGGCCGAACTGGTGGTGCCCCCCACGTTGATCCAAAACGAGGCCGACCAGGAGCAGTTCACCGCGCTGATTGACGGCCTGGAGCCCGGCGGCGGCGCCGATGTGTACCAGGGTATGCTCGTGGGATATGCCGAGGTGGCGGCCAACTATCAGGGTGATTACCTCAACCGGGTAGTCCTCCTCACCGGAGGAAGGGACGACGGCGGCTATCCTAAAGCTGAATTTTTGAAGGTAACCGACTTTTATACCAAGCAAGGCATTGATATTTCCACCATCGCCTTGGGGATGGAGAGCGATGCCGACCTCATGGCGGATATCGCCGCCTCCGGCGGCGGCGCCTTCCGGTTCATTTCGGAATTCGAGACCATGGAACAAGCCTTCGGCAGCGATCTGGACCGGCTGGTGGTTCCCGCCGTATGGCAGATCGACCTGGAACTTTCCCTGGCTCCGGGGGTGCGTCTCAAGGAAGCCTGGGGTTACCGTTATGGGCTTGATCAGGACCGCATGTACTTTCGGCTTGGCACCCTTCATAACAGTGATACGAAGACCCTGGTCGTCATAGCGGACCTGGAAAATACCGCCGTGTTGAAGAACGCCATCGGCTCCTTCTCCCTGATATACACCGACATCCAGGGGAAAACCTGGCGGGTCGGGCCTTCTCCCCTCACCCTGAGCCCGGTGGTGGTACAAAACCGGCGGACTTTGACCGACCTCCGGATCCAGGAAGCTGAGGGGGCGATTACCCTGGGGAAGAGCCTTATGGAAGTTGGGAACCGGGCCCTGGCCATCCGTCAGATTCCGGGATACGGGGTCCGCCGGAACGCCGCTTACCAGGGGGGCGGGCAGGCTAATTCAGGATCGGCGGCGAAAACCAGGATCGCGGGGGAATTGGAGCGTTGCCTCGAAACCATCCGGGCCACCTGGACGTATCTCGCCGACATCAACAACAATAGTGGGGGCATAGAGTATGCCGAGGAGCTGCGGCTCCTTGAGGATTACGAATATGCCTTCAACCAAATTTACGGCGATTACTGCTCGTATTATTAAACGGCGCCTATGTACAATATGGATAGACTCTACGAAGCGGTGGCAGCCAGGGGGCCGGTCTGCGTGGGCCTGGACACCGCGGCGGAGTACCTGCCCCCATCCGAGCGCCGGCGGGCGGCCTCGGACGCCCAGGCGGTTTTGGCCTTTAACCGGGCGATCATCGATGCCACCGTGGACGTCAGCGCTTGCTTCAAGATCCAGATTGCCTATTACGAGGAATTGGGCCTGGCAGGGCTTGAGACCTACGCCAAGACCCTGGCCTATCTTCGGGAGCAGGGCGCCCTGGTCATCGCCGATATCAAGCGGGGGGACATCGCCGACACGGCCCTGCGTTATGCCCGGGCCCATTTTGCCGGGGACTTCGAGGCGGATTTTGTTACCCTCTCCCCCTATATGGGGATGGACTCCATCGAACCCTGGCTTTCCTATACCGATACCCGGGGCAAAGGGGCCTTTGTCCTTATGCGAACCAGCAACCCGGGGATGCGGGACTTTGAATACCAGGAGCTTCGCGCCGGGGGTCGGCTCTACGATGCCGTGGGGGACCGGCTGGCGGAATTGGCCGCGGGCCGCCGGGGAAAATACGGCTACGGGGCCTTTGGCGCGGTGGTGGGCTGTACCGAACAGGAGGA
>JAISMC010000169.1 GCA_031276965.1 Treponema sp.
AAGGCCATGCCCGGCTTGAGGAGGCGGAGACGCGGGCGGTAGCGGGCGCGGAAGGGAAAATCATGGATTCTTACGGGAACTCTCTGCGGGAGTACCTGACACGGTTGTCGGATAAAAAAGGGCCGTAAGATTGCGGCAATTCAGGAGGAACATATATGAAAAGAAAGATGGTTATGGCCGGGTTCGTATGTATGTGCCTGGCATATACCGCCGCCGCCCAAACCGCCGCGGACCGGCAGATTCCCAGAAGCGACCTTACCGCGCTTCCGGGCCCCGGCCAGTCGGAGGTGTTGATAAAATCAATACGGAACGGGAAGGTAAATGGATGGTTCAATGTGTATCTTGACGGGGTCCTTGTGGCCCAGCTTGAACCGGGGATACCGGAAAAAATAATCGTTCCCAATGGTTTTGCTAAACTACTATTTAAGCCCGTATATTATAACACCCGCCGCAAAGAATGGAAAGAACAGCTCAGCGGCGTAGAACTTGTGTGTGAGGCGGCTTCAAATTCAATAACGGTAGAAGTTGTTTATACCTTTGGGATCATTAAAATGTTAATGGAAGCAAATATTGTGGAGACAAAACCTTTGCCGCAGGCCGCCGGAAAACCGTCCCTGGCCCCGCGGGTTCCGCCGCCGCCGGAAAACACCGGCGATGAGGGAACCATAGAAACCGCTTTATACCGGGCCGGCGAAACCCTGATAAACAACCTGCCGGAAGACACGACCATAGCGATCCTCAGCGTATCAAGCCAGGAACGGGAAATGTCCGAGTTTGTCATAGACGAATTGGCCTATGTACTGGTGAACGCGGGGAATTACAAAATAGTGGACCGGAGAAGCCTGGAAGCCATCCGTGAAGAACGGGATTTTCAATTGAGCGCCGAAGTTGACGATGAATCGGCGGTTTCCATCGGGAAATTACTGGGCGCCAATGTGGTTATTACCGGCAGCATAAGCGGGTCCGACTCCATGCGGCGCCTGCGCTTAAAGGCGCTGGATGTGCAAACGGCGCAGATAGTGGCGATGGCGTCGGAAAAATTTTAGGCAGGCCGGAATTGTATATCCGGAATTGTATATAATTGGAGGATCTTATGAAAAAATTCAGCTTCAATCTATTGTCAGCGCTTTTTATTGTATCGGGCATTACCCTATCCTGCGCCACCATGGGGAGCGGGAAAGACGACGGGGCGGAAGTTATGATAACCAGGATTGACAGTTTAAAGGGAGCGGCGGATGTTTATCTGAACGGAAAAAAATACAGCATCCGCGCCGGGGCCTCGCGGCTGCTAAAAATCCCCAATGGCAGTAACAATCTTGATGTAAGCTACCAAAAGTTTAGCGGCGAGCGGGTACAATTTGTATCGGATTCGGACCGGAATAATATAAAAATCGAGGTAAGCCGGGAAAATCAGAAGCCGCCAAGGTATTCAATAGCGGTTTTCGTGGAAGAAACAACGGCGGCGACCATAGAAGGGAATAATCTGGAAGCAGCGGTCCGCCGCGCCTATACCAGGATCGTAAAAGATATGCCCGGACAGTCGCGGTTGGCGCTGATCAATATATCATCCTCGGAGGCAAAAGACGGAGAATTTGTATTAGATGAATTAACGAATTTACTGGTTAATTCGAAGCGGTACAGCATTGTAGACCGGAAAAGCCTGGATTCCATAAGGGCGGAAAGAAATTTCCAGATGACCGGGGAGGTGGATGATAATTCGGCGGTGGATATCGGAAAAATGTTAGGGGCGGAAATAGTGATAACCGGAAGCATAACCGGTACCACAGATAAGCGCCTAAGGATAAAAGCCTTGGGAGTGGAAACGGCGCAGATAATGACCATGGATACCCAGAAATTTAGCGGCGGAATGTCGGGATTCTTCGCCCTGTTCAAGAAAAACAATGAATGAGACCCCGGGGTTTCGTATAGTATCCATCGTTCTTGGGATGATCGGACTGCTGGCGGTTCCCCTGCTGTCCCAGGAGGGGAGGGCCGCCGCCGGCCGCCGGCAGGGTATAAACGATCCCTTTTCCGAAATGGACCGCGCCCTATCCGCCCTGGAAAACGATATAAGCCCGGAGGATGAATATTATATGGGCCGGGCCGTTGGCGCGAATATTCTGGAACTGTACAGACCCTATGCCGGAAACCATGATTTATCCGTATACCTTAACCTGATTTGCCGCTCCCTGGCGCTCCATGCCGCCGGGCCTGCGCCCTTTAACGGGTATCATGTTATGATCCTGGACAGCCCGGAACCAAACGCCTTTGCCACGCCGGGGGGCCATATTTTTATCAGCCTGGGGCTGGTGGAAGCCGCCGCTTCTGAAGATATGCTGGCCGCTGTTATTGCCCACGAAATGGCCCACATCCAGCTTAAGCATGGGATTGAAATGATACGGGATAACAGGCTGATCCGGGATCTGCGGGAACTTGCGGATCGCTCCGGGGAGATCGCCTTCCGGAACGCGGGATTGGAAGTGCGCAGGCTTTTTTTTGTTGACGCGGTCAAAGAAATTGTCGATGCCATGACGATAAACGGCTTCTCGCAGCAGCAGGAATTTGAGGCCGATTCCCTCGCGGTATCGCTCTTGGCTTCCGCCGGCTATGAACCTTCAAGCCTTATGGATATCTTATACGTCCTGGAAAAAATCCCGGCGGGCCGCTCCGGAGGCATCCTCAAGACCCATCCTCCGGCGCTTCTCCGGATATCCAATGTCGAAAGGGCCCTGAGAAAATATCCCGTCCATGATACCCGTTCCTTCCGCTCCGCCCGGTTTAACGCCCTTAGATACTGGTAAATGGTGCCAGGCACTATAGGCGATACCGGCGTGCGTGTTGCAAAGACCGTCCCGGTGTCATATAGTAGGGCATGGAGGCTGTTATGGCTCAAACAATGACCCTGCAACAAAAATCGGCTGCCTTGATGCAAGTCACAGCCCTACGGAAGGCCGGGAAAAACGCTGAAGCGGATGTTCTGGTGCGGACGGTTCCGATACCGTCTTATTTGGCGGAGGGTTGGAAAAAAATGGGCTATGGCGATTACCTTGTAAGAGGCGGTTGGAACATGACCGAAGTTGAGGCAGAGCTTGGAAAGGACTGGCTTGCTCAATAAAATTCTCGAAAGCGCATTGCTCATCGCCACTGGCCGCAAAGGTCAGAATACCGACGGCATTGAACACGAGGGAAGGATTAATTATGAAAGCGGTCTTTCTCTCGCTTTTGCGGCCTTTAAGACGGCGCAGGAAAATGCAGGGGAAGATTTAGGGATTCTCATTCTAGCCGAGGATACTTTTGTCCGTCAGGAATTTGCGCTATGTGATCCAATGGACACAGACGCGATTTCAAGTTCAACAACTGCCATGAATGACATTGGCAGAGCGTTCGTTGCTCTCAAAGTACTGGAAAGCAGGTCTGGCTATAAGTTTGTGGAGCAGGCCATTTCCGATCATTCCAAATTCCGCTATAAAGGCATGGTCAAAGACGCTTTCCATGTGGCCTGTTCCGGACATTGGACACGCCTTGGGAATAGTCTCAAAACACACGGAGTGAGCCTTCTTGAAAAGAAGCTCATAAAACAACGATGCGCTAATCTGAGAACGGCCCAGGCAATATATCTAAAAAAACAAAAACAGGCGCTTGGCGCTGAATAAGGTAAACGCATAGGCGTCGGCCTATGGTGTCACCTTTTTTAGGCTTGTATAAGGGGCGTATAGTTGGGGTATACTTTTCTTTAGCCAGGATTGGGGAGGATTGTCCGGTTTGGCAAGGGGTTCATTTTTTTCCGATATCATAGACCCCCGGTTTAACCCGGCGGCGGTGCTGGACATCTCCCGGGGCGGCAGAATCCTGGTGATAAGCGATTTTCACATGGGCAGCGGGCGGCGGGACGACCTTGAGTATAACGGGGAACTCCTTATGGCGCTGCTGGAAAAATACTACTTTAACGGGGGATGGTATCTCGTATTAAACGGGGATATTGAGGAGCTGGCCCGCCATTCCCTGGGGGTCATCAGGAAGCGTTGGTCCGAATTGTACCGGATCTTTGACCTCTTTGCCGCCCAAAACAGGCTCTACAAGATCCTGGGAAACCACGACGAGGATCTGATCTTTGAACGGGACTATCCCTACCCCCTGTACAACGCGGTACGGATCGAAACCGGGCATCTTCCCTGCTATGCATACCACGGGCATCAGGCCTCCCGGATATACACCCGGTACAACAGCCTGGTCATGGTCAGCATCCGCTATTTTTTAAAGCCCTTCGGCATCCGCAATATCTCCTCCGCCCGCAGCCCCTACCGGCGGTTTTATGTGGAAAAAAAGGCCTACGATTTTTCCATAAAAAACAACTGCATGTCCGTTATTGGCCATACCCACCGGGCCCTCTTCGAATCCCTGGGCCGGTTTGACTTTATCAAATTCGAGATCGAGCGGCTCTGCCGGGATTATCCCGCGGCCCGGGGGGAGGACCGGGAACGGATCGCCCGGGAGGTGGCGGCCCTGCGGCAGGAACTGGGGAAGCTCAAGCGGTCCGAACGGCGGGATGTGCTCCGCCAGAGTCTCTACGGGGATGAAATTCCCGTACCCTGCCTCTTCAATTCCGGCAGCGCCATCAGCCGGCGGGGGATCAACGCCATTGAAATGGACAACCGGGAGATATCCCTGGTGTACTGGTATACCGAGGGGGCAGGGCGGAAATTTATCAGCCGGGGCTGGTACCCGGTGGAACCCCTGCCGGGCACCCCCTACCGCCGGTCGGTGCTTAACCACGACCGCCTGGACTATATCAAGGCCCGGATAGAACTCCTGGGGCCCCGTCCGCAGGCGGAGGGTCAAAAAGGCTAAAGGGCCGGGGCTTCCCCGCCGATCCG
>JAISMC010000179.1 GCA_031276965.1 Treponema sp.
AATGCGAAGAGCGGCATATTTACCGCCGCCTGCGCCGCCGTTATAGCCATGGGTATCGCCGGGGAACTGGCCTTTGAACGGGCGCCGCTTCCCGGCTCCTTCCGCGTCGCCCTGATGGACAGTATCTACGGGATCACCGGGGAGACCATCATACAAAGGGGGAAAATAGCATGTTAAATCCTAAAGACCTCCTCCTCTATCTCTGTACCGACCGGGTCCTTGCTTTGGGGCGGCCCCTTGCCGGGGCGGTGGAAGAGGCCATCGCCGGGGGAGTTACCATGGTGCAGCTCCGGGAAAAGGAAGCCTCCAGCCGGGAGTTTTACGAAATCGCCCTTGAGCTGCGGGCCCTTACCCGCCGTCATCATGTCCCGCTGGTGATCGACGACCGCCTGGACATCGCCCTGGCCGCCGGCGCCGAAGGGCTTCACATAGGCCAGTCGGATCTGCCCCTGGCCGCCGCCCGGCGGCTTGCGGGAAAGGACATGTTCATCGGCGTTTCCGTCTCGACCGTAGAGGAAGCTCTGGAGGCGGAACGGAACGGCGCGGACTATCTCGGCGCCGGCGCGGTCTACCCTACGGGGAGCAAGGCCGATGCGGGAGAGGCCGTCGGCCTTGGGCGGCTGGCGGCAATCTGCGCCGCGGCGAAGATTCCCGTGGTAGGCATAGGCGGGGTAAACGTAGACAATGCCGGGGCCGTCATAAAGGCCGGAGCAGCGGGGATCGCGGTGATCTCCGGCATTCTTTCGCAGCCCAGCATCGGCGGGGCCGCCCGGGGTTTGCGGAGAGTTCTCGATGAGGGGAAAATCAGGGGATGAAAAAAAGCGTCCGGGATTACCGGGGAGCCCTCTTTGATCTTGACGGCACTTTGATCGATTCCATGTGGATCTGGGACAAGCTCTGCCGGGACTGGCTCATTGAAAAGGGCAAAACCCCCGGCATGGATCTTGAAAAAACAATTGAGATGATGACCCTTACCCAGTCGGCGGAATACGTGATCCGCCGCTTCGGATTCGATTATTCTCCTGAGGAGATACTTGCCCAGTGGAACGCCGCCGCCCTGGACCGCTACGAACATGCGGCGCCCCTCAAGCCGGGCATGGCGGAGTTGGTCCGGGAACTGTACGAAGGCGGTACGAAACTGGCGGTGGTTACCTCTTGTTTCCCCCAAGCCTGCAGGGCGGTCCTGACCCGCCGCGGCCTTCGTCACTATTTTTCGGCCCTGGTCTACACCGGCGAAACGCCGGGAGACAAGGGGGAGCCCGGCATCTGGCTCGCCGCCGCGGAACGGATCGGCCTTCCCCCGGAGGATTGTGTCGTCTTTGAGGATCTCTACAGGGCCCTCAGGGGAGTCCGTTCCGCGGGCATGGGCTTTGCGGCGGTCTATGATAAAACTTGTACAGACTGGAAGGCCATGGAGGCCGAAGCGGACTATGTATATGGCCCGGATTTTTTTACGGAGTTGACCCATGAATAAAACTGAAACCCAGCCCCAGGCAAGCCTGGCAATCCAGGTACTGCCCCAATCGGTAAGCGGAGACGAACTGCTCCGCATCGTGGACAAGGTGATCGCCTATATCAAGAGCGCCGGCCTTAATACATTCGTGGGACCCTTTGAAACCACCATCGAGGGGGACTTCGACAGGCTTATGGAAATTGCGAAAGAGTGCCAGCTTATCTGCATACGGGAAGGAACGCCGGAGCTTCTCACCTATATGAAAATGGCCTATAAGCCCGGTGAAGGAGTCTGGTCCATAGAGAAAAAAACCGCCAAACACCGGGACCGGAATTGACCGGCCCCATCAGGCGGACCTTGACGAAGAATCCCGTTTATAGTACTTTGTCGAAATCCCGGGCGCGTAGCTCAGCTGGTTAGAGCGCCACGTTTACACCGTGGATGTCCGGGGTTCGAATCCCTGCGCGCCCATTTGGTAAGCCTTTACCATACAATGAATTAGCCTGACCGAAAACGGAAGGCATATCACACGAAAAGTCCTGAGGTACACAGCAAGGTACATTAGGGAGATGATATGTGTCCGTTCCATGTTCTCTATTGCATTTACCGCAAACTGACCAAAACCGGGTATTTTTGGTATGTCCGCTACGGAGATGAAACCGCCCGAAGGTATTCCCGCATCCGGTCAACCGGTATCTCCGTAAAGGGCAAAAGCGAAGGCCGCCATGCCGCTGGGGAAGTTGCCCGTGCCATGATTCCAGGAATCCGCTTTATGCCGGCGGCGCTCGATGCGGGAGATACCCCTTTACTGCAATATCTTGCGGACTTCCGGAACGATGATTCTCCCTATGTTCGGGAATATGCCCAGGTGAAAAAACGACCGTTTTCCGTCCGGTTGGAGGAACGGTTTGTCAGGACCATGGAGACCCTGATACGACAGCCGGATACATTAATCCGGGCAGCGCGTGAAGACTGACTATTGATATAAAACTACTCTTTGAAATCGTTCCACGGCAATTCAACGCCTTCTACTTCCCCGGAACCCCGGCTACAATATGCCATGGCCTCCGACGCTCACGTTCATCCCTTCGATCTCGCGGAACGTCTCCCCGGCGCGGAAGAGGAACGCCGCCGTCTCGGTATACGCTGCGCGGCCAGCGCATGGAACCGGGGACAGTTTGCCTGCCACGAAGAGCTGGGCAGGGCGGCCGCCGCCGCCGGGGCGCCGCCGGTGGCGCTCTGTTTTGGGGCGCATCCTCAACTGCCTGCGGAAACGGAGACGGCGAAAAAAACCACGGAGTATAACCCGGAAGAAACCCTGGCTCTGCTTGCCGGTTTAGCGGCGGAGGGACGGCTTAACGCCGTAGGGGAGGCGGGTTTCGATCTGTTCAACGAAAAATTCCGCTCCACGGAAGAGGTACAGGACGGGCTTTTTGCAGCCCAACTGGAAATCGCCCTGCGATACGGCCTTCCCATGGTCTTGCATATCCGCCGGGGAATGCACAAGATTTTTGCCCATACCGGGGCGCTTAAAAAGCTTCCCGCAGTGGTATTCCATTCCTATCCGGGAACCCTAGGTGAAGGAGGGGCTCTGCTCAGGCGGGGGGTGGCCGCCTATTTTTCCTTCGGTACGGCCATACTCCTTAATCACAAAGAGGCGGTCCGGGCCTGTGCCGGCCTGCCGGCGGAACGGCTCCTCCTGGAAACCGATGCCCCCTACCAGCCTTTACGGGGCCGGCCCTTTTCCCGCTGGGAAGACCTCCGGGCAGTTCTGGCGGGGGCGGCGGCCCTACGGCGGGAAGCCGGAACCGGCGGAGGCTCTGCAGCGGAGCTTGAAGCAATCACCGATAATAATTTTTCCGCGGTTTTTGGAACCGGCTCTTACTCCGCCGCTTCTGTATCGTCTGCTTCCTCAACCGGCAGGGCGTCAAGGTAGGATTCCAGGATCTTATGTTCATTTCCGGGGAAGGAGGTAAATTCCATGGAGATAGACTCTCCCACGCGTACCACCCTGCAGACCGGAGAGAGCATGACATCCCCGGTTCTGAGGGAACAGCCGGACAGTTCCAGATTTGCGGTGATATCCTTTGCCGATTCCGGGTGAAAGGGAGTAAAGGATATGCCGGATTTTGAGATGGTTTTTATTTCTCCGGGAACAAGGCATTTATGAAGGGGATTTGATATGATAAACCCCAGACGGTTCCCGAGGTTTACATGGAAACGGCGGGCTCTGCGCTTTTCGACTATTCCGCCGCCGGTGATCAGGCTTTTAAGCTTTTCAACCTCCGCAGGATCGCTTAGATCCTCGGAGACCATGCCGTTTACTTCAAGAAAGTAGGCCTTGGCCATTTCCTCCACGGGGAAGCTGTTCCCCTTGAGGATGATAATAGGACAGGCATCCTTGGTCCGTTCAAAGCGGACAAATTGAACCAGGGTTTTCCAGTGCCGGGGGAAATCTTCGGTACTGACGATAATGCCCGCCGGATCCACCTCATCCACATTATCCATAGCCTTAAGCACATGCCGGTAACGTATTAATTCAAGCCCCAGGGATTTTAAATGATAGGAGATAAGTTGGTAGGCGTCATCGGAACCCATTATCAGCAGTAATTTCATTCAGTCCCCAAGTTCACCACAGAATAATCCGCCACAGTCCAAACATCGTCTCTACGGCGAAGATAGTAGGTATACCTCCTTCTTTCAGTATAGTTTCCTATTCGAAATTTTTCTAATACAATTACAGTACCTTCTTCATTGTTATAAGTGGTTCGTTCAATCTCAAAATCCATGGGTATGGCGGCTATATCTCCGTCAATGACGGAGCTTTGCAGTTCTGTCCTGTAGCGGGCCAGCATCCGCTGCCGGCCCTCCCCGGATTCCGCCAGCCACTGCCGGCGCCGGACCGGGTCCCGGGAGATCATGGACTCCAAATCCAGGTAAAGAAAGTATTTTTCCCATTGGGATTTCTGCCGGGCCGTCAAAATATAGCCGATTACCTGGTCGGGGGGCAGTTTTTCCCGGACCAGGAGGGCGTTGGTGGCGGCGTCCATCTCCAGGGGGATACCGCCGGGACCGGGCAGGACCGGGGGCCGCAGGCTGAGGCTGAGGCGGTTAGACTCCAGGGTTTCGGCGGCGCCTTCACCGGGACGGAGCAGTTCCGGAAAGAGCTTCGCCTGGACAACAAAGGAGCCGCTCCGGCTCAAATCGGCGTAATCCCGGATATCCTCCACAAAGGAGAAGGATTCCCCGCTATCCACCGCCACTTCCCGGAAAAAAACCTGCCTGCTTTCGGTACGTTTACGGATCAGGCGTTCCGGCGCCTCCACCGCCCGGTTTGTCATGGTCCTGATGTCAAAATCGACGGAAAAGGCCCGCTCATCGGCCAGCTTAAAACGGTAGGTAGAGGGGCTGTTATTAGCAATGGTTACCTGTACGTAAATGGGATCAACGTTTCCGCCGGAGGCGCCGCCGGATGTTTCCTGAATATAGTAGATCCGCTTATCAAAATACCGGATGGTAACGGTAATATCCCCGGCCCGGAGGGAGGAGAGGATTCCCCAAAAGAGAATGAAGGTCAGGATTGCTTTAGGTTGATATTTCACGGCAGAACTCCATATTATAGTAATCGGTAGACCGGGATGAATACCTTATCTTTTCCTGAATTTCTAAAGCGAATGGCCCCTTCAAAGGGGGTTTCCGGCTTTGTTTCCGCCGTCTGCGGGGCTCAAGACGGCGGCGGGACCGGAAAAACCCAGTCCGGCGCGGAAGGCTTCCCCCTGGAGGTAGAAGGGGCCGAGGGGGCCTTTACGGCCCTGCTTTTGGCCGCCCTTTACATCCATCGTCCCGGTTCCTACCTGGCGGTGGTTCCCACGGAACGGGAAGCCCAGGATCTGGCTTCGGATCTGGCCGCGGCAGAGCTTCCGGTTTCCCTCTTTCCCTGGTGGGGAACCATGCCCTACCGGGAAATGGCCCCCCTTTCGGCGGTTTTTGGAGAGCGGGTTAAGATCCTCAGCGGTCTTGCCGCAGGAAGCCCCGGCATCACCGTGGTCCCGGAGCGGGCCCTTCTGACTCCCCTGCCGCCCCCAGCCTATATCCGTTCCCTCCTTCTCCCCCTGCATCCCGGCGGGGCCATCGATCCTGCGGCTCTGGCGGAAACCCTCACCGGCTATGGTTATACCAGGGTTCCCAGGGTGCAGCTCCACGGTGAATTTGCCCTCCGGGGAGAGGTGCTGGACATTTTTATGGGGGGAGATGAGGAGGCCTGCCGTATCCTCTTCGATTTTGATGTGATTGAACATATCAAGCGCTTTGATCCGGGGGATCAAAGTACCAGCCGTGAAAAGATTGATCTGCTGGTGATCCGGCCCCTAAAGGAAGTGGTCTGGTCCGATGAACGCATCGAGGTCTTGAGCCGCCGCCTGGGGGAATGTCCCGAATTTACCCCCCAGGGCATGACGGCGGCGCTGGAGGAACTTATTGCCCGGAGGACCGCCGCGGGGGAAGAGCTTTTCTTCCCCCTGGCCTTTGAGGCTCCGGCGGTCCTGCCGGATTATCTGGACGCCGGGGCGGCCGCGGGGGAACGGAACGGCCGCCTTTGGAAAGGCGCGATCTTCTATGTTGACCGGGAACGGCTGGAGAACGCCCAGGAAAGCCTGGAGCGGGAATACCGGGGGCTCTATAACAGGGCCCGCCGCGGTGCGGACAGCGCCGTCCATGGCGCCGCCGCCAGAGAGGACGCCGCCATGGACGGCGCTCCTTCCCCGGGCCGGGAACTTCCCGTACCGGAACGGATACTCCTTAACTTCAATGAACTGGCGGATCATTTTCCCCGGAGCGTTTCTTTTATGACCATTAAAGGAAGCGGGGAGAACCGCCGCCTGCGCCTTCCCTGCGATCCTCCCCGGAGTTTTTTCGGCAATATTGATTACCTCAAGGAGGAATTTACCGCCCTCGCCGCGCAGGGCTGGGAAATTGTGGTGGCCGCCGAATCGGAGATGCAGGCGGAACGGATCGGCCTGCTCCTCCACGATCTGCCCTCTATAACGGCGTCATCCATGACGATGTCATCCGTGACGGCATCCTCAACGGCAGACGGGTCAAAGGGCGGGACAAAAGCCGCCGGGGTATCGATTATGGCGGCGCCCCTCTCCGCAGGTTTTGCCCTGCCGGATATCAAATTCATGGTGGTTCAGGAAAACGAGATCTTTGGCCGGCGGAAACGGCCCCCCCGTTCCTTAAAACAGGTGCGGAGCAGTCCCATCGACACCTTCGTGGAGCTTAATCCGGGGGACCATGTGGTTCATGTCAACTACGGCATAGGTCTTTTTAAGGGGATCGAGCGGGTCCGGGCCCTGGGGCACGAGCGGGATTATGTAAAGCTGGAGTATCTGGAGGAGGAGCTTGTTTTTGTTCCCATCGAGCAGGTTAACCTGGTCCAGCGGTACGTTGGGAACGAAGGCTCCCCGCCCCGGCTGGACAAGCTGGGTTCCAAGAGCTGGGAAAACCGGAAAGGCCGGGTGCGGCGGTCCGTGGAGGATATTGCCGGGAGGCTCATCCTTCTCTATTCCAAACGGAAACAGGCCCGGGGCTTTGCCTTTCCCCGGGATACCGAATGGCAGACCGTTTTTGAGGCGAATTTCCCCTTTGAGGAGACCGGGGATCAGCTCCGCTGCGTGGAGGAGATCAAGGCGGATATGGAAAGTCCCCATCCCATGGACCGGCTGGTCTGCGGGGACGTGGGTTACGGCAAAACCGAAGTGGCGGTCCGGGCCTGCTTTAAGGCGGTCATGGGGGGGAAGCAGGTTGCCTTTCTGGCCCCCACCACCATCCTGGCGGAACAGCACTACGAAAATTTCCAGGAACGCTTTTCCCAGTTTCCGGTACGCCTGGGGATGCTTTCCCGTTTTGTAAATCGCAAAACGGCCAGGTGGACCCTGGAACAGGTAAGGAAGGGTGAAATCGACATCCTGGTGGGAACCCACCGGATCATCCAGAAGGATGTGGCCTTTAAGGATCTGGGCCTCATGGTAATCGACGAGGAGCAGCGTTTCGGGGTTAAGGACAAGGAACGGCTCAAGGAGATGAAGACCAACGTAGACTGCCTTACCCTCAGCGCCACCCCCATCCCCCGGACCCTCCACATGAGCCTCCTTAAGATCCGGGACATGAGCCTCCTTGCCACCCCTCCCCGGAACCGCCATCCCATCGAAACGGTTATCGAAGCGTGGAACGAGGAGCGGCTTGCCGCGGCCATCCGGGCCGAAGCGGAACGGGGGGGCCAGGTTTTCTTTCTCCACAACCGGGTGGAGACCCTTAATGAGACCCGGATTAAACTTGAGCGCCTGGTCCCGGAGATGCTGGTGGACACCGCCCACGGCCAGATGGACAGCCGGAAGCTGGAAGACGTGATGCGCCGTTTCGTCCACGGAGGCTTTCATGTACTGGTGTCCACCACCATCATCGAGAACGGCATCGATATCCCCAATGTAAATACCATCATCATTGACCGGGCGGACATGTACGGGGTGTCTCAGCTCTACCAGCTCCGGGGACGGGTGGGACGCTCCGACCGGGTGGCCTATGCGTACCTCTTTTATCCCCGGGGCCGGGCCCTTTCGGAACTGGCCATGAAGCGGCTCCAGGTTATTTCGGACTTTACCGAGCTGGGATCGGGGTTTAAGATTGCTATGAAGGATATGGAGATCCGGGGGGCGGGGAATCTTCTGGGCCGGGAGCAGTCCGGGGACATCTACTCGGTGGGTTTCGACCTTTATCTGCGCCTTCTGGACGAAGCCATACGGCGGCTGCAGGATGAACATTACGAGGCGGATATCGAGACCCTTCTGGAACTGGAGTACTCCGGGTTTATCCCGGAGGGCTATATCGATTCGGCCCAGGAAAAGATGGAGTTCTACAAGAAGATAGCCTCCATCAGGGACAAGGAAGAGCTGGAACGGGTCTACGGAGAACTGATAGACCGCTTCGGCCCCCTGCCTGACGAGGCCGCTTCCCTCCTGTCCCTGGCGGAGATCCGCATTATCTGCCGGGAGATCGCCGTCTCCTCCTTGAAAGAACGGGACGGACTCGTTAGGGTGGAATTCGGAAAATTGTCCAGGGTGAACGTGGACCGCCTGGTCAGGCTGATGCAGGAAAGCAGGGGCAGGGTAAAACTCGATCCCCGGCGGCCCAATATCCTGGTCCTGGAGACGGGCAGCATAGGGTTGAAAGAGAAGAGTGAATTTATCAGAGAGAAATTGGCGGCCCTGGTATGATGCGCCGCCGGGAAACGGCGGTTTCCGGATACGTTTAAGGAGAATGATCAAATGAGTGAAGAATGGGGAACCGGGGGAAAGATCAAGGCGGCGGTGTTCGATTATGGAAAGGTTATTTCCTTTCCGCCCGAAGACAGGGACAGGGCGGAAATAGCCGCCCTGGGCGGGATAGATCTTCCGGTTCTGGACGAACTGGACCGCCGGTACCGGGGGGAACATGACCGGGGCGTCCTTTCCGGGGTGGATTTCTATAAAACCATCCTTGCCGAAGCGGGCAGGGACGGGGACGAAGCCGCCGCCGGGCGGATGCTTGAGGCGGATCTGCAAAGCTGGACCCGCATCAACCCCGCCACGGTAAAACTGATGGAGGATCTTAAAGCCGCGGGGCTCAAGCTGGGGATACTCTCCAATATGCCCCGCGAATTTTTAGCCCTGGCCCGGAAGCAGTTTCCGGTCTTTAAGATCCCCGATGCGGGGATATTCTCCTGCGAGGTCGGCGCCATAAAGCCCGAGGACGGGATCTACGAAGCCCTCTTCGCCGCCCTGGGCTGTTCCCCCTACGAAATTGTCTTCGTGGACGATCTGCGCCCCAATGTGGAGGCGGCCCGGATCCTCGGCATGAACGCCTTTGTCTGGAAGGATGCGGACACCGCCCGGGAGCTGTTTATCAAACTGGATATTTCCCTGTAGGTTTTTTGAGGAAGGCCGCCTATGTTTAAGACCGTGGTTCTCTTTTCTATCGTGGGATTCAGCCTGATAAGCTTTATCCCCCTGGGGCTGGTATCTTTCCTGTTGAGCCTTTTCGGCTTGGGAAGACCCATGCGGTTTATCGTCTACAAGACGGCTCAGGCCTGGTCCCGCTTCCTCATATGGGGAACCGGCTGTTCCCTCTCCGCAGAGGGGATGGAGCATATCCCTCGGAAGGGCCGTCTCTGTATCGCCGCCAACCATCAGAGTATCTTTGACATACTCCTGGCCCTGGCCCTGGCGGGCCGGCCTCTGGGCTTTATCGCAAAAAAAGAACTGGCCCTGATCCCCCTGCTGAATATCTGGATACTGCTCCTGGGGGGGCTTTTTATAGACCGGAAGAATACCCGCCGGGCCCTGACCACCATCAACAAGGGCATAGAACGAATCCGGAAGGGGGACGCCATGATCGTCTTTCCCGAAGGAACCCGGAGCAAGGGCCGGGGACTGCTGCCCTTTAAGCCGGGCTCCTTAAAGCTGGCCACCAGGGCCGGCGCCCTGGTGGTGCCCATGGCCATTGCGGGAAGCTACGATGTCTTTGAAAAAACCTACCGGGTCCGGGCGGCGCCGGTCCGGGTGGTCTTTTCCCCGGCCATTGATACCGCCGCCCTGTCCGCGGAAGGCAGGAAGCGGAACCTGGCCGATCAGGTATGCCGGGTAATTGCGGAGGCCCTGGGCGAAAAGCTCCCGGACGCGCCGGACGGCGCCCTGGCGGATAAAAAGGCCCCGCCGGATTTGTAAACCGGCCCCGGAGAATGTTCCGGGCCTTCCGTTTCGCCGCTTTCATAACGGCGATCCGGTTCCGGCGCCCGGAAAGCCCGCCGTCCCGTCCGCGGGGCATCCGGTCAATCATACACGACCCTCCTCTGGTTCGCCGGTTTACCGGCAGCCGCATCCGCAGTTGCCGTCCCGGCGCATAGTCCGCAGCCCGCGGCGAATCCCCCGGATGTCCGGGCATCCGCCCCGCGTTCCCCGGAATATGACTTGTATTCCCGGGGATATGACCCGTTCAGGCAGGAAAGGGGGCGCTATTCCGCTTCAGCAAAAGAAAAAAACCACAAACGGAAGAAGATAACCACGAACAGGCACGAACGGAAGAAGCCGTCAAACAACAAGTTCGTGTTTTTCGTGAGGTTCGTGGTTAATCCTCTTCGTATCTCTTCGCGGTTAATCCCCTTCGTATGGTCCGCCCGCACAAACAGAAGAAGATAACCACGAACAGGCACGAACGGAAGAGGCCGTCGAACAACAAGTTCGTGTTTTTCGTGAGGTTCGTGGTAAATTTTCTTCGTGATTAAATCCCCTTTGTGAGGTTCGTGGTTAATCCTAAGCGGTTATTCTCTATAATTTTGCCGGCACGGACGCCGCCCCCGTCAGGGCATTTGGTTTAACACCATGTCCAGCTCCCCAAGGCAGCAGCGGCGCAGTTCTTCAAGCAGCCCGCCGTCTTTAAGTTCCGGCCGGCGGCTCCGTATGGCCGCCGCCGCGGGCAGCAGGGTGGTAAAGATAAGCCGCTCTTCGGCCCCGAGCGATCCGGGGTAGGCCGGGGGTTTCCCCCTCATGGGGGGCAGGGCCGCTATGCTTTTCCGGTAGCGGTCCAGGAATGCGGCGGCCCCCATGGCGGCCTTTCCGGGGGACACCAGCGTAAGGGGCCGGGGGCCGGTACGCCCCTTTACCGCGGCGATGGGGGCGCCGCCGCCGGGAATGGGGATTACCTCGGCGCCGGCGGCGGGGATCTTCGCCTCAAGCCGTTCCCGGTACATCCTCAGGGCCTTGGTTTCGTAGTACCAGCCGGCATCCGTGGCGCCGTTACAGCGGGTCAGGGAGGGGTTCCGGTAGAGGAAGGCCGAAAAGAGGGCCTCCAGGGGCTTAAGCCTGCTTTGCTGTTTTGCAAAGTAGGGGTAGATATAGGTTCCCCGGGCGTAAGTGCGGCCCCGGGGATAGGCGAAGTCCGCTCCGTAAAGCTCTATCCGTACCGCCCCCAGGCTCTCCGCCAGGGACAGGGCCGCATAGGTAACATTGGCCCCGGAGGTATCCAGCGCCGGAAGGGACCGCCAGTATTGGGAGACATAGCGCTCCAGGGGATGTCCCCCGGTAAAGAACCGTACATGGTCTGAAAGGGAGGCGAGCAAGGGGGGGCTGGCCAGATCCAGGTAGAGGGGTATGCGCCGGGGCATGCCCCCCAGGAAGTGGTAGTAGCTGATATGCTGGCAGTCGATGGAAATTACCGCATCGGGCTCCAGCCTCGCCGCCAGGAGGCTGGGCAGGGAGGTGTCGGCGGCTATAAGGAAGCGTTCCCCCCGGCGTTCCGCCAGGGCCGGGAGCTGCCGGTCCAGGGAAGGCCCCGCGGCGATTATCGCGGCGTTCCTTGTCCGGGGAAAGGGCTCCGTACAGCCCTCCGCCGCAAAGAGATTCCGCAGTATGTTGGAAAACCAGCGTTTGCCGAAATAGGCCTGTACCGAGTAGTCCCCGGAGACCCGGTCCACGGCGGACTTTACCGCTTCCCCCGCCGCGGCAAAGGACCCCTGATCAAAACTGGTCCTGGCCCTGAGGGGTATGCTCCGGATTCCTCCGTGGAGTACGGGCTTGTACAGTTCCAGGATACAGGCCTCCACCGCCGCTCCGGAGGGATCGACGATCAGGCTGAACCGGGGATCTTTGAAAAGGGCGATGTAGTCTTGGGAGCTTAAAAGTTCGGCGATGCCGTTAATGTCGTATTCGATGACCAGCGCCTGATGGGTGTCGTCCCGTTCCAGTGCGGCCTGTACGGCATAGCCCCCTCCCAGGCCCAGGAAGACGAGGAAGCCCTCGTCCCCCAGGGTGGAGATGAGGCGGCGGCCCTCCCTGCGGGGATCCACCAGGGAGTGGAGGGGATGGGCCGCCCCGGAAGGATCCACCCAGGCGGGCACGGGCTCCCCGGAACGGGACTCGATACATTTATACCGGCCCAGGGTTGTTTCCGCGGCGGAGAGCCGGGAACAGAGGGCGGGGTCCCTGGGGGAAAGGGCCAGCAAATTCCGCTCAAACAAAAACTTGTCCATCACCGCCCTCTTCCTGCGGCGGCCCGGGCGGCGGCCAGGGCTTCCCGGACCGCCCCTTCCGTATCCGCCTCTCCGGGAAAGAGGAGATCCCCCAGCTCTTTGATGATGACCGGGCCCTCCGAGGGATCCTCCAGGGCTTCGATGAGTATCTCCGCGGGATTTCCGCCCCTTACCGCCTGTCCGGTAAATTGTACCGGCCTTGCCGGGACGGCGCTTCCGGCGGGCTCCGGTCCGCCCGCCGCCGTGACGGAGAAAGGCCGGTCCGCCCCTCCGGGGATCGCGCCCCCGGTCAGCGCGGCAAAGACTTCGTTATTGGTCCCCAGGGTAAAGAGCCGTTCCGGATAAGTCTCCAGCCGCCGCTTAAACCAGGCGGCGTATATGCCGTGGCTGCCCGATGCGGCGATGTTCCGGGCCCGGACCCAGCTTTGGGAATAGGCGGGGCTGAAGCGGTCCGCCCGCTCTTCCCGCAGCCTGTCGAAGGCGTAGGGCCGGGCGTGGGTGAGGATGTCCCGGTGGGAGAGGTCGGTCCCGGCGATGAAAACCCCGCCCCCGGTAAGGGCCAGGGCCAGATCCAGCGCCGAGGCGGTAACGGTTCCCCGCTGGCTCAGGCTGATAAAGGGGATACCCAGGCTGCGCAGGAGGCGGCCCTGCCAGAGGCTGCCGTCGCTTATTACCAGGACCGGCAGGGCGGCGCATTGGGAGGGCAGGGCCGCGGTAAGGCCCGCCGCCAGGATCGTTCCGCCCGGCCTGAGCGTTTCGTAGAGGTGAAGCAGGGCCCAGCCGCCCCCGTCGGTGCTGATCACCATGTCCGGCTGGAGGCCCCTCGCCAGAAGGGCCGGCGCCGAGGAGGCCGCGGCCAGGACAAAGCAGCCGGGTTTTTCCGCGCCGGCGGCAGCCCGGTCCGGGCAGGAACCTGTATGTCCCTGCAGGATCGCCGGGACGGCCTCTTCCAGGCTGGGCCCCGCCCCGGTAACGATGCAGGGCAGGGTTCCCGGAGTAAAAACCACGGCCCGCCGGATGATTGCCGCATTCCGCAGGGCATTCCTGAACCAGCGGCGGCCAAAACCGAGGACCGTCCGCCGGTTGGCGTCGGCCCGCTTGATGTATTCGACCGTCTCCCGGAGAAGCTTAAGGTACTCCTCTCCATAAATATCCTGGGCGGGCCGCCATTCGATAAGGCGGATGGCCGCCGCCGCCGTGTCGGGGATCATCTCCTCAAGAAAGGAGGACAGGGATCTGCCGCTTCCGGGACTCCAGACAGCTGTTCCGCCGCCTTCCGCGGCATCCGCCGGGCCGGCGTTTGCCGCCTCCTCCGCGGCGGGGAGCTTTGAGAAGAAGGGTGAAACATGGAGGACCAGGATTTTCGCGGCGGGACATTTTTTTCTGAGGGGGGGGATCAGGTAGCCCAGGCCCGGTTCCAGCAGTATGCAGTACTTGACTTCGGGCCCCGCGCCGAGGGAGGCAATGTACCGTTCCGCCTCTTCCCCGGGATTGTAACGGGAATGGAGGGCCCTTTTCCCCGCCAGTACCGTGGGCATCCCGTTTGCCGCTGCGGTCAGCCCCTCAAGAACCGGTTCCGCCATCTTGCCAGTAGGGCTGGATCAGCTCAAGGGCGCGGCCGGGAGTATCCGCCTCAAAACCGAACACACAGGCGGCGCGGAAGTCCTTTGTAAGCCGGTGGGCGGTCAGCTCCTGGTCTATGTTTTGAGGAAGAAGGACCAGGCAGCGCCGGGCAGGCAGGGAAAGGGCGGTTCCAAAGGAAACGATGGATCCGGCTATTTCGGCGCGGAAATCCCCCGCCTGGTCCGCCGGAGGATCCAGGATAATCCCCTGGAATTGGGGGTTCCTGGTATGAAATTTGATAAGTTCCTCTTTAATACCCTCTCCGGCGGCGGACGGCTCCGGTTTTGTTTCCGGTTCGGCTTCAGCTTCCGGCTCTGTCTCCGGTTCCGCCGCAATGTTTTCCCCCGGCGGGGAGAGCGCTGCCCGTACATCACGCACAATGGGTTCCAGGGAGGCGGGGTCGAAGGAATTATCTCCTCCAAGGAGCAGCATGGTTCTGCAGGGATCATCCCTGTCCAGGGGGAAAGCCCAAAAGGCCAGGTCCCCCTTCGGGGAATTGAGAGAAAGATCCGCCGCGGAACCGGCTTTGAAAAAGCTCTTTTTACCGTATCCCAGCACATTTTGGGGAATCGCCGATTTTGCTATGCCCAGTCCCACCGATGCATAATCACGGTAGGCCCCCTCCTTGAGGGATACGCAGAGACCGGCCTGAAACGAAGCATAGGCCTTGAGGAGGCTGAGGGCGGTATAGGGGGATGACTTCGTCCTTCCAAGACGGAGAATACGGTCCCTGAGGGCCTGTCCCATGGCGTCGGGGACGGCTTCTTTTGCGAGAGCTTTCTGTAACAACCCGCCTCCCCCGGACTTTCCGGGTCCCTCCCGGAAGGCGGCTTTGCTTAAAAGCCCCATTACACCAGACCTAATTCCTCAAAAAGCTTTTTATAAGTATCAAAATACTCGGACTTGGCAAATTCTTCAATCTTATCTTCGGGGAGCGATTCCAGAAGCTGATCCATATAAGTCAGCACGGTCTTCAATTCCTGCTTTAGATTGACCGGCAGGGACGAATCCGGCAGTTTATCCTCCGCCGGGGCGGCGAGAGCCTCCGGCTCTCCGGGGGCCTCCGGCTCTCCGGCGTCATTTTCAAAATCAAGATCCCCGCCGGGAGGGACGGCCCCGGTTTCATCCGCCTCTGCCGTAAGGTCATCGGAGACTATCTGGTCAAAGCTCTCCTCCTCCGGCGGTATGTCCAGGACGGATTCTTCCTCAGGAATGGAGACCTCCAGTTCCTTGTCCTCTTCAAAGGAGAGGTCCCCGCCGTCTTCCGCAATGGAGAAACCGGAATCCTCAAGGCCGTCGTCCTCCATATCGAGATCCAGGGAAATGCCGTCCAGGGAAGGTTCCTCGATGGGATTTTCCGTTATACCGGCGCTCAGATCGGGCTCGTCTATAACGGCCCCGGACAGATCAATATGCCCGTCTTCCTCTTGCAGGGGTTCTGTCTCAAGATAACTGATGTCCTCCGGCGCTTCGGTCAAAGGTTCGGCCCCCTGCTCACGCAGGGTTTTTAACTCGTCAGAATCTTTGGATTCCAGATCCAGGGTATCCGTAAAATCGTCGGAAAGGTCGATGGTGATCTCCTCCGGCTCCTCCGTATCCTCGTTAAAGCCGGGCAGGGCTTCTTCCTGAACGCCGGTCTCCGCTTCCTCCTGCGCTTCCTTTCCGGAGGCTTCCTTTCCGGAGGCTTCCTTTCCGGAGACTTCGTTTTCGTTGGCCAGGGCCGGATCGTCCCCCAGGATGCTTGCATCCAGGGTAATGTCAAATTCCTGAGGGTCAAGAATGCGGGAGGGAGTCTCCTCCCCGCCGTATTCCCCGCCGATCTCGTCCACATCGGCTTCGTCGAATTTAATTTCCCCGCCGTTCAGGTCTTCGGGCTCGAAATCTTCACCGGTGATAATATCGGGCTGATCCGAAAGATTCGGGGGTTCCGCGGGTTCTTCGGAGGGGAAGACTGCCTCCCCGGTTTCCATGGCGCCGAAATCGCCGGAGACAGCCCCGGTGGCGTCGGATCCGGTCTCTTCGGTAAAGTCGGCGGTGTTAAGGATATTATCAAGCTCATCCCCGGTGAGGGCGATTTTTTCATCGTCCTCTTCATCGAAGAAGCCGCCCTCTTTGCTCCCCGCAGGGCTTTCCCGGCGGATTACGGAGAACTCGGTTTTAAGGCTGGAAAGTTCTTTTTTTATTGATGATAATTCGTCGGCGATCTTCATCAACAACTGGGTGGAAAGATCCGGGGGGTTCCGGGGGGCCGCTTCGGGCTCCGCTCCGGCCGTCCCGGCGCTGTCAAAATCGGGCATAACTTTTTCCTTGATAATTTCTTCCTTGGTATCTTCTTCCAGAACATCCTCTTCCAGGCTTTCGGTCTGGTCAAATTCTAAATCCGGAATCGAATCCGAATCCCGGAATTCGCTGTCCTCTGCAGCCGTTTCCTCCAGATCCTCCCCATCGGTAAGAAAATCATTCAGGGAGACTTCGGTAAACGCGCTCTCGTCGAAGGAACCGGAACCGGCGGCGTCCGTTTCCAGCGGCTCCTCTTCGGGCAGGCTTTCAAATTCAAAGTCATTTTCTTCAAGGGAATCCCCGAAATTGCCGGCGGCTTCTTCGCCGCCGCCGGCGCTCTCTATATCGAAAGCGGCGTCAAAATCGGGCAGATCCTCTATCTCCGGCAGGGTTTCGGCGCTTGCCGAAGAAAGGTCCTGGGGCTCGCTCTTGACCCATACCCCGTATTCATCAAGCTCGTCAGATGACCCGATGGTACTGCGATCGGTATAAATTGAAGGATCCTTTTCACTTGCCATGACGCGCTCCCGCTCTGTACCCCCGGCCTGACGCCGTTAGAAAGGGTAGTATTTCTTCAAGTATCGGCCGAAGTCCCCATAAGTTTTACCCTTTATATTAAATCTAAGGCTGCTGTTCCAAAACTTCAGTTTTGGAACAGCCTCTTATACTTTGATGTTAGCCAGGCTTTTTCCCGTTGTCAACGGTTCCGCCTTAAAACCGCGGGGAACCGGCGGAGCCCCTTAAGAATAAGGCGAAAGCATCCGTAAATCTAGGTAATGAGCGCCTTCAAGTACCTCGCAGCCCTTTGGACGGCGGCGGCCGTCTATTCCATACTGTCTATTGCAGCGGGGAACATGGGTATTTCCGCCTATAATCAGCTTAAACTGGAGCGGGATAAACAGCGGGCAAACCTGGAAACCCTGAAAACGATCAACCGCCAGCTTGAGGGGGACATGGACGCGCTCCGCTACGATTCCGACGCCATTGCGGTCTACGCCCGGGATCTGGGCTACGGCCTTGCCAATGAACGTTTTGTCCGCATCGTGGGCCTGGGGGGGGTTAAAAAGCAGCGGACCATGCCGGGCCGGCTGGTCATTCCCGGTTATCCCGGGGCGCTTTCCAATAAAACCCTGCGGATCAGCTCGCTCTGCGCCGGTTTGGCGGTTCTGTTGCTGCTGGGCGCGGCGGAAGCGTTTAAAAAGCGGCGGAATTCCCGCTCCGGCGGCGTTTAACGCCCTGTAGTCCCTGCGGCCCGCGGTTCCGCTCCTCCGCCGGGCGTCCGGTCCGCATGAGACGGCACAGGATACCCCCGGTAAAAAAAGAGGACGGCCTATGCCGCCCCCCGGATGACGTATTCGGATCCCCGAATGACCTGTTCGGATCTCCGGATGGCGTATGCCGTCCCCGGCGCGGCCCGGTCTGCTCCCGGAACAGGCCGGGCGGAGGGTGCGGTCAAAGGGGCGGCGGCTTTAGCGTTAAGCTCCCCCCGTAAGGACGCCGGATAATCGCGATTTTTCTGGCTTTTTCAACGAAAAAGGCCAGAGAAACCAACAAGTGCAGCAGGCTCCTAGTGCAGCCGGTTCCGGAATTCCCGGGAAACCTCCCGTTTGATATCCCGTTCCCTGATGTCCGCCCGTTTGTCGTAGTTCTTTTTCCCCTTACAGAGCCCCAGTTCCACCTTGACCCGGCCCTTTTTGAAATAGAACGAGAGGGGGATGAGGGTATAGCCCTTTTCGTCCACCCGCCGGGCTATGCGTTTGATCTCGTCCCTGTGGAGGAGGAGCTTCTTTTTCCGGTCCGGGTCGTGGTTAAAGATGGATGAAAAGGGGTTTTCCGCAATACGAAGGGACCGGAGCCAGACTTCTCCATGTACTACTTCGGCCCAGGCGTCGGGGAAGGAGATTTTGCCGTCCCTGAAGGACTTTACCTCGGTTCCCAGAAGCTCTATGCCGCATTCGTACCTGTCGTCTACGGCATAGTCAAACCGGGCCTTCCGGTTGACGGCGATTATCCTGACCCCTTCGCCCATGGTTAATCCGGCGCGCCGGCGGCTTTTTCGGCGATGACCGGCCGGAAGGAGACAAAGGGGGAACATGCCGCTGGAGGCAGGGAGGCTCTGGTTCCGGCCTTTACGGAGCCGGCGGGATTTACCCAGGAACCGCCCCGGAGGGGCCGCTCGGGAGATCCCACGGCCTCCACCGCCGTTTCGGGGGCGGAGAGGAAGCCGAGCGGCGCAAAGACGCCGCCGCACCACTGCCACAGGCTCCCCAGCATCTGTTCAGGTTCGCCGGAAAGCCCCGCGGCGTATTCCCACTCCTGTTCCGTGGGGAGCCGCACTTCCCAGGCAGCCAGGAAGGGGGGAAGCTGTTCCGTAAGCCAGGCGCAGTAGGCTTGGGCGGCGTACCAGGAAACGCCGGAGACCGCGGGGTAGGGATAATTGGGATAATCGCAGGGGGCAAGGTAGTCCTCCGTAACCAGTCCCGCCTGGATGAGGGCGCCGGTTTTGTCCTTTTCCCACCGGGGCCGGGCCCTGGTAAAGGCCGTCCAGGCCTCCCGGGAAACGATACCGGCGGAAATCCAGAACCCCGCGCCGTCCCCGGCAAGCTCCCGGAAGTTCAGGGCATCCCCGCCGGAACCCAGGGTTATGATCCTGCCGGTAAGGGCCGGGGTTCCTTTGGGCTCAGGGCGGGCGGCGGCTTTCCGGAACCAGTCCGATTCCAGTAGAAGCCTCTCCTCCGGGGCGGGCTCCGTCTGCCTCCGGCCGTTCTTTACCAGGAGTTCCCCAAGCAAAAGCGCCGCTCCGGGGGTTTCGGATACATAGGCCAGTATATTCCCGGCTGATTCCGTAAAGCCCAGGGGAGAGGGGGAGAGGCCCCCACTGTCGATTAGGAATTTTGCCCGCAGCAGATCCCGGCCTCCGGCCCCGGTTACGGCAAAACGGGCGGCCCCCCGGAGTACGTCGTCCATCCTGTCGTGTATGTCCCGGTCCGCCGCAGCGGGTCCCGCCCGGTAGGCCCCCTCGGAAAGGCTGAGGGGGATCTGGTAGGCGGCGGTGGGCTCCCCCGCAAAGGACCATGCGGCATAGTCCGAAGCCGCCGCGGCAAGGACCTTGACGGGGTCCTCCGCCTTAAGCCCGGCCTTAAGCTGTTCCCGCCGGGGAAAGAAAAGGGAACCCGCAAGACGGCCGCCTATTTCCCGTTCCGTCTTGTAGGAGGTAAAGCCGGGGAGGACAAGTTCAACGCTCCGTTTTCCCCGGGGGACGAAGATCTCGCAGGGGGCGGTCCCCATGGTTACGCCGTCAATCCGGACCGCCGCTCCCAGGGGCTCGGAACTGATGACCAGGACGCTGCCCGGACGGGAGATCCCCGGATAGAAGAGCAGCATAAAAAGGACAAAAAGCATAATTAACCCGTAGAGGACAGCCAGATAAAGCCCGGGGCGTATGCCCAAAAGGGGTTTTAAGTGGACCCGGTCTTCAGGAAGCGTTTCCTGAGGGGGCTTTTTTTCAAACATGGCGGCATTATAGGCCCCCCTCCGTTACTTGTCAACGGAGCCCCTTCATGGTAGCTTTCAAACATGGCGTCTAAAAATGGTTTTTTAGACAGGCTTCAGGAGCTTACCGAAGCTTGTCTTACCTATAGAAAAAAGATCCGGCGCATCAAAAAGGAGAAGCTCCAGGGGAAGAATCCCGTCCTTGACTGGATAGAGGCCTTTCTCTGGGCCGCCGGAGTGGTGCTCCTTATCAACCAGTATCTCTTTCAGGCGTACCAGATCCCCTCGGGGTCCATGATCGATACGCTACTGATCAAGGACCGGATCTTTGTTAACAAGGCTATCTACGGCCCGGAACTGCTGCCGGGGACGGCAAAGCTTCCCAGCCCTATCCGGCCCGGGCGGAACGATATTATCATCTTTGAAAATCCTTCCTATATCTCCAGGGGTCCCGCCTTTGACATCGCCCAGCGTATTATCTACATGCTTACCCTCTCTCTGGTGGATATAGACCGGGACGAACTGGGGGAACCCAAGGCCCATTTTCTGATAAAGCGGGCGGTAGGCATGGGGGGGGACCGTTTTGTCAGCAGCCGGGGAGAGTTGAGCATCCTCTTTGCCGGGGAGGACCGCTGGGTCTCCGAGCGGGAATACATTGCCGCCAGGAACATGAACCACCATATCAGCCGTCTGATGGATGCGGCGGATTATCCCGCCCTGGAAGCCGCCGGGAAGGTTCTCGGCTACAATGCGCTGGGCCTGAGTCCGCCGGCCTATCTCAGCGCCGCCGCCGGGGAACGGGGCCGGTATACCGACTTTATCGCCCGGGAGCGGAAGCGGCTGGAAGTGATGCGCATGGCCAACCCCCACGACAGCCGTTACGGGATGGACCTGGCCAGGTTTAACCTGGGCTGGTATGTACCCGAAAGCCGGGTCTTTCCCCTGGGGGATAACCGGGATAATTCCCGGGACGGCCGTTACTTTGGGCCGGTGCGGACATCGAAGGTGCTTGGCAGGGGGGCGCTGATTTACTGGCCCCTGGGGCGGGTTGGACCCATACGGTAAGCCGGGTGCAGTTTGGGTTCCCGGCAGGACCCTCAGATAGAAAAAAGGAAAGATCATGTTTAATAAGTGGCGAAAGTATTCCTATGCCGCTCAAAAAAGCCAGCGTCACCAGTTGTGGTGGATACTGATCTGGTTCGGGGCTTTTTTTATCCTCTACACGATTATCACAGCTTTTTTCTTTATGGCGGTCCTGGAAAACGATACCATGCAGCCGGGGCTGCATCCGGGGGACAGGTTTATCTTTTCTTCCTGCCGGCTGCAGCGTGTTTTTTCCGATTCCAGGGACAGCCCCTTCCGCCGGGGAAATGTTGTTCTGGTGGATCTGGACCGGGAGAAAAGGAGGGGGGTCTTTTCGGGAGTCCTGGACGGACTGTTTCGTTTCTTTACCCTGCAGCGCCTAAGCCTGAACGATCCCGGAGGGCGTCTTTTTATTAAACGGGTGATAGGCCTGCCGGGGGACGAGATCTCCATGATCAATTTTGTTTTCAAGGTAAAGCCCGCAGGGGAGGTCTACGATATGACGGAATTCGAACTTACCGAGCGATCCTACACCCCCATCATACCCCAGGTTCCCGTCCTTTGGGATGAATCGATTCCCTTTTCGGGAAACATGGACCCCGTTATCCTGGGGGATAATGAATGTTTCCTTCTCTCCGACGACCGGAGCAATACCAACGATTCCCGTACCTGGGGCCCGGTTGATCTAAACCTGATCGCCGGCAAAGCCGTTTTCCGGTACTGGCCCTTTACCCGCCTGGGCCAGCCCTAGCGGCCTGCTGCGCTTGGCGGATTTTTTGCATATTCATACGGAAGATCCCGGCTACCGGGGCTGTGGCGGACACCGGTCCGGCGGCGGTTTGCGGGGTCTAAAAATTCACGAAAGTGAATTTTTAGACGATTTTGCGCCGGGGCGCGGTAAACCGCCGGGAGCCGGCGGAACGGTGGAAGCTTCCCTCTATATCCATATTCCCTTTTGCGCCGGGGCCTGCGATTACTGTGATTTCTATTCGACGGCGCCCCGCGGCAGGCGGAGGGACCGTCTTACCGGCGCTTTCATTGAGGCGCTGCTTCTGGATGCCGAAAAGACCCTGGCCCGCTTTGCCCGCGCCGGAAACGGGCCGGACCGGCAGGGCCGCCGGTTTCCGGAGGGACCCGTTTCCCGGACGGGGCTTTTTCTCCGGGTTCCCACCCTGTACATAGGAGGCGGCACCCCTTCGCTGCTGGGCGCCGCCGGCATGACCCGCCTGCTGGGGGGACTCATGCCGATGCTGCCCCCTCTCCGGGAGTTTACCGTGGAGGCCAATCCCGAATCTCTGGACGAGGCCTTTCTGCGGACCTGCCGGGACTTTGGGGTAACCAGGATAAGCCTGGGGGTACAGACTTTCCATGAGCCGTCCCGCCGCAGTGTACACCGGGTAGGAGACGGGAGCCTTCTCCCGGAAAAGCTTGCCCTGACTGCGGAATACTACGGCGGTAGTTTTTCCGCGGATCTTATTACGGGACTGCCCTGTCAGACGGAGGCGCTTGTCTTAGAGGATATTGAAAGGCTCCTTGCCTTCAATCCGGGCCATGTTTCCCTTTACGCTTTGACGGTGGAGGAGGGAACCCCCCTGAGCCTGCCGCCGCTCCGCCGGGGAAAATCCTCCGTCCCGTTCCTGCCGGACGGGGAAACCGCGGACCGGCTTTGGCTTGCCGGGCGGGACGCCCTGGAACAGGCCGGATACGATCAGTACGAAGTGTCCAATTTTTCCCTGCCCGGAAAACAATCGGTCCATAATATACGGTACTGGCGCATGAAAAACTGGCTGGGTCTGGGCCCGGCGGCTTCGGGAACCATCATCGACGACGCCTCCGGCACGGGGCGGCGTTATACCGCCGCCGCGGATGTGGACGCCTACATTGCCGCCGCAAAGACCGGTTCGCCGGCCGGTTCCGGTTTGACGGAGGAACTGGATTCCGCCACGCTGATAAAGGAAAGTTTTCTCATGGGATTCCGCTGTATTGAAGGGCCGGACCGGGATCTTTTCCGCCGGCGTTTTTCCAGGGATGTGGAAGAACTTATTCCCATAACCCTTGAGGCCTGGCGGCGGCGCGGCCTTGCCGCCGCGGAAAAGACGGCCCTTACCAGAGAGGGACTCCTGTGGCTGGACCCTTTTCTGCTGGACGCCTTCAAAGAGGCGGAATCTCAGCTTAAATAATCCGAAAGCCGCCTGTAGGTCTGGTTTACGATGTGTTTTTTTTCGATGTCCACCTCGTCTCCCAGTTCGTCGATCAGGGATTCCACGCTGGCCATGCTTTCGTTGAGGGCGGTGTGAAAACCCCGGGAACATTTGAACCAGTAATTGCTTTCGCCGTCAGTAAAGAGACAGAGGAAACCCAGTTCCTTCTTGCCCTGCTTCCAAACAGCGGGGCTTACCAGGGCGGGAAGACAGGCCAGAAGATCCTCCAGATCTTTCCGGGAATTAAACTGCCTTTTCCGGGGCCAGTTCCTGTCAAGGGCGCCGTCAATGTCCATGCCGGGAATCAGGGTGAGGATGAGGTCCAGCTTCTCTCCCGCCAGGAGGGTATATTTGCCCCGGACAATAACCGTACCCCGCAGCCCCCTGTAGAAACCGCCGTCCGGGGTTCCGCCGGCATCCCTGACTTTGGCGAGCCGCTCCCAGGGGAGATTTACCTGCTTTTTGCCCTTCACCATTTCAATCGAAAAAATTTCGCTTCCGATTTTGATATTGTTGGTAAAGTCCCGGAACTTTTTAAGCCGTTCCTGGGATCGCCTGTCCCGTTCCCGTCCGCCGCCGGAAATTTCCCCAAAAGCCGCCGGCAGCCGGGGGCTTATCTTTTCGAGGGCCGCCGGGGAGAGGGGCGATACGGACATGGCGTACATCCGGGTAGTCCGTACAATTTCGCCGGCCACGATATACCGGGCGTCCTGCGAACCGGGACTTCGGCGGAACATTACCGAACCGGGGTGGATAAGGATGCGGTCCGCAGTAAGGCTGCGGTACATATCCCGCCCCTCCCGGACGCAGACAAACTGGATAAGCCCCCGGGCTACGGCGCAGAGGTAATCTTCGACGGGCCCCCCGGAAAGTATGGGGATCGCCTGATCCGAGACGATCTGTTCAAGCTGCTGTGAAACATTGACAATTTCCGCCATGGTCTTTTCATCAAGATAATTCTTCCCGCAGAACTTCGCCTTGTCCCGGGCATCCGTATAGGCCCGGTACAGTTTGAGGTAAGAAACAAAATCCCCGCCGGGATCCCGGAAACTGTGATGAGCCTTCCGGGCATCGGTCTCTTCCCCCGGCGGCAGCACATAGGGGCTCTGAGTGGAAAGGAACGCCGCTGCGATGAGGGTCTCCTGGATAACATTGGGATACTTGAGGATCGCCTCCACGATTATCCGGGACTGCCGGGGAGGAAGGGGGAATTCTGTCATCAGCCTGCCTACCCGCGAAAGGCTCCGGTCCGGCTCCAGTGCGTCCAGGAGATTCAGGGTTTCCATCGCCGCGACAAGCCCCTCCCGGCCGGGGGAGGAAATAAAATCAAACTCCTCGAAGGCGGTGACCCCCAGGTCCGCCATGCGGAGTACCACCTCGGAAAGATCCGTGCGGTAGATCTCCTCGGTGGTAAAGAGGGGACGGTTTTCAAAATCCTTCCGGGCATAGAGGCGGTAGCAGGTTCCCTCCCTGGTACGCCCCGCCCGGCCCTTCCGCTGGTTTGCGGAAGCCTTGGATATGGGACCCTCCACCAGGCTTGAGGTAAAGGTCCGGGGATTATAGTAACTGAGCTTGGAAAGGCCTGAATCGATCACTGCGGTGATCCCGTCTATAGTTACCGAGGTTTCGGCGATGTTGGTAGAGATGACCACCTTCGTTTTGCCCCGGGGGGCCGCTTCAAAAACCCGTTCCTGTTCGTCCTTGCCGAGCCTGCCGTAGAGGGGGATGGGGTGGAGATAGTTCCCTGCGGGACCCATGACAAGGCGGCTCATGCAGTTTTTGATCATCTTTTCCCCGGAGAGGAAGATCAGTATATCGCCCCCCCGTTTTTCACCGATGAAGCGCTCCACGATAAGATTGATCTTGTCGATGAGGGCGTCCTCGTCCGCCGGGGCAGGATCGTAGATGAGGGTTACGGGATAGGTGATGGCGTCAATCTTGACTATGGGACATTCCCCGAAGTATTCGGAAAAGACCCCGGCGTTGATGGTCGCCGAAGAGACGATAACCTTGAAGTCCCGCCGGGTTTCCAGGACCCGCTTGAGGAGACCCAGGATAAAGTCGATGTTGAGGCTCCGCTCGTGGGCTTCGTCCACTATCATACAGCCGTATCTGGAAAGCCAGGGATCGAGCTTCATCTCCTGAAGAAGCATGCCGTCGGTCATGATCTTAATGGCGGTGGCGTCTCCGGTCCTGTCCTCGAAACGCATCTTGTATCCCACCAGGCCGGAAATACTGGTCCCCATTTGACGGGCGATATACTCGCTCACCGAAACTGCGGCGATGCGCCGGGGCTGGGTAACTCCGATGACGCCGTTTTTTGCATATCCCGCATTGTAGAGAATCACCGGCAGCTGGGTGGTTTTTCCCGAACCGGTAGGGCTTTCCACCACCACCACCTGGCTGGTCTCCAGGGCGGCGAGGATAAGGTCCTTGTGTTTGTATACGGGAAGGTCTAGGTAGTTCATTTTTTCATCTTACCGGATTATATGCCCGATTGCTATTGCTTTCAACGATCCCGTGCAATCCTTCAGGGCCGGCCGGTTTTGGACCGGCTCCGGCATAAATCATTGGACCCGTTCGAGAATCCGCTTGTTCTTGGAGGCTTTCCCAAAACTGACCGGGTTTTGGGAAAGCTACCTTGGATTTATATGAAAAAACGGGCTTTTGACCGTTTTTTCGGAAGCTTTTCCCGAAACTAACCAAGTTTTGGGAAAAGCTCTAAAGTTTCCAAATAGCTCTAATGTGTTCTCAGGGTAGTCCGTATTATACGCGGAAGCTGTTCCAAAACCGGAATTTTGAAACCGGTTCAAATTTTTGTCATTTTTCCTTGACATTTTAACTTAATCTCATTATACTTACTTTCTGTAAGTATCTATATGCGCTAAAATGTGATTTTAGCCGTAAATTTTGTAAGCGGGCCGGAATAAGAGGTATGTATTGAATTCATATTTGACCATAACGCCATCGGTTATGCGCAGTATTAATCAAACGGCAGTATTCGAATTTATTCGTATGAATAAACATGCTTCCAGGGCTGTAATTTCCTCGGAGCTGCTTATCAGCCTGCCCAGTGTTGTCAGGATTGTTGATAATCTGCTTGAGCGGGGTTTTCTGCGCTTCTCGGGGGAAATGGAAAATTCCGGCGGACGTAAAAGGCCGCTTATTGAACTAAATTACGAACAAAACATTTTCATGGGGGTAATGCTGAGTGCAAATGCCATTAATGCCTGTATCTTTGATTTCTCGGGAAATCTTATCAGATCCGAAAGTTTCCCTTTTTTTGCGGATAATCTGGATCGCAGTCTTAATGTGCTTTATACTGTTGTTGAGGACTTACTTGCAACAGTAAAAACATATGGCGGTTTTTTTAGGGGGATTTCTGTTTCAGTGCCGGGTACGGTGAAACATGCAACGGGAGAAGTCATTCTTGCTCCAAGTATCAACTGGAGAGATGTTCCCCTGAAGGTTTTGTTAAAAGAACATTTTGATACTGCGATTATTGTCGAAAATGACGCTACCCTTGCTATCCTTGCCGAGCTCTGGCATGGCTTTGGAAAACAGTGTTTTAACCTTGTCTTATTGGAAATAGGCATGGGGCTTGGGGGCGGTATTATCATAGACGGCGTTATTTACCGGGGGGCCACGGACACCGCAGGGGAAATAGGACATATCGTTTTTGAGAACAAGAAGTTTTCCAGCGTTCAGGCCATGTTCGGGCCGGCGGAAATGGATATTGCCGGCATAGGGCTGGCGCAAAAAGTACGAAGGGAAAAACGCGCCGGTCTAAAGGGAACTGAAAACGACATAGAACTGGTTAAAAAACTTTTCGGCGCCTTCTACGCGGGCGAAGAATGGACGTATCCCATCATAGAAACTTTTGTGGACAGCCTTGCCATGGCCGTCATAGCCGTAGACGCCATTATCAATCCCGAAATCATTGTTCTGCGCGGCGTAGTGGCGGATCTCGCCAGGGGACTTATTGTTAAGATCAAGGACAGAATAGGAGCCGGGATCAAGCTGGAAATTTCTCAGGTTGAAAATTTTGCCGAAATGCTCGGCGGAGCGGTCAATTTAATTTATGAGGCTTTGGATTATTGTTGTTTCCGTTCCATGCGCTGAAATCGCAGGAACGGCGGCAGTTTATAAGAGGAAGGCGGAAAATGGAAGAGCATAGACTTTTGCAGATGGAGGGTATTTCGAAAAATTTTCACCAGGTACGGGCCCTGGATAATGTGCAGCTGGAACTTAATGCGGGAGAGATACTTGCCCTGCTCGGCGAAAACGGCGCCGGTAAATCGACGCTGATGAAAATACTCTCGGGCAGCGTACAGGCCGATTCGGGTTCCATCAAACTTGAAGGAACCCCGGTGCATATCCTTTCGCCCGCTGCGGCGCGGCGTCTTGGGATCGGGGTAATTTACCAGGAATTAATGCTGGCGATGGAACTCTCCGTGGCGGAAAACATTTTTATGGGACGGGAACCGGGCAGCGGTATTCTCTTTGACTGGAAAACCCTGAACAGGAAGGCGCAGGAACTTCTGGACAGCATGGGCATTGCCATAGATCCAAAAGAATTGATGATGAATCTGACAGTATCTCAGAGGCAGCTTATTGAAATAGCCAAGGCCCTTTCTCAGAACCCGCGGATTCTTATCATGGATGAGCCGACTTCCGCGCTGCCCGAATCCGAGGTAGACGGCCTTTTGGAACGAATCTGCGCGCTCCGTGACGCCGGTATGGGCATTATCTACATCTCGCATAAAATGGGAGAGATAAAGCGTATCGCCGACAGGGCAACGGTACTCCGGGACGGGCATTATATCGGCAGTCTTTCAAGAGAAGAAATTGATATTAACCGCATCATTGCGATGATGGTAGGCCGGGACACGAAGCTTGATTTTCACCGTCTCAGGGAAAGCATAGAAGAAGAGACGGCATTGGAGGTACGGAAACTCTGTAATTACAAAATAAAAGATGTTTCCTTCAGGCTTCGCAGACGGGAAATCATCGGTATTGCAGGCCTCATGGGATCGGGCCGCAGCGAACTTATGCGGGCCATATTCGGCATTGATCCTGTAACATCCGGAGAACTCTACATCAACGGCAAAAAATGCGAAATAGGGTCTCCTTCGGGACTCATCAGGCTTGGAACCGGTCTTGCCCCCGAAGACCGCAAGGAACAGGCCCTTTTCCTTGATATGAACATCGAGAACAACATTTCCATTGCCCGCCTATACAGGAATAAAGGCGGCATCCGGAGAAAAAAACGGGAACGGGAACTTGCCTTGGAATATGCGGAAAAGCTCAACATCGCAACGCCGGGGACTTGGCAGGAGGTGAAGCGCCTTTCAGGAGGTAATCAACAAAAGGTAGTCATCGCCCGCTGGTTAGCTAACAGTCCGGATATCCTCCTCCTTGACGAGCCGACACGGGGCATAGACGTAGGCGCAAAAACGGAAATTTACGAGCTCCTCTCTTCGCTTTCCAGGAACGGCGTATCGATCATTGTCGTCTCTTCTGAAATGTCCGAGCTTCTTGCCATAGCGGACAGGATATTGGTCATGCACGAAGGCGCTTTGGCGGGGGAAATGGATATTACCGAAGCTACCCAGGAACGTATCATGGCTTTAGCGACAGGCCAGGGAAAAGAGGGACCCTCTAATATGCCGCAGACAGGGAGGTATAACAATGGCTGACAGCATTTCTACCGGCGTTAAAAGCCGGTTTTTGGGACGTATCGGGATGGGAAGGAACCTGGTTAATTTCAGCATCTGGTTTTTTCTTGCCCTGATGATAATACTGACCGGTTTTCTTTCAAAGGAATTCCTTACAACGACAAATATCATGAATATCCTGAGGGAGGCCGTTATCGTCAGCGTTATTGCTATCGGTATGTCCTTTGTCATCATAGCGGGTGAGTTTGATCTTTCATCGGGGGCGGTGCTCGGCCTCTGCGCCATCGTGGCGGTAAAGATGGATCCGTCCACGCCGGCGGGGCTGGCGCTTTCACTTACCGTTCCGCTGGCAGTTGGCGTACTTTGCGGCCTCTTTACCGGATTTCTGGTTGGATACCTCAAGATGAACGCCTTTATTACAACCCTGGGGGTACAATACCTAATCTACGGCATTACTTTGCTGTATACGGGCGGAAACCACGTCTACATGAAGGATATTTCCGGAATATTCTACAAGATTGGCAACGGATACCTGGGAATACTGCCGCTTTCCGTTATAGGCCTTGCCGGATTGCTCATTCTGGCGCAGTGGGTGCTTTCGTATACCAATTTTGGCCAATATGTAAAAACCTCCGGGACCAACGCCAGGGCCGCGGCTCTTTCAGGCGTAAGGGTTGAAAAAACAAAAACCATCGCCTTCGTCATTCTCGGCCTCTGCGCCTCACTTGGCGGGATCGTACTCGCCTCCTGGATAAGGCGGCTTGAGCCCAGCTTTGGCCTGCGCTACAGCTTTGAGGGTATTACCGCCGTTGTACTGGGAGGCACAAGCCTTCTGGGCGGACGGGGTAATATCGTAAATTCCTTTATCGGCGCCCTCCTTATGCTTATGGTGGTCAATGTGATGATCCTCTTTAATATCTCCTACAATTACCAGCTTTTGGTACGGGGGCTTATCTTGATAGTTGCAGTAACTGTCGAGGTAATAGGACGCAGGAGGAACGGATGAAAAAGGCAAACATCATGGAAGGAAAGGCGGATTTTTTCCTGAAAAATCCGGCCTGCGGTTTTTTTGTCAAGAACAAGGCGGTCTTTCTTCTTTTGGGGATCGTCATCCTGGCGGCATTTTCCAGCGAGAAATTTACCAGGCCTATTAACGTAACCAATGTTTTACAGCAGGTGGCGCCCAATGGGATCGTGGCCGTGGGGCTTACCATGGTGGTTATAACCGGCGGCTTTGATATGTCGGTAGGTTCGGTGATGGCTCTGACCGGGGTTATCACGATGATGGCCCTTAAGGGCGGCAGTGCCCTGATTACGGCAGTCTGTCTGGGGCTTCTTACAGGTCTTGGCACCGGCTTTCTGAACGGGATTTTTATCGGCGTTGTGGGGATAACGCCCTTTATTGCCACCCTGGGAACCATGACGCTCGTACGCGGTATCGCCCACGGTATTACCGAAGCCCACCCTGTTACGATGAATCATAAAGTGTTTGCGCGTTTTGCCATGGATAATCTGGGTTTGGTTCCCTGGTCATTCATCGTATTTATATTACTGGCCATAGGAGCGGCTTTTTTTCTGCGCCGCACCCGTATTGGCCACCAGATTTACATTTACGGCAGCAACCGCGAGGCGGGGTATGCGGCGGGCCTTAACATGACCGCGACTTTAATTCTTACCTACACGCTCTGCGGCCTGCTTGCCTCGGTAGCCGGAATCTTTCTTGCCTCAAAAGTCGGCGCCGGTTCTCCGGTCATAAGCGAGGATGCCTGTCTTTTGGGGATGACGGCGATTATCATCGGCGGAAACAAGCTGTCAGGGAGCCGCGCTACCATGACCTGTACGGTTATCGGCGTTCTGACCCTGGGGGTGCTCAATAACATAATGAATCTTACGCGGATGATGGCTTACTTTCAGACCATTATTAAAGGACTGCTTGTGGTTACAGCCATGGCCATTGATGCGCCGGGGGTGAATAAATACCTTGGCCTTGCAAGAAACGTTCTTCAGGGCAGGGCGCAAAAAAAATAATCCCATCCGTTTCTTCGCTGTTGAGGGAGCGTGAGGATACATACGGGACGTTTGTTCCGTAATCAACATTTTGACAGGAGTAAAACTATGTCAAAAACAACGGTAAACAGAATCGCCCTATTTTCGATTCTGTTATTGGCGGGTATTTTTTCGGCATGCACTGCAGGACAACAGGCTTCGAAAGACAAGAAGGGCGATAAAATTGTTATCGGACTTTCGGAACCGAATCTGGGCTGGCCCTATATTGCGGCGTTTGTCCGTGAATTCAAGCCGATCATCGACGGCATGGATAATGTTGAAGCCATCGTTCTGAGCGCCGATGGGAACATTGAGAAGCAAATCAACGATATCAACGATCTTATTGTCGAAGGCGTGGATATTATCCTGGTTTGTTCCCTTGACGGCGAAGCTGTTATTCCCGCGCTGGCAAAGGCTCATGCGGCGGGAATACCGGTACTTGCGGTTTCCAATATGCCCGGCAAGGATGGCGAGCAGTATATCACCGGCTACAGCGGCCCGGATGATTATGAGCAGGGCAGAATTGCCGCCCAGATTATGGTTGACGCCATCGGCACGTCGGGAAATATTATCATGATCGAAGGCACGGCAGGCCAGTCCACGACGCTGTTACGCGCCCAGGGCTGGAACGATAAAATGGCCGGGATCGCTCCCGGGATGAAGCTCCTGGCCTCCCAGCCCTGTGACTGGGACGGCGCCAAAGAAAAGGCGGCGATGCAGGCCTTTGTAACCCGTTACGGCAGCCAGATCAACGGCGTTTTTGCCCAGGGCAGCGGCGCTTCAGTGGCCGAAGCTGTACGGGATGCGGGACTCAACGCTCCCGTGGTTTGTACCGGCGCAGATGTCGCAACCCTTGAGGCGATTAAGGCCGGTTATCTTTACGGTACCATGCAGCAGTCGCCCTATCTTGACGCTTCCCAGGCAATTGATCTGGCGATCAAAATTGTGGGGGGTGAAAAACTCCCGGCCTTCAGGAATATAATTCCCATGCCGGCAGTTACCGCAAAGAATGTCAAAGACATAAAGCCTGATTATTAAGAGATACATATGAATGCGGAGATGATTCGTTTCGGACTCAAAATTACCGATTTCGACTGGTATTGGGAATATGGTCTTTCCCTTGACGATGTGATTGAAAAACTGCTCGGTTTGGGAGTACGTTTTGTCTCCGCATACAACAAGTATCTGCCCGGCGCCGATTCCGCTGTTCCTACGGCTGTTCCTGCCGGCGGGGCCGTTTTTAACGACCGGGCATTCAGGGATAAGCTGCGGAAGGCAGGCATAGCCTACTTTGGTTACCTTAATTTTGGCTTTCATGAAGATGGTATCAAAAAATGCCATAACTATGCGGTGGATCAGGCCGGTAAAAGGCTGGAGAAAATCGATTGGTATATAGGAGCCTGCCCTTCTTCGGATGAATTTGTCCGGAGCCGCCTCTCTGTTCTGGAAGAGGCGATGCGGCATCTCGACATGGACGGCGTTCATCTTGGTTTTATGCGCTTTCCGGGATTTTGGGAACTTGCCCTGCCGGGAACGTTTGAGCCTGATGTCTGGCCGGAATACTGTTTCTGCGGGCGCTGTCTTGCCGCATTCAGCGAAAAAACCGGAATAGCGCTGCCGCGGGGAAACACCGCCGAAAAAGCCGCCTTCCTTAGGGGGCCCGCACGAAAGGAGTGGACAGGCTTTAAATGCGCCGTGATTCGGAATGTTATTGACAGGCTGCGGAGCTGTATACGGCACTGCAACAAGGACGCGCTTGTCATGTTGAATACGGTACCCTTCAACGCCGCCCGCTACGGCAGCGGCGGAAAGGACTTTTTTGGCCAGGATATAACGCTTTTTTCGGATGTGGTTGATGTTTTTGAAGTGATGGGTTACCACCAAATTCTTGCACAGCCTGCGGGCTGGCTTACAGAAACCAGTAACTATTTTAAGAGCCTTACGGACAGGCCGGTGATTTGTACGGTACAGGGGGCGGCGCTTTACACTAAGGGGATGCATGCCGGAAAAGGCCGGCTTGAAAACATAGGCCCGGCGGAATTTGAGGCCGCTCTGGCTGCAGTGTCCCGCTCAAGGGCCGATGGCGCGGCGGTCTTCACCTTATCGGATGTTTTCCGCCGTGAATACGGGGAGCACGATGTATCTTTCGGTAATGCCATACGAAAGCATTTTGCCGCTCCGTAGATTAGAGTTGCTTGGAAACTTCAGTTTCCGCCGGGCCAAAGCTTCGCCAATAACCGCTTAAAAACATCAAAAAACATAGATTTCGTCAAAGAACCCGCTCTTTTTGGAAGACCTGCCCGGGCATCAGTCCGGCTGGCAAAAGCCCTTATCTTTTTCCCGTAATAAAGGTATACTTATTGACGGAGGCTATTGATGGCTAAACAGAAATATGTATATTTCTTCGGCGAGGGAAAGGCCGAAGGAGACGCCAAGATGAAAGATGTACTTGGCGGCAAGGGCGCTAATTTAGCGGAGATGACTAATCTGGGTATTCCCGTTCCTCCGGGCTTTACCGTTTCTACCGGCGTATGCGCCGCCTATTACGAAAACAAAAGAAAGTATCCCGAAGGTTTGGAGCAGGAGGTGCTTGCCCATCTGAACCGTCTGGAAAAGGTAATGGGGAAAAAGCTGGGGGACAGCGGCGATCCCCTCCTGGTGTCGGTCCGTTCCGGCGCGCCCGTGTCCATGCCGGGAATGATGGATACCATCCTCAATCTGGGAATCAATGATAAATCCGTCCGGGGACTGGCGGCAAAGACCGGCAATCCCCGCTTTGCCTGGGACGCTTACCGGCGTTTTATCCAGATGTACGGGGACGTGGTGATGCAGGTTCCCCATGAACATTTCGAGGCGGCCATCACCGCGGCGAAGAAGGCCAGAAAGGTTGAGCTTGATACGGACCTCGGCGAAGGGGATCTGGAAAAGCTGGTGGATGCATATAAAAAGATAGTAAAGACCCATACGAAAAAAGATTTTCCCCAGCAGCCCCTGGATCAGCTCTGGGGCGCAATAAACGCGGTTTTCGGCTCCTGGATGAATGAGCGGGCCATCAAATACCGGCAGCTTAACGAAATTAAAAACCTTAGGGGGACGGCGGTAAATGTACAGTCCATGGTGTTCGGTAATTTCGGCGAAGACTCCGGCACCGGGGTCTGCTTCAGCCGGGATCCTTCCACGGGGAAAAATGAATTCTACGGTGAATATTTGATGAACGCCCAGGGTGAAGATGTGGTGGCCGGGATTAGAACCCCGGAGAAGATCGCCACCCTGGCGAAGAAAAACAAAAGGGTTTACGACCAGCTTGTGGGGATTAAGGACAAGCTGGAAAAGCATTTTCGGGATATGCAGGATATGGAATTCACGGTTCAGCAGGGAAAGCTCTTTATACTCCAGACCAGAAACGGCAAGCGGGCGGGGGCCGCCGCGGTTAAGTGCGCCGTGGATATGGTGGCGGAAAAGCTCATCGATAAGGAGACCGCCATTCTCCGGGTAAGCCCCGCCCATCTGGATCAGCTTCTCCACCCCATGATCGATCCCAAGGCCCTTAAGACGGCCCGGGCCCTCACCAGGGGGCTTAATGCGTCTCCGGGGGCCGCCGCGGGACGCATCGTCTTTTCCGCCAAGGATGCCGAAGAATGGCATGGCCGGGGGGAAAAGGTCCTTTTGGTCAGGAGGGATACCAGTCCCGAGGACATAGGGGGCATGGTGGTTTCCCAGGGCATTCTTACCTCCACCGGAGGCATGACCAGCCATGCGGCGGTGGTTGCCCGGGGCATGGGGACCCCCTGTGTGGCCGGCGCCAAGGCTGTTTCGGTTCAGGGGAAGAAGGCGGCCATCGGGGCGAAGACCTACAAGGAAGGGGACTGGCTTACCATCGACGGCTCCACCGGGGATGTCTTCGACGGCCGTCTGCCCCTGGTAACGCCGAACATTTCCAGGGATATGAATACCTTTCTGGGATGGTGTGATGAGATCCGCAATTCCTCGGTCCGGGGAAAGCTGAAGGGCTTCGAAGTAAGGACCAATGCGGACCAGCCCGAAGACGCCAAGCGGGCCTTCGCCTTCGGCGCCCAGGGGGTGGGGCTCTGCCGGACCGAGCACATGTTCTTTGAAAAGGACAAGCTGATCCACTTCCGGGCCATGATCGTGGCGGACACCGCGGAGGAGCGGAAGGCGGCGCTGAAAAAGATCCTTCCCCTTCAAAAGAAAGATTTCTTTGGTATTTTTAAGGCCATGGAGGGCCGTCCGGTTACCATCCGGCTGCTGGACCCTCCCCTCCACGAATTTGTGCCCCACACCAGGGCGGAGGTGGCGGAACTTGCCGCCCATCTCAAGGTTAAGGCGTCGGTCCTCATCCCCAAAATTGAAAGACTGCACGAGGCGAATCCCATGCTGGGTCACCGGGGCTGCCGCCTGGCGGTAACCTACCCGGAGATCTACGACATGCAGGTTGAGGCCATAGCCCTGGCCGCGGTGGAATGCGTTAAAAAGAAGATCCCCGTGCATCCCGAGATTATGATCCCCATCGTAATCACCGCCCGGGAGCTGAAACTGCTCCGTCCCAATGCGGAGGCCGTACTGAAGGGGGTCTTTGAACGGGCCCGGGTAAGCGTCCCGGTTAAGATAGGCACCATGATCGAGGTGCCCCGGGCGGCGATCCGGGCGGCCCATATCGCCAGGTACGCCGACTTTTTCAGCTTCGGAACCAACGACCTGACCCAGATGACCTTCGCCTTCAGCCGGGACGACGTGGCTTCCTTTCTGCCCGCCTACCTGGAAAAGAATGTCCTCGACGTGGACCCCTTTAAGTCTATCGACGAAGAGGGGGTCGGTTTCCTTATCTCCAGCGCCGCCAGTCAGGGCCGTTCCGTTAACCCGGATCTTAAGGTGGGAATCTGCGGAGAGCACGGCGGGGATCCCAAGACCATTGACTTCTGTTACCGGTCGGGATTGAGCTATGTTTCCTGTTCTCCCTTCCGGGTGCCCCTGGCCCGGCTTGCCGGCGCTCAGGCGGCGATCAACAATGCCCCCGCGTCAGGGAAGCGCTAAAAGCCGGAGGTCTTAGCGCTTTTCTTAGCCCCCGGAGAAGGCCGCCCGGTCAATGCGTAACAGTAAACCGGCGCTTTTCTCCGGGGGAAGCTCCGGAGGCCCCGCATAGGCGCATCGCCTTTAGGGATAGGGGAAGAGCCGTCCTGTAAAAGGCGCTTTGATCTGCGCCGCCCCGTTTTGGGCGGGGCCGCCCGCCGCCTGGGACGGCGTAAGCCCCTGCGGCGTTAAAGGATACGGCGGGGGACGGGACTATTCGGCGCAGCTCCCGAAGGTAAAGGCCTTTTCCTTCCGGTCATAGCCCAGCTTATAACAGCCCCCCGGTTCGGTTTCAATTTCCTTTTTAACTACCCCGGTGCTTTCAGTAACATTCCTGTAGAGGACGCCCGGACGGCTGCGGGTATAGATCAGCTCCACGGCGCTTTTGCCGGGGGCTATATAAAAGCCGGTTTTGCCCTTTTCGTAGAAGATCTGCGGAGCGCCGCCGTTAACGGACTGCACGTTTACCGCTTCCGAGGCAATCAGCGCCTTGGCGGAAAGGTAGATCTTTGCCGCATCGGGATGCCGGGCAAGGAAATCCAGATTCAGGGCCTTCGTCTTTTGCATCCGGTGTATATTAAAAATAAAACTGCCTATGATGACAATGCCTATCACCAGGCTAATCTGCCAATTCTGCTGAAACAGCGCAAAAAAGTCCATATTTTACTCCTTGATTTTTAGCTGACGGGATTCGGGGTTTTGGCCGGAAATGTACGCACCGCCCCTCTACTATACCATGGATGCGGGGAAAAGTCGAGGGCCGCGGCAGGCCGGTTCCCGGCCCCCCGGACAAGCCGTCCGGTCTTCAGAATGAACTGTCCGGTCCTCAGAATGGTCCATCCGGTCTCCAGAATGAGCCATCCGGTCTCCAGAATGGTTCATCCGGTCTCCAGAATGAGCTGTCCGGTCTCCAGAATGAACTATCCGGTCTCCAGAATGGTTCATCCGGTCTCCAGAATGGTTCATCCGGTCTCCGGAATGTAGTATCCGGTCCCCGGAACGGGCCGGGCGCGGGGCTGTACGTTACGGGGGGCGCTTACGGAAGGGGACGGGGAGCGCCGCGGGCGCGGGGGGTCATGCGCCGCCGTATACGGAACGGCGGGGCCCTTCGCCAAGGGCTCCCCGCCGCAGGGACTTGGGCCGGAAGGTCAGGGCGGCGGGGGGGGCCTGCGTTTCCCCAGGATGCTCCTGATCAGCGGCATCAGCCAGCGGTACCAGAAGGGTTCCATCCGTTTCCGTACCTGCCCAAGGTTTTTGATGATGGGCAGGCGCTGGGGGCAGCGCCGCTCGCACTGGCCGCATTGAACGCAGAGCCCCGGACCGCCGGTGGTTTCCAGCATGGGGGTGGTGCTGGTAACGAACTGTTTCATGCCGGCGATCCAGCCTATGGAGAAGGAGATGTTGTAAGCGGCGAAGCAGGCGGGAATGTTGACGCCCCGGGGGCAGGGCATACAGTAGTTGCAGCCGGTACAGTGTATTTTGTAGGAGGCGTTGAAGATAGCAAGCACCCTGGCGTAGACTTCCCGTTCCTCCGCGGTGATGCTCCCCGGCAGGGCCCTCTCCGCCAGGGCGGCGTTTTCTTCGATCTGTCCGGGGCTGGTCATTCCCGAGAGGATGCAGGTTACCTCCTGCCGGTCCCAGACCCACCGGAGGGCCCATCCGGCGGGGGAGCGGGCCGGGTCCGCCCTGCCGAAGACCTCCACCGCCTCCCGGGGCAGCGCCCCCGGAGATTTGGAACCCGCCAGCTTGCCCCCCAGCAGGGGCTCCATGACGATTACCGGCAGCCCCCTGGCGGCGGCCCGGATCAGCCCCGCCGTGCCGGCCTGGAAATTTTCATCGGAATAGTTGTACTGGATCTGGCAGAAATCCCAGTCATAGGCTTCCAGGAGTTCGAGGAATTCATGCCGGCTGCCGTGGAAGGAAAAGCCCAGGCGAATAATTTGGCCGGAGCCTTTCTTTTTCGCTATCCAGTCCTCAATGCCCCAGGAACAGAGTTTGTTCCACGCCCCCCGGCTGGTGAGCATGTGCATGAGGTAGTAGTCGGCGCGATCCGTCCTGAGCCGTTCCAGGCTTCTGGTGAAGTACTTGTCAAAGTCCTCCGGGCCCCGGCAGAACACCAGGGGAAGCTTGGTGGCGATATACACCTGGTCCCGGACGCCGTTTTTCGCCAGCGCCGTCCCCAGGGCTTCTTCGTTGCCGGGATACATATAGGCGGTGTCGAAGTAGTTGATCCCCCGCCCGACGGCTTCCATGATGAGGCTTTCAGCCTTCTGCATGTCCCCCGGGCCCCTGGGAAAACGCATACAGCCGAAGCCCAGGGCGGAAAGCCTGTTTCCCGATTTTATGTCGGTTCTATACTGCACTTGATGTATCCCCGCAACAGCTTTCCGGCGGAACGCCGCCCCCCTAGGAGCCTGTCGCACTTGCGGGTTTCTATGGCTTTGTCCGTTGAACAAACCATAAAAACCGCGCTTATCCGGCGTCCGCGGACCTTTGGTCCGAACGGAGTTTGCAAAGTAAAAACCGCCTTACCGGCGGTTTTTGAGGGTTTTACCCGCGGAGCGCGGCAACCTCCTAGAGAAAGGCCGGGCTGATTCCCGAGTAGTCGTTGTCAATTTTGAGGGAATCCAGAATCTGAGAGATCTGCCCCCGGTGGTGGACATTGTGGACCGTCAACTGGTGGAGCATAAAGGAGAGGGGCACCGAGCCGGGCTTCCCTCCGTACCAGTCGATCTTTACGGGCAGGTCCAGGTCCGTTTCGTTCAGGGCGGCGGCAAGGTTTTCCAGGGCCGCGTCGGCGCTGTCCAGCATGGTTCCCAGTTCCTTCCACTGGGCTTCGCTCAGGCTGTTCTTGGGAACGGCGATTCCCTCCAGCGGAGCCAGGGCCTTGAGGGCCGCGGCGCTGCCCCCCAGGGCGGTTTTGTACAGGCCCGACAGGAAGATGGTTCCCTCCAGAATATGCCGGAGCAGTCCCGAAAGGCTCTTGTAGTAGCTCCCCCGGTCCTTTTCCCGGTCATCATTGGACAGTTTATCCAGGATGGCATAGATGCTTTTGTTTCCCGACTTGTTGTACTTGGCGAACATGAGAAATGCTTCTTTCATAACGCGGCTCCTCTCTGAAATAAGGCCCCTAAATCCGGGGGCCGGGGATTACGGTACGGGGTAATAATAAAACGGATCCTTTCTAAAGACAAGCGGATGGGGTTTAACGCTCCGCCCCTCTGCGAAGGGATATGGGTCCGGTCCGGTTGACAAGCATGTAAGCGGCGGGTAGGGTGTACGGGTATTTCCAGCGGCGGGAAGTATCATTGTTTATGCCGCGGCGGTCGTCCGGCACCCGCCTTACCAAAACAGGGAGCCCCCGTGTCTTCTCCTGCTCAAACTCATTTCCGTTATCTCGATCTGGTAATGGCCTTTTTTGTCGCCATTCTGATCGTCAGCAATGTGGCGTCCTCCGCAAAGATCGTGGACCTGGGCTTTGCCGTTTTCGGCGTCAGGCTTGCCTTTGACGGCGGCACCCTGGTCTTTCCCCTGTCCTATGTCTTCGGGGACATACTTACCGAAGTTTACGGATTCAGGGCTTCCCGGCGGGTTATCTGGACCGGCTTCGCCGCCCTGGCTTTCAGTTCCCTGCTCTTCCTGTTTTTAAGGGTCCTTCCCCCCGAGGCGGGGTGGGAGGGCTATGCGGGCAGCGCCGCCTACGAGGCTATTCTGGGGGGCATGAGCGGCGGCGGCATGGCCCTGGCGAGCATGGCCGCTTACTGGGCGGGGGAATTCTCCAATTCCATGGTCCTCTCCAGAATGAAGGTTATTATGCAGGGAAGGTTTCTCTGGGTCAGGACCATAGGGAGTACCCTGGTGGGAGAACTGCTGGACAGCCTGGTCTTTGTAAGCATCGCCTGCCTTACCGGGGTCTTTAGCTGGCTTTCTTTTATCAGCCTGGCGTTTACCAATTACCTCTTCAAGTGCGCCGTGGAGATCCTTATGACCCCGGTTACTTACCTGGCGGTTATAGGGCTGAAAAAGGCCGAAGGGGCGGATGTCTATGATGCGGGGATCAGCTTTAACCCCTTTAAGCGGACGGCGGCGCCGTAATTCCCGCAGGGGAGACCCCGGAAATCCCCGCCGGGATCCCGGAGATTCCCTTATTGCTATTTTAGCGATTACCGGTTATTCTGAATCCGCTGTTCTATAAGGCCGCCGGCCTGTCAACCGGTCTGGGATGACTTTAAACAAAACAGGATTTTCCGCATGATGAGAATGCTGAGCGCCGGTACTTTTTCAATTGATGATCCAGATGCGGCGGTAGATGAGATTTTGAAAGGCCTTGCCCTTGATTCGGAACCGCCGGAGAATGCCGTCGGCATCATCGCCTGTAACTACGAGTACATTGATAACGGTACGGTGGCGGCCCTTTCCCGGCGGCTGCCCTTTGATACGGCGGGCTGTACCACCTTGGGCAGCGGAACCGCGGGCAAATGCGGACAGGAGCTTTTAAGCGTCGCTGTTTTAACCGGGGCGGAATTTTCGACGGTCCTCTCCGGGCCTTTGGAAAGTGAGACCGCATCCGCCGTTTCCGCCGCCGCCTGCCGGCGGGCATCCGCCGGCAGGGAGGAGAAGCCCTCCCTCATCCTTGCCTATATGCCTATGATTGGACTGGGAATACATTCCATCTATGAAGGGATCGCCGAAGCCGCCGGGACAGTTCCCGTTTTCGGCCTTTTGGCCTGCGACCAGACCCTCAAGTACGGGGAAACAAAGGTAATCATGAACGGGGAGGGCTTCCGGGACCGGCTGGTCCTGGTCCTCGTCTACGGCGCGCTGGGGCTTTCTTTTTTTACCGCCGCCATGCCCTGGAAGAATATACAGAAGCAGCACGCCATAATCACCGAATCCGAGGGCTGCCTCTTGAAGCGCGTAAACGGCATGCTCCTGCTGGATTATCTTGCCACCCTGGGACTGACCAAGGACGGCGGCATTGAAGCTACCGGATCCATCCCCTTTCTGGTAAACTACAATGACGGTTCCAAACCGGCGGCCCGGGCGCTGTATACGATCACCCCCGAAGGCTATGCGGTGTGCGGCGGCGAAATGCCGGTAAACGCCGCCATAACCATAGGCTCCCTGGACTACGGCAGCATCATGGAGAGCGCCGGGACCGCTTCGATGGAAGCCGTGAAGGCGGGAAATATAAACGGTATTTTTGTGTATCCCTGCGTTTCCCGGAGCCTTATGCTTGGTCCCAACGGAGATGATGAGATGCGGAGGGCCATGGAGATCTTCGGGGATATTCCTTATCAGATCTGTTACGGAGCAGGAGAGATCTGTCCCCTTAACGGCGGAGAGCGGGGCTGGATAAACTATTTGCATAGCTTTTCTTTTGCGGTCTGCGCATTTTAGGAGAAGACAGCGTAATGACGGGTATTAAAAAAAGCGGCGGCGTAGAAATACTTTCTCAGGAACAGCTTATACAGAAGCTGAGGCAGGAGAACCTCAAGCTTTCCCGGCAGCTGCGCCGTCTTCGGGATACCCTGGAACGCAATAGGCTGGTGGCCCTGGCGGCGACCAGCCTGGAAGCTATGCGGACGGCGGAACAGCAGAAGCGGGAAAAATACATGAACCTGCTCCTGGAGAACAGCCCCGACATCATCATCCTGCTGAATCAAAAGGGACGCTTTGCCTACTGTACCAGGGCTTTTTTGGAAAAAGCGGGGATTGTCAGCTTCGGCCTGGTCAACGGCCGCAGATACCGGGATGTTTTCGACCGTTTTTCCGGCGCCGAATGGGGCCGGCGAATTCAGAAGGTCTTTGAAATTGCCCTGCAGGAGCGGCAATCCGTTACCCTGGAGGAAGAGGTTGATATAGGGGGCCGGGGCAATCCCCGGCGCTATGTGCTGCATTTTACCCCCATGGTGGACGGCGGCAGCGTAGAAGGCGCCATGCTGATGCTTCACGACATTGAGGATGTGGTCAAGGCCAAGGAAGAAGCCGAGCGGGCAAGTTCCGCCAAATCGGATTTCCTCGCCAATATGTCCCACGAAATCCGCACCCCCCTGAACGCCATTATCGGCATGACCAATATCGCCAAAAATTCCGGGGAGGTGGAGAAGAAGGACTACTGTCTGAGCAGGATAGAAAACGCCTCCACCCATCTGCTGGGGGTCATCAATGACATTCTGGATATGTCGAAGATCGAGGCCGACAAATTCGAGCTCGCCAATACGGAATTTGATTTTAGGAAGATGATACTCCGGGTTACCGGCGTGATTGATTACCGGGTGGATGAAAAATCTCAGCGTTTCTCCGTTGAGACCGATCCCGGCATTCCCGGCTTTATCATCTCCGATGAACAGCGCCTTTCCCAGGTCATTGCCAATCTGCTTTCCAATGCGGTCAAGTTTACCCCTGAACATGGGGACATCTCCTTTTCAGTTCACCAGGAGTCGGAACAGGACGGCCTATGTACCCTTCTCTTTGAAGTGAAGGATACGGGGATAGGCATTACCAGGGAGCAGCAGGGCCGGCTTTTTAATTCCTTTGAACAGGCCGACTCGGGGATCTCCCGTAAATTCGGCGGTACTGGCCTTGGGCTTGCCATTTCAAAACGGATTGTGGAAATGATGAACGGCCGTATCTGGGTGGAGTCCGAATACGGCAAGGGCGCGGTTTTCCGTTTTACCATTCAGGCCAGGATAGGCCAAAACCCCGGAACGGCCGGCGCCGGGGAGCCCTCCGTGGAAAAGCCTCCGATCTCCGAAAAGGACCTTGCGGGAAAACGCATTCTCTTGGCGGAGGATGTGGAGATCAACCGTGAAATTGTGCTGACCATTTTGGAACCTTTCGGACTTACTATCACCTGTGCCAAGAACGGCCGGGAAGCGGTGGAACTTTTTGAGAAACATCCCCGGGATTACGATATCATCTTTATGGATATCCATATGCCCGAAATGGACGGCTATGAAGCGACCAGAAGGATCAGGAGCCTGGAAGAAGCCCGGCGTCAGGACGGAACGGGACGCCGAAAAATACCCATTATCGCCATGACCGCCAATGTGTTTACCGGGGATATTGTAAAATGCCGGGAAGCGGGAATGGACGATCATGTGGGCAAGCCCCTGGATCTGGCCGAGGTTATGGTCAA
>JAISMC010000055.1 GCA_031276965.1 Treponema sp.
CTTCCGTCCCAGAACGGCGTTGAGAAAAGCGCACAGTTGTTCCTCGTCCCCCTTTTCGCCCATGATCTTGAGGAACATGTAGTCGTTGAGGGGATTAAGACGCTCTTTCATCATAAATAGGCCCTGTCCTTTGTCCTTAAGGTTTTGTTGTCTTTAAGTATACCCGATTTGCGGTTTTCCGCAATATGAGCAGGGGGTGCCTGACGCCGTTTTTAGGGATGAACAATTACACAACGAGAAAGCAATTTAACCACGAAGGCGCACCAAGGCGCACAAAAGATACCTCAAGCACGGATTCTTCTTTCCTTTTTCGACTTATGCAAACGCGATTCGCCTTCGCGGTTAAAAATTTGCCTTCCCTTGTTTTTCTCCATATCCGAACTTTTAGTCCAATCAAGGTACTTGCCTCTTTCCATCGTACTGCCCCGGCATACTGGGTCGTAGTGAAGTCCGACATTGGAGTCTCCCCGATGTTCGACCGGCGCAGATACGGGGCCAGATCCAGGATGGTTACGGTATAGGAATCGGTCGCATTATAGGTGACGGTGACGCTACGGCTTGACGTAGTGTTGCCCGGATCCTGTACATGAGACTTTCCCGTATCATCAATATATGAAAAATTATTGCCGAATACGTAGTCCGGTTTCGCGTCCAGGAGGATCACCGCCGCGTATACGGTATCAGAGGTAAAGGTGGGGGTTTGCATCGTTGATCCCGTCGCCGTCCCCACGTACCAGGTTATATTCGCAGTCAGATCCGTCCGGTCTACCCTGGTTACCGGATACTGTCCTTTCTCCGGGATCGGTACATAGTATTCCAGGTCGTAATCGGTTACGAAGGCGGTTCCGGTAGGGGAGTTAAAGGTAACCGTCACATATCCCGAAAAGTATGAAACAACGGTGTTTGATGCGTTATGGGTAAAGGAATCGTTTGCCAAGCCGTCAAGGGTATAACACAAGGAATTACGTCGATTTTCTTGAATAGACAGGGTAATTTCGGGCGGAGTTAGGGTTTAACCTGTTGACATTGGATAAAAATCTATAAAAACTTTGTTGCCAAAGTGGAGGAGATAAAAATGGCAAAAAAAGTATTTGGAATCGCCTTGTTTTTTTTGGTGGTTGGTATTGGATCTGTCTTTGCGGATGGTAATACATCCATCATTCGGCAGTTAATCAGGCAGTGCGAACAGAGCCTTGGTGTCAGAATAACTATCAATCAGTCTGATGATTATCGGACAGAACAACGCCAGGCGGAACTGATGGCAAATATGAGTTCAGGAACACGCAGAAGCCTGTACAACAACGCATATTACTTGGATGAAATGGACAAGTATGACAATTTACCTCGATCTCAGAAAATCGACAAATTTGGCGGCTTCGCAGCAGATTTTACGGCGTATAACAGGGCTGTATCTGCTTTGCCGCCGGTAGGCGGCTCGGGGTTCCGTTCGCCCAGGTCATTCCGCTACGCGCAGACCTTCGGTCTGAACATTCCCACGGCTCACTACACCCACAGTTTGTCGGCCCTGGAAATGCTACGCATTTCCTTTATTCGGGCCGCCAAACCGTCGTAAACAGCCGGAACGTTATACGAATTGCGTCTATATTGCGGGCAGAGAGGGCGATTAGATGAATTGCGTATATATTCCAGGCAGAGGGGGCGATTAGACGAATTGCGTCTATACTCCGGGCAGGGCGCTATCGCAGCAGGCTCCTAGGGCCGGCTCCACGCTTCCGCAACCCCGGCGCAGCGCCGCAGGGTATCGATGTCCGCGGCGCCGGCGGGGAGGCTGATCCGGGGGGCGGCGCGGATCACCGTTTCCTCCCCAAGACCGGTGACATGGATAAAGACCGGACAGGATCCGGCGCCCTCCGCGGCGGCGTTCAAGAGCAGATCCCGCAGGGGGTAGAGGGTTTCGTCCTGTTCCGCCGCGGCGGCCTTGAGTTGTATGTGAATCTCCCGGCAGGGCGCCGCGGGAGCTGTCCGGGGGGGCGGCGCCGTGCTCTGGCCGGCCTCCGGCGGCTCCGGGGAAGCGGCGCCCTTTATAAGGGCCGTCTCCCTGTTTTCATAGCTGCCTTTTAACCCGTCAAGATGCAGCATGGCCTCCGCATAAAAGGCAAATTTATTTTTGAAGGAATCATTTTTGATTTTACCCCGCAGGGCGGTAAGGGCCCCGTCCCGGAGTTTGTCCTTTAATTCGCTCCACGGCTTGGGGAAGATGGTAACCCCAATCTCGCCGTTATAGTCCGACAGCGAGGCGTAGGCCATGTCGTTGCCCTTTTGGGTATGAAAGGGGCGCAGATCCTTCAGAATGCCGATGAGGGTATATTCCTCTTTTGGATCGGTCTCTTCCGGCCTGCTCAGATTTACCCGCACCTCTCCTTCCCAGATGTTCCGGTATGCGTCCATCTGTTTGAAGAAGGCCGCATCTCTTTCCAGAGCCGCCTCCGCCTCTTCCGGAGAAAAACATTCCTCCGCCAGAAAGCTGCGGCGGTCCTTGTCCGGCTGATACTCAAGCCTTCCCCGGAGTATGGCAATCCGGCCGGCGGCGATCTTATCCTGGCATTTTTCCCAGGGGCCGGCAAAAAAGGTTACGTCTATTTCGCCCCGGTAATCCGCCAGGGAGACAAAGGCCATCTTTCCGCCCCTGCCGCTTACGTGGGTTCTAATGGTCTTGATGACGCCCATCAGCATATAACGGCCGGGGGCAAAAGATTCGGGGCGGCCCAGATCAAGCTTTACCAGCCGGCGCCAGAGTTCTTTATAATCATCCATAGGATGGCCGGAGAAATAAAAGCCGATCAATTCCTTTTCGATGGTCAGCCGTTCTTCCCGGCTCTTTTCGGGGAACGCTTCAAATTCAAAGGCGGAATATTCCTGTTCTTCGGCCTCCCCAAAGAGGCTGGCCTGGCCGTATTTGGAATCATCCTTGATGTTTTGGGCGTACTCCACGGCCCGTTCCAGGTTGCCCTGCAGGACCGCCCTGGAAATGCCGAACCGGTCGAAGGAGCCGGTGAGGATGAGGAGCTCTATCACCTTCTTTCCCACGGCCTTAATGTCCACCCGGTTAAGGAAATCCATAAAATCCCTGTAGGGCCCTTCTTTCCGGCAGTTGATAATCTCCTCCGCCGAAGCTTCCCCCAGCCCCTTGATCCCCAGGAAGCCGTAAACGATGCGGCCCTCCACAACGGAAAAGACTTTGTCCGAGCGGTTAATGTCCGGCGGATCGATGACCAGGCCCATTTTGCGGGATTCGTCGATACAGGCCGAAAGCTTATCCTTGTCGGTACTGTTTATCTCGTTGGAAAGATTCGCCGCCATAAATTCCGCGGGAAAGTTAGCTTTGAGGTAGGCGGTCTGGTAGGCCACCACCGAATAGGCCGCGGCATGGCTTTTATTAAAGCCGTAACCTGCAAAGGGAACCAGGATTTCAAAGATCTTGTCCGCCAGCTCCCTCTTAAAGCCCCGTTCCACGGCGCCGGAGATAAACTGTTCCTTCTCCTTGACCATCTTCTCCATGTTTTTCTTTCCCATGGCCCGGCGCAGTTCGTCCGCATGGCCAAGGGTAAACCCCGCAATACGCTGGGCCACCTGCATAACCTGTTCCTGATAGACAATGACCCCGTAGGTTTCTTTAAGGATGCTTTCAAGACAGGGATCGGGATAGGCGACGGCCCGGCGGCCATGCTTTGATTCAATGTACTGGGAGATATTGTCCATGGGACCGGGCCGGTATAGGGCGTTCAGGGCGATAAGATCCCCGATGGTTCCCGGTTCGGCCTGCCTTAGGATATTCTGCATCCCCTCGGATTCAAACTGGAATACCTCGAAACTCTTCCCCTCGCCCAGCATTTTGAAGACCGCCCCGGCTTCGGGGGTGCCGCTTTCGCTGATCTCTTCGATGCTGAAGGCGGCGTACCTGCCGCCCCGGCGGCGGATCAATTCTTCGGTATGCTTGATTACGTCCAGGGTTTTAAGGCCCAGAAAGTCCATCTTGACCAGGCCGCACTGTTCCAGGTGATCCTTGGTGTACTGGGTAGCCACGCCCCCGGTTTTGGGGTCCCGGTAGAGGGGCACGTAGTTGTCCAGCGCGGATTTGCCGATTACCACCCCTGCGGCATGGATACTGGCGTGGCGGTGCAGGCCCTCAAGCTTCCGGGCCAGGAAGAAGAGTTCCGTGTACCGGGGATCCTTTTCCAGATCCCGCAGTTTGGGTTCCCCCTCGAAGGCCTTTGCCAGGGTTATTTTGGGATCGCCGGGGATAAGCTTGGTGATCATCTCCGATTCGGGGATGCTGATACCCAGGACCCGGGCCACATCTTTGATTACCGCCTTGGATTTTAAAGTTCCAAAGGTGATGATTTGGCCCACCCGTTCCTTGCCGTACTTGCCGGTAACATAGCGTATCACCTCCTCACGGCGTTCATTGCAGAAATCCACGTCAAAGTCGGGCATGGATATCCGTTCCGGGTTGAGGAAGCGTTCAAAGAGCAGATCGTACTTGAGGGGGTCGATGTCGGTGATTCTGAGGGCGTAGGCCACGATGGATCCCGCCCCGGAACCGCGGCCGGGGCCTACGGAGATACCCTGGGCTTTGGCCCAGTTGATAAAGTCCTCCACAATGAGGAAGTAGCCGGTAAAGCCCATCTGGATGATCACGTCCAGCTCGTATTCCGCCCGTTTTACCGCGGTTTCGTTCATACCGGGATAGCGTTTTTTAAGGCCCTCCATGGCAAGATGCCTGAGGTACGCATCGGCGCCGGCAAAGTCCGGGGGAATTTCAAATTCCGGCAGAAATTTGGGCAGATCCTTAACGTCAATTGCAGGTATGTCCGTAACGCAGCGTTCCGCTATTTTTACCGTATTGGCAATGGCCTCGGGGTATCCGGGGAAGAGGGCGGCCATTTCGTCTCCGTTTTTAAGGTAGAACTGGTCGCCAAAGTATTTTTTTTTCCGTTTTTCGTCGCCCCGGAGCTGGGCGGTTCCGATACAGAGGAGTATGTCGTGGGCTATGGCGTCTTCCTGTTTAAGATAATGCACATCGTTGGTGGCGACCAGGGGAATGCCGGTACGCCGGGAAATGCCGGCGATAACCTCGTTTATTTCCCGCTGGGACAGGGAACCCTTCAGTATGTCCGCGGGGATGCCGTGATCCTGGATTTCCAGATAGAAATTGTCCTCCCCAAAGAGATCCCGGTAAAACCGGGCCTTATCCTCCGCCTCCGCCGTTTTACCCTCTCCTATAAGCCGGGGAATTTCCCCGGCGACGCAGGCGGAAAGGGCTATCAGGCCCTCGTGGTACTCCTGCAGCAGTTCATCATCGACCCTGGGCCGGGTATAGAAGCCTTCGGTATAGGCACAGGAGCAGAGTTTGACCAGGTTGAAGTACCCCTGCCTGCTGGAGGCTAAAAGGACAAGGTGGAAGTACTTGGATTTGTCCTGGGTATACTTTTTATTGAACCGGGAACCGGAGGCCACATAAACCTCGCAGCCGATAATGGGATGGATGGGATTTTTGCGCCTTACATGCTTTCCGTCCTCCCCGGCGGTTTCTTTGCAGGCCGCCAGAAAGTCCATGACCCCGAACATATTGCCGTGGTCCGTCAGGGCCAGGTACTTCATCCCCAGTTCCTCCGCCCGGTCCGCCAGGCTCTGGACAGTAACGGCGGCATCCTGGAGGGAAAAGTCGGAATGGACATGGAGGTGGACAAATTCATTCATGCTATAGTCATATCCTGCCCTGCCGGAAAATACTAGTAAAAAACCTGGATATGGGGTAAAATGAACAAAATTTTTGGAGGTATGTTATGACAGAGGATCGGCGCAAGTATAAATTTTCGTGGGAGAATACCATCGGGGCGGATATGCAGATTGCCCGTCCAAGTCTTGGTCCCAATACCAGGATAGAGACCTACCGGCTCTTTCAGTTTACCCTGCGGGATGTTCTGGAGCAAAGGTACGGTACCGATGCGGCGGATACGATTTTCCGGGAGGCCGGAGTTTTGGCGGGGAAATCCTTCTTTGAAAAGTTCCTCTTCGATGCCTCCGATGTGGCTTCCCTGGCTAATAAGATACAGGAATCCTTTAACCGCTTCGGCATCGGCATTTTCCGGGTGGAAGACGCCGCCGCCGATGGAGGGCACTTTATCTTTACCGTTGACGAAGACCTGGATTGTTCCGGCCTTCCCGATACTTCCGACGTAATCTGCGTCTACGACGAGGGGTTTATTCAGGGAATTTTGGAATCCTTCAGCGGCAAAGGGTTTGATGTGCGGGAAATCGACTGCTGGTGCACCGGTTCAAGGACCTGCAGGTTCGAGGCAAAAGGAAAAGCCTCCTAATACTATAAAACGATGGAAGAACGGGAGCAGCAGGCCCTGGATCATATAAAAAGGCTTCTTAAGGATAATACTATTCCGAAGCTTGAAGGGTCTTTGGCGGAGAATCCTGTATTGCAAGAGATTCATACCGATCTAAAGGCCATCCGGGAAGTGGTTTATGCTTTTTCTTCGGGGGATCTCTCTCCGGAGATTAAGGTCCGGGGCATTATTCCCGGCTGTCTCAAGTCTCTTCAGGCCCACCTGCGGCACATGATCTGGCAGGTAAAGATGGTGGAACAGGGGGATTTTAACCAGCGGGTTCAGTTTATGGGAGAATTCTCTACCGCCTTTAACAACATGGTATGTCAGCTTGATACAACCTTGAACATGTTGAAGAGGAAGGAAGAAGCCCTTACCGCCCTGACCAACAACCTCAGAAACGAAGTGGATCTGCGGAATTCCGCGGTAGAGGCCCTTCAGGAAAGCGAATCCCGGTTTAAATTTCTTGCCAGCCACGATCCTCTTACGGGAGCGCTGAACCGCCGCTCCTTTATTGACCGGGCCATGGCGGAACTTAGCGTTGCCGTGGAACGCCGCGTCCCCTGCTGTATGGTTATCATGGACATCGATCATTTTAAGCATTTCAACGATACCTACGGCCATTTAGCGGGGGACGAGGCCCTGCGCCATACCGTCAGCATTATGGCCGCTTCCCTGCGGAAGCCCGATTTTATGGGCCGTTACGGGGGGGAGGAATTCATCTTCCTCTTTAATAATGCGGACAGATCCACGGGGATAGCCATTGCGGAACGGATCAGGGAGGCCCTGGCCGCCAGTCCGGTCAAAATCGATGGCGGCCAGATCCCCCTGACGGCAAGCTTCGGCGTTGCCGAAGCGATGGACGAAGGCGGCCCCCCGGATGAAAATTATATACGGCAGCTTATCAGCAACGCCGATAAAGCTCTCTATGAAGCAAAAAAAGCCGGCAGAAACAGAGTTGTATTTTTTGAACCCGCAGTAAGCCCTTTAAAGTAACATGCTTGTCATAATGACCCGTTAAAGGCTATGCTAAAACCGCCCGTAAGGAGAAAAAAAATATGAAAACAGTGCTTGTGGTTGATGATTCCCGAATCATGCGGAATATAGTGAAAAATACCTTTTCCCAGATGCATATTCCCTGTCAATTTGTGGAAGCCGGCAACGGCAATGAGGCGCTGCGCCAACTGGAAAGTCAGAAGATAGATTTGGTGCTTCTGGACTGGAATATGCCGGAACTGTCGGGCCTTGATTTTCTTAAAAAAGTCAGGGCCATGGATGTTTACAAAGAATTGCCCGTAATTATGGTTACCAGCGAAGCGGCGAAGTATAATGTCATTGAGGCTTTGAAAAACGGGGCCACCGATTATATTGTCAAGCCGGTGAATGAAAAAATATTCGCCGAAAAATTATCAAAAGTTACTCTGTAGGTGAGGTAAAACATGGAACGGTATATTCAGCCCTTTGTGGACGTATGTGTCAGCGTTTTTAAAGACTTTGTCGGAGTCGATCTCGGCGCCGAACGGCCCCATTTTGCGGAGAAAGAAGCGGTTTACGACTGGGATATTTCCGCGGTAATCGGACTTACCGGCGAAGCCCGGGGGGCGGTGGTTATCTCCATGAAGAAGGAGCTGGCGGTCAAGATTACGGGACTGCTCACCGGCAGCGAGCACAAGGATCTGGACGACGAAGTGGTAGACGCCATTGGGGAAATTGTCAACATTATTGCGGGGAATGCCAAAAAGGGCCTGGAGGAAAGCTTCCGGCTGGTTATCTCCCTGCCGACCATTGTTCAGGGGAAAGAGCATGCTATCAAGTGGCCCAATAATCAGGCCCGGATCATCTGTATACCCTTCAAGGCTTTTGAAAATAGTACTTTTATCCTTTCAGTAGCGATAGAGTCGGTCAAGGGAGCCTGAAATGGCGGAGAGGAACGACAGGCTGCTGCGGTTTCTGTCAAGCGATAAATTTGAAAACCCCCGGGATGAAGCGGTAATAGACGAGATGGTCCGTTATGTTATCTACAACATTGCCCTGATGATGGGGGCCTCCTTTCTAATCATCTTCGGAAGCACCGTTATACTGAGCGGCAATCCCGTGCGGGGAATTATCGATCTGATGGTAGGGTTGATATGCGCCCTCGATCTTTTCGTCCTGAGGACCAGGGTATCCTTTGTTACCGCCGCCATAATTCCCATCGGCCTCTTTGGGGCGCTCTGCGGCTTGCTGGTTTTAAGCGGCGGGGAACGGGGCTTTGCCGGACTATGGATCTATTCCTATCCCCTTATCGCTATTTTTATTCTGGGTCTGTATGTGGGCTCCATTCTTTCGGGACTGCTCCTGACTGCGGTAATGGTCTTTACCATCATCCCCGGCCTGGCGGGCTTCAGCTATATGCTTCCCGTGGCCTTCCGGTTTATCGCCGTATATGTCCTGGTGGTGGTGCTGACCATTGTGTATGAGCAGATCCGTATCCTTAAAGACCGGTGGGGCAGGCAGCTTATGGCGGAATTAAAGACCGAACGGGACGAAATAGCCGCCATGAAGGACAACCTGAAGGTAGGCATTTTCCTCATGGACAAGAACTATGTTATTCAGCCGGCCTATTCAAAGGCCATGGAAAACATTCTTGAACAGGATGAACTGCGGGGCACAAGGTTTACCAGCCTCTTGTCCGCCTCGATCAAGGCAAAGGAACGGGATACCCTGGAGGATTATTTCGGCATGGTTATCGGCCGTTCCTTCGACCCCAAGATGCTGGAAGAGATAAATCCCATCTCCGAATTTACCTACGTTAATGAATTTTCCGGTACGGAGAAGATCCTCCGTACCAGTTTTACCACCGTGGACCGGGGCCAGGGCAAATTTTTCATCCTGGGGTCCCTGGAGGATATTACCGCCGCAAAACTGCTTCAGCAGCAGCTTTCGGAAGAAGAGGGCAAGCGGGAAGAGGAAATGCGGGCCCTGTTCCAGGTTATTCAGGTGGAGCCCAGGGTTTTCGGCGATTTTATCGAAGATACGGAGTATGAATTTAACCGGATCAATACCATCCTGAAGGACAAGAAACTCTCCGCCAAGGACGCCATGGTAGAGATGTATCAGTCCGTTCATGCCATCAAATCGAACGCCCTTATTCTGGGGCTGGAAAATTTCAGCGGCAAGCTCCACGGGTTGGAAACAAAGATAAAGAACATCCGGGAGCAGGAAGCGATACCCTTTGAGGATGTACTGCACGTTACGGTGGAACTTGAGAGGATCATGCAGGAAAAGGACAAATTTAAGGAAACCATCGAAAAGATTCAGTCCTTTAAGGTGGCGGCCGGGGACAGCCGGCGGCAGGACCGGTATGTTTTGGTGGAAACCCTGGCCAAGGCCTGCGAAAAGGCCGCCGCCGCCATGAACAAGAAGGTCCGTTTTGTCCTGGAGGACCTTGACGGGATGGTGCTTGAGTACGGCCCCCGGCGGATAATCAAGGAAGTGCTGACCCAGCTGGTCCGCAACTCCGTGTACCACGGCATTGAAGCGCCGGAAGACCGGGAAGCGGCGGGCAAGGACAAGGAAGGGTTTATCAAGCTTTCCATCAAGTATTTTGACAACAAGATCCGCATCAAATTTTCCGACGACGGCCGGGGGCTTGATTTTGACAAGATCCGCAAAAAGGCCGAAAGCCTCCGCCTGTTCCGGAGCCCCAAGGAAGCCCAGGACAAGAATCAGCTGCTCAAGGCGCTTTTTCTGCCCGGATTCAGCACCGCCGAAGAGGCGGATGTCTATGCGGGCCGCGGCATAGGGCTTAATCTGGTGCGGGAACGGATCCGGGACCTGCACGGTACCATCAAACTGCAGAGCGAAGCGGGGAAGGGCACGACCTTTACCATTGTTATTCCCCTGGAAACGGCTCCGGCGGTAAACAAAGCGTCCTAGCAGTTTGTTGCGCTTCGCGCATAAATTGCGTAAAAATTCGCTTTCGTGAATTTTTATACCTTGCAAACTGCCAAAGGAGCCCGGTAATCGGGATTTTTGCATGAATGCAAAAAATCCACGAAGCGTAACAGGCTCCTAGGCGGCGGGGAGAAACGGCATGGCACTTGATGAAGCGGCAATCAGAAGCCGGGAATTGGCTTCCCTGAGATTCCGCCTGACCCTCTTTTTTATATTCTTTTTTGTCGCCGTTTTCGGCGTGTTTATCATTACCTCGGTGCTGCAGATCAATACCGTAATCCGCTTTGTCTGTTCCCGCATTGCCCTTCCCGCGGTAAGCCAGGCGGCCGGTATGATTGACGGCGATAGATTCGAAGCTTTGGCCAAGTCCCTGGACCCGCAGGACCCCTTCTATGAAGAGACCAGGCTTAAGATGCTGGAGATTAAGGAGCGCGTAAACTGCCTGTACCTCTATACCATGGCCCCGGCGGAGGGCGCCGTATTCCGGTATATCATTGACGGCAGCGCGCCGCCGGAGGATGCGGACAATTTTTCGCCCCTGGGAACGGAGGAAGACATCGGCTCCTATGACGCCGCCTTTATGGAAACGGTACGGACAAAGAAAACCACGGTGGGTACCATCGATCAGAATGAAACCTGGGGAACCACCCTCTCCGTCTATGCCCCCATCCTGAATTCCTCCGGCCGGCTGGTAGGGATTGCCGGCTGCGATCTGGAGGCGGACAGCATTACCGCATGGATCCGCACCCAGGCGGTATGGCAGATAGGGGCGGCGGCGGCCTTTGTCCTTTTTGGGGTGGCGGTGTATATTTCTCTGCTGAGGAAGCTTGACGAAGTCTTTGAACTAAAAAAAACGCCGTAAACCTTGCCCTTTTGCTCCGGCCATAGTACACTATTCCCATGCTTCAAACGGCGGTAAGCGGCGGCGGCAGTCATGCCGGCGGCGTAAAAAAGGCTTTAGCGCAGCGTATCGTTATTCCTTTTATAGTAAAGAATTACCCCCCCCCCCCCCCCCCCCACGCGGGGCGCGTAGCCGGCGTTTCTTTCCTGTAAGCGTTCCGTATATAACGTACATCTCAACGGCGGACTCTGGCGTTATAACGCCAGACCTTGGCGTTACAACGCCAGACCTTGGCGTTACAACGCCAGACCTTGGCGTTACAACGCCAGACCTTGGCGTTACAACGCCGGACCCTGGCGTTACAACGCCGGACTCTGGCGTTACAACGCCGGACCTTGGCGTTACAACGCCAGACCCTGGCGTTACAACGCCGGACCCTGGCGTTACAACGCCGGACCCTGGCGTTACAAGGCCGGACTCTGGCGTTACAAGGCCGGACTCTGGCGTTACAAGGCCGGACTTTAGCGTTACGGCGTCCGGTTCCGGCATTTCGATACGAAGAGGAGGATGACTATGGCGGAGACAAGCGACTGGATGCCGGGTCCCCGGACCTTAATTCTGGAGATGAACCGGATTTGGATCGAGTACCTGACCGCGGCAAGGCGGACGGCCTGGGGCGTGCCCCAGGAGCAGTTTACCGAGCTGGCCAACCTGTACGACGCGGCCCGGGAACTCCTGCAGAAGGCCATGGACAAGGCGGAGCGGACCCACGTTATCACCGTGGAGTGCCGGGGGGCCTTCAAGGTTCTGGAGGCGAAGATGCGGTTCTTCCGGGACCGGTACTTCAAGATGCCCCCCTTGACCGAAGGGGACTGGGCGGTCCTGGGCTTCCGGGAGAAGGACCCGCACCCCACGCCCACGCCCGCGCCGGACGGGGTGCCCGCGGCGGCTCTCAGCTACCCCGGCGGGCCCCACGCGATGATGCTCCATCTGGGGCCCCTGGCGGGGACGCAGGAACTGGACCCCCGGAGCGACTACGGCTATTCGATCTACATGGGGATTATGCCCCCCGGCGGGGCCACGCTGGAACAGGCGGCCTCGGACAAGCACTACCTGCTGAAGCCGCCCGCCGGCGGGAAGGGGCTGCAGCACTACCGCTTTACCCGGCGGCGGAAGGAGAAGATCGTCTTCGA
>JAISMC010000080.1 GCA_031276965.1 Treponema sp.
CAGCCGGTAAGTTCTCCTCCTTACCGGGTTGTTATCGGTGTATTACTGCTGTCGCTTTTGGTATCGTATCTTGCGGCCCCCGGAAATCCGGCGTTCCGCAAGAAGCTGTACCACAAGGCGCAGTTTCTCTTTGCCTGCGGAACGGCTTTGACCCTGTGGGACCTCCTCACCTCGAAAAGCGCCCTCCTGCCCTTGCCCTATTTTCCCAGCATGGCGGAGATCGTCAATGTCATGTTTCAGGACCGTGTCCTTCTCCTGCGGAGTACCTTCTACTCCATGCGGCTCTTCTTTGCCGGGCTTGTTACCGGCACGGTTCTGGGCCTTGCCACGGGGATACTTATCGGCTGGTACCGGCAGTGGGACTATTGGCTTTCGCCGGTGATCCGGGTAACCGGCATCATCCCCGCTGTGGCCTGGCTGCCCATAGCCCTCCTGGTTTTTCCCAACAGTTTTACCACCGGCATGTTTCTCATTTTCATTTCTTCCTGGTTTCCGGTTTCCTCCATGATGGCCGCGGGGATCATCGCCACCCCGAAAAGCTATTTTGAAGCCGCCAGGACCCTGGGGGCGGACAACCGCTTTCTCCTCTTTCATGTGGCCATACCCAACGCTATGCCCAGCGTGTTTACCGGCGTTATGACCGCCTGCGCCTTTTCTTTTACCACCCTGATCGTTTCGGAGATGGTGGGAGCCAAGGCGGGCCTGGGTTTTTACATCAACTGGGCCAAGGGCTGGGGCGCCTATTCAAAAGTATACGGCGCCATCATCATCATCGCCGTTGAGTTTGCCCTGATCCTCGCGCTGATAAATGTGATACGCCGCTCGGCGCTGCGCTGGCAGAGGGGGATCATAAGATGAGTGTTTTAATAAACGTAAAGAATGTTACAAGGATATACCGGGATACCGGCGGCAATCCGGTCTATGCCCTGAAGGCGGTTAACCTTGACATAGAGGAAGGGGAATTTATTTCGATCATCGGTCCGTCGGGCTGCGGCAAAACAACGCTGCTGCGCCTCATCGCCGGCCTTGACCGGCCCGAGGAGGGAACCCTCTCCATTGACGGCCAGGAGATACGGGGTCCAAGTTATGAGCGGGGCTATATTTTTCAGCAGGCCGCCCTGTTCCCCTGGGCCACGGTGTACGACAATGTGGCCCTGGGTCTGAGAGCCCGGAAGATCTTTTCAGAAAATAAAAACAGGGTGCAGGACTTCATCAACATGATCGGCCTTGACGGTTTTGAAAGGGCCTATCCCCATGAAATATCCGGGGGCATGGCCCAGCGGGTTGCCATCATCCGATCCCTCATTAACGAGCCCAAGGTACTGCTCCTGGACGAACCTCTGGGGGCCCTGGACGCCTTTAAACGGATAGAACTCCAGGCGCAGCTTATAGGGATGTGGAAAAAAACCGGGGCCACCATGGTCATGGTTACCCATGACGTGGACGAGGCGATAGCCCTGAGCGGCCGTATCGTGATTATGACCCCCCGGCCCGGCCGTATCGTCCGTATTGTCAAGGTTCGTCTTAATTCCGCAGGGAACCGGAACAGCGATGACTTTATCGCCCTGCGCAGGACGATTCTTGAGGAATTGCATTTGGTTATTTCCAGGCCCCAGCCTGAATATAACATATAGAGCCTGTTCCAAAGCCCGATTGGTCTTGGAACAGCTTCATGGCCTAAAAAGGAGGTTTTTATGGCTTATCATTTTGACACATTGAAAATTCGGGCGGGTTACAATCCCGCGGAACACCGGCAGTCGGTACAGGTGCCCATCTATCAAACCACCGCCTACGAATTCCGGGACACCAAAAATGCGGACAGTCTCTTTGCCTTTACCGAGGCGGGCTTCCTCTACACCAGGGTGAACAACCCCACCGTGGACGTGCTGGAACAGCGGGTGGCGGCGCTGGACGGCGGGAAGGCGGCGCTGGGCCTGGGGTCGGGCATGGCGGCCATATCCTACACCCTGCTCAACCTTGCGGAAGGGGGCGGGCGCATTCTCACCACCCCGTACCTCTACGGCGGCAGCTTCGACAGTTTTGGCCGGCTGTACCCCAGTTTCAATATTCACCTTGACTTTTCTCCCAACTTTAACGATCCGGCAAAACTGGAGACAAATATTAAAGAAGACACCAGAGCGATCTTTGTGGAATCCGTCAGCAACCCCACCGGTGTCGTGGCGGACCTGGAGGTCCTGGCCGCCCTGGCGCACAAACACGGTATTCCCCTGGTGGTGGACAATACCTTTGGTACTCCCTATCTTCTCAATCCCATTAATTACGGGGCGGATCTGGTGCTGTATTCGGCCACCAAAGCCCTGAACGGCCACGGGAACCTTATCGCCGGGCTTGTGGTGGAGGCGGGGGATTTTCCCTGGGACAACGGCAAATTCCCCCAACTAATACAGCCCGAATATGTACTCCGCGACAGGGAAACGGACCGTAAACGGGGTTTTCTGGAAACCTTTCCCGATGCGCCCTTCGTTACCCGCATCCGCCTGGTGTACCTCAACTACTTCGGCGCGGCCCTGGGGCCCTTCGACGCCTACCTTGCCCTCATCGGCCTTGAGACCCTTTCGGAGCGGGTGGCAAAACAAGTTGCCAACGCCCAAAAAATTGCGGAGTATCTGGAAAAACATCCCCGGGTGGAATGGGTAAAGTATCCGGGGCTAAGATCCGATCCCAACTATACCCTGGCGAAGAAGTATTTCCCCAAAGGTCCCGGTTCGGTGCTGTCCTTCGGTTTCAAGGGAACTCAGGAACAGGGGGACAAATTCCTCAATGCCATTGAACTGTTGAGTTACCATGTAAATGTGGGAGACGCCAGAACCCTTATCGTCAATTCCCCCCGGACCACTCACGGGGAGCTTACCCCGGAGGAACAGCAGTTTGCGGATATTCCCCAAAACCTTATCCGTATCTCCGCAGGGCTGGAGGACGCCGGGGACATCATCGCCGATCTTGATCAGGCCTTTGTGAAGGCCTTTAATTAATGGGAACCTCTAAAAACTTCAGTTTTTAGAGGTTTTCTTACCCCTGGGAGAAAATCGTATTACCATAATGTCTGTTCACATTATAAACAGACACTAATTAAACGGAGAAACCATGAGTGAAATTAACCTGAGGGCCACGCAGGCTCCGGTACGGGAAACGCGGCTCGGGTCCATCACCGGCTATGTAGGAAGCGCCGGGGATCTGGTAAGCTGCGCCCGGCGGGGGACCCTGCGGGACAGGAGCCGCAGCTTCAGCCAGTGTATGGGCTGTTCCACCTCCAATGCGGCCTGTACCGTCGTTCTGATCCGTGATGCGGCGGTGATAAGCCACGGACCGGTGGGCTGCGCCGGATGCCTCCACGAATTCGCCTTTACCTATCAGGTAAATGGCATACACCGGAATGTGGACAATCCGGAACAGCGCCGTATCTTTACCACTAATGTAAACGAAAGGGATACGGTCTACGGGGCGGGGCAGAAACTTGCCGGAACGATCCGTGATGTGTACCGGCGGGTAAAACCGGCGGCCATATTTATTATCACCACCTGCGCCTCCGGCATCATCGGGGACGATGTAGAAGGTATTGCCGGGGAGGCGGAAGAAGAAATCGGCATCCCCGTGGGGGCCATATTCTGCGAGGGCTTCCGCTCGAAGATATGGACCAGCGGCTTTGATTCGGGCTACCACGGCATTGCCCGGAAGCTGATCAAAAAACCGGTAAAAAAACAGGAGGACCTGGTTAACATCGTCAACTTCTGGGGTACCGATGTATTCAGCCGCTGGTTCAAACGGCTGGGCCTCCGGGTCAATTACCTTACCCCCTACGCTACGGTGGCCCAAATCGCTTCGTCCTCCGAAGCGGCCCTTACCATCCAGATCTGCGCGACCCTGGGGTCCTACCTGGGGGCCGCCCTGGAACAGGAATTCGGCGTACCGGAAATAAAGGTGTCCGCCCCCTACGGCATCGCCCAGACCGAACGCTGGTTCCGGGAATTGGGCCGCCTGACGGGCCGGGAAGAGGCGGCGGAGCTTTTTCTCCGTGAAGAGCGGGAACGGTGGCTCCCGGACATAGAAACACTGCGGGAAAAACTTTCCGGCAGGACCGCCTATGTTACCGCCGGGGCCTCCCACGGCCATTCCCTTTTGGGCCTGCTGCAGGAACTGGGGATGAAGCCCCTGGGGGCCGCCATCTTCCACCACGATCCGGTCTACGACAACGGCGCCGAATCCGCCGACACCCTGCAGAATGTGGTGAAGGATTACGCCGACGAGATCAGGGGCTACAATGTCTGCAACAAGCAGGAATTTGAACTGGCCAACATCCTTAACAGGGTCCGGCCCGACATACTCCTGGCCCGGCATGGGGGCATGACCCTCTGGGGCGCCAAATACGGCATACCGTCGCTTTTAATCGGGGACGAACATTTCGGCATGGGCTACGAGGGAATCGCCGGTTACGGAAAACGTATCCTTGAAACAATCGAAAACGACGAATTTGTGAAGAATCTTGCAAAGCACGCCATCAATCCTTATACCGAATGGTGGCTGGCGCAGGATCCCTTCGCTTTCCTGGAAGACGGCGCGCATGTCAGAGCATATTGAACAGCAGCGCTACATGTGCGCCATCGGCGCCATGCAGACCGTGGTAGCCATTCCCCGGGCGATTCCCATACTCCACTCGGGGCCGGGCTGCGGCAGCATGACCGCCGGTTTTTTTGAACGTTCCCGGGGCTATTCCGGAGGCGGTACCGCGCCGTGTACCAACTTTACCGAATCCGATGTGGTGTTCGGCGGGGAAAACAAATTAGCCGGGCTGATTGCCAATTCCTACCGAATACTGAAAAGCGACCTTCAAGTGGTTTTGCCCGGCTGTACCTCCGCCATCGTGGGGGACGACATCGACAGTATCGTGAAAAAATTCGCCGGCGAGGGGAAGCCCATCGTCTTTGCCGATACCCCCGGTTTCAAGTACAGCAACTATGAAGCCCACAGCGAGATCGTCAAGGCGATTTTGAAACAGTACGTTGCCCGCTTTGCCCCGGCGGAACAGGCGAAGGACGGGCGGCTGGTAAATCTCTTTGCGTCCATCCCCTATCAGGATCAATTCTGGAAGGGCAATCTGGAAGAGTTGAAGCGCCTTGTCGAAGGAATAGGCCTCAAGGTCAACATCCTCTTCGGCCCCCGTTCACGGGGCGTTGAAGAATGGAAGGAGATCCCCAAAGCGGCCTTCAACATATTGGTGTCCCCCTGGTTCGGCTTGCCCATCGTACAGTACCTGGAAGAGACCTACGGCCAGCCTTTTTTCCGGTTTCCCTACCTGCCCATAGGCGGCAATGAAACCACCCGGTTTCTCCGGGGACTTGCGGCTTATGCCGGGACACAGGGCGCGGAACTCGACGGCGGCCGCGCCGAGGCGTTTATCAAACAGGAGGAACAGGTCTTTTACGAGGAAATCGACAACCTCGCCACCTTCCTGCTGGAATTCCGTTATGGTCTTCCCTCCTGGATGCACATCATCCACGACGCAAGTTATGTGCTGGGCATGACGGCATTCCTCCTTAACGAAGCGGGCCTCGTTCCCAAGGAGCTTTTTATTGCTGACAACACCCCCGAGCCTTTCCGGGAGGAAATCCTGAAAACCGCTGCCGGATTTTCCGCAAAGCGGACCATCCCCGTTGAGTTCCAACATGACGCGGGCCTGGCCCAGGCGGCAATAGCGGCGGCGGACCACGAAGGCCGGGGGCTCATCATCGGCAGCGGCTGGGACAAGGACCTGGCCCGGAAGAAGGGCTGCGATTTCCTGTCCGCCGCCCTGCCTTCACCCTACCGGCTGGTTATGACCACAGGCTACGCCGGCTACAGCGGGGGCCTCCGGCTTATTGAGGATATCTACAACACCGCCCTTGCCGGCTACCGGTAGGTAAGCGGATATTCGTTTCCCCATAGGGGGGAAATACGGGATACCGTTCAGGTTCCGCTTCGGCGGGAACGGTTCCCCGGCGGGTTCCGGCCCCGGGCTTCACCACCCGGGACGGCCGGGGGCCGGATCCGGCACAGCTTACCGGCAATGCCGCCGGATAATGCCGGGGCCGTCACCACTCCCGGGGCTTAAACCCTTCGGGGACGCTGATCTTTACCGTATCCCCCGATTGTTCCAGTACAAAGAAACCGCTTTTAACGGCAAAGTCCCTTACCTCTTCCGGGCTTATTGCCCCCGCCGCCGCTCCCAGCAGTTTCCGCTTATCCTGATGCTCATCGGCATAACGCCGCAATTTTTCCATCCGCTGCAGGTGATCCCGCAATCGTTATCCGTCAGGTTTGTCTTTACCTCCACCGCCAGAGCCGTATCCCCGTTTTCCAGCAGAATGTCGGCTTCGGTAATATACACACCCCGCGAATCCCTGTAACGTACATTAGGGGCCGCCTTCCCGAAAACATAACCCAGCTTATTGAACTTTTCCAGAATATTGGGAACGATCAATTCTTCCACCAAATCGCCGATACGGCTGCCCAGCCTGCTGATCTTCCGGTCCGTTTCCTGCATTATCTCCTGCATTTTACGGTCCGTTTCCTGGAACATGGCCCAGACCTTCTCAAGGGTCAAGCCCATTTCCGGTTCGCGTACAGTTTCTTCAGTCATAGGAAAAATTTACTTGTTTGATGTTTAGTTGTCAATATTTTGCATCATCCCCTGTCAACTCTACAAACGGACGCATCATGCCGGCGGGGATATTTTCTTTCATTTTTCCTCTGTATACTGGATTTATCCGGAAACTGCAATTTCCGGATAACCACTGGTTTTTTTATGGAGGGAAAGACGTATCCGCGCATCTACCTTGCTATAGACAATTGTTTTGCTTATAAACGATGGACCCGGCCGGAAGAATGGTGCAGCCTGATTGCCCAATTGGGCGTAAACTATGCAGAGGCCAGTGCGGATACCGAGCTGGATCCGCTCTATATGGGCGCCGGGTATCTCTCGGACTGGATACCGGCGGTGGAGAAAGCGGCGGCCTCGGCGGGAATTTGCATCGCAAATCTTTATTCGGGCCACGGTACTTATACCACCCTGGGGCTTACCCATACGGATTTACGGGTCCGCAGGCGCATGATCGACGAATGGTTTAAGCCGATGATTACAGGCGCAGCGCGGCTTCACGCCGGGCTTGGTTTTTTTGCCCACGCCTTTCCCCATGAAACGCTTCAGAATGCGGACCGGTATGAGGAAATGGCCGGCCTGTTACGCCGGGGGCTTGTTGAGTTAAATCAATTTGCCTCTTCCTGCGGATGCGGCGTCCTGGGGATAGAACAGATGTATTCCCCACACCAGTATCCCTGGACCATGGCTCAGACCAAAACGCTCCTGCGCAGAGTTACCAAAGAAAGCGGCCGTCCCTTTTATTTTACCGAAGATTTGGGGCATCATCACACTAAATTTCAAAGGCCCCCGGAAGACATGGTACGGAATATCAAAACCGTTTCTTCCGCCGGACAGAACCCGCTTCCCCGGGGCCTTTGGCTTGGAAGTGACCGGGCTTTTGCCCTGGCCGAAGCGGGCGCCGCCGGGGAGCTTGCCGCCGAACTGGATCGTATCCCCCATCTCTTTGCGGAGGAAAAAGACGGAAACTGTTATGCCTGGCTTTCGGAACTGGGATGTTACAGTCCTATTATTCATCTCCAGCAAACCGACGGCCATACTTCGTCGCATCTGCCCTTTACAGGGGAACTGAATCAATGGGGCATTATCGACGGCGGCCGGGTGCTTGCAGCCCTGAAGGCGGCTTATGACCGGCCGGAGGAAGGGCAAATGCCCGGACGTTGTGACGCTGTCTACATGACCCTGGAACTCTTTACCGGCGCCGCGGCAATTCCACGGGATGTACTGGAGGATATAAGGGAATCCGTTGCCTATTGGCGGCGGTGGATACCCCGGGATGGCATGTATCTTAACGAACTGACGGGTTAGCCTTCCGGCCCGGAATGTCTTACTTCCCCGTCTGCGCCGTTCGCCGTTAAACCGGGAACGGCCGTCAAAACGGGGAAGTTCATTGACCTCTCCCCGCTAAAATGGTATCCTGATCCGCGATGAATCTGCATCACAGCCGCCGGCTGCCGGCGGTTTTACAGCGTCTGCCCGGAAAAGGATAGCCCATGACTTCTAAGGAAAAAAAACAAAAGAAACATCCGGAAAGTTCCATAAAGGATGATTTTATCCGCCGTTTCAAGGAAAGGCCGGTTATTTTTGCAGGAACCATTATCATCCTGGTGATTGTAGTTGTGGCCTTTGTGTTTGTTCCCGCCTTTGTGCCCGAAGCGGGGGGGGCGGAGGATCTTACCTTCGGAACCTACGAGAAAATCCCCATTACCTTTGTGCCGGGCAACTATTTTTCTAAAACCCGGGAAGAAATAGCGTCCAGGTATACTGTTGACGACAGCAATTACTTTACCCTGGGTTACCAGATATGGCGCGAGGCCTTTGAACAAACCGTAGCCCACACGGCTATACTGCTGGAAATGAAGCGGGCGGGCTATGCTCCGGCGGCGGCGAGGGTGGACAAGGCCGTAGCCCAGCTGCCCGAATTTCAGGAAAACGGCAAGTTTTCCCAGGCCAGATACAGCAGAATCTCCAATTCGGCCCGTTTAGCCCTTTGGAGGGAGGAACGGGATGCCATCATCGAAGACAGGTACCGGGAGGATATCAACAGTCTCAGGGTTTCTTCCAGGGAGACTGCCTTTATCGGCGTTATGGCCGGGCCGGAGCGGAGCTTTGATATGGCGGCCTTCCCCCTAAGCGCTTACCCGGATTCGGAGGTGATACTCTATGTACAGAATAATCCGGATCTGTTCAAGGTTGTCCATTTTTCGATGATCACCATTAAGTCCAGCGAGCGGGAGGCCCGGCAGATTCTCGCTTCCATACAAAACGGAACCACCACCTTTGAAGACGCCGCCCGGACCCAGTCTCAGGACAATTATGCGGACAGCGGCGGCGATACCGGCGTTAAGCTGGCCTACGAGATGGTGAAGGAGATTCCCGACACCCAGGAGCGGGAGACGGTACTTTCCCTGCAAAGGGGCGGTTACAGCGGAATCGTCAAGGTTCCCGACGGCTGGGGATTCTTTAGATGTGAGGAAACTCCCTATCCGGCGGATACCGGCGATACCAATACCCTGGAGAAGATCCGCAGTTACTATATGGAGCATGAACGGGGCCGGGTGGAGGACTGGCTTATCAGCCGGGCGGAAGAGTTTGCCGCCGATGCGAAGGAAGCAGGTTTTGATACGGCGCTTGCAAACAGCGGCCTTGAAAAACGGAGCTTCGGCCCCCTTCCCATTAACTATGGGGGAAACACCTTCTTTTCCGGCGGCTATAACTATAACCTCTTTACCCCCCTGAATTCCTTTTCCGTGGAGGAATTGACCAACGCCGATACCAGCGAAATTTTCTGGCGGACCGCCTTTTCTACTCCCCTTAACACTCCCTCGACCCCGGTGGTGGTTAACAACTATATAATGGTGTTCTATCCCAGGGAAGAAATTATCCCCGATTCGGATAAAACAAGTTCCGTCGAAAATTTTTATACCTACTGGCTGAGTTATTTTACCGGCATTCACCTGCGCAGTTTCTTTTCCAACACGGGCAAGCTGGATGATCAATTCATAAGCGTATTCTTCAGGCAGCTTTGGTCTCCGGGTAATGAATGATGAAACGCCCCGGCGGCTTCCTGCCCGCCGGGGTTTTTCTGTCTCCTACCGGGGCAAGACCCTCCTTTCATTAATCGATCCTTCCGGCCAGGCCGACCGGGCTGCGGATGCGGCGCCTGTTTTGAACCGTACCCTTTATTTCTGTCCCTCTCCGCTCTACGGATACGGCCTGGCCCGGCTTCTGAAGCGGATCGGCGCCGGTTCGGCGGTGCTCTGCGTTGAGGCGGATGAACAGCTTATGGCTTTGGCCCTGGAGACTATGCCGGCGGAGCTGCGGAAAGACTGCCGGCTGCAGCTCGTCAGAACCAATGACGCCGCCGCCCTCTGCCGTTTTGTCAGGGACTCCTGGGGCAGCCGGCGTTTCCGCCGCCTTGAAATGCTGCGCCTCTCCGGGGGCTGGCAGTCTGCGCCGGAACTCTACGAAAACCTGGCGGCGGCGCTCCGCCGGGAAATGGCCGTGGAGTGGGGCAACGCCATGACCCTGGTTAAACTGGGGCGCCGCTATATACGGAACGCCCTGCGGAATCTTGCCCTCATGGGGGGCGGGGCGGCCAGTACGGAAAACCTGGACTACGGCAGCCGGCCGGTCCTGGTTCTGGGGGCGGGACCTTCCCTGGACGCCGTCCTTGAGGGCTGTGCCGCCCGTTTTGCGGAACGGCTTGACCCTTCCCGCCGGCCCTTTAAGATTATCTGTGTGGATACCGCCCTTACCAGCCTCAAGGCCCGGAACATCGAACCGGATCTGGCGGTGGCCCTGGAAAGCCAGCACTGGAACCTCCGGGATTTTATCGGCCTTGGCGCCCGGAAGATTCCTTTGGCCATGGACCTCTCGGCCCTGCCGGCCGCCGCCGAATTTTCCGGCGGCGGCCTCTTTCTCTTTGTTACCCCCTGGACAGAGCTGCGCCTCTTTGACCGGCTTAAGGCCGCCGGCATGTTCCCGGAGCCGTTTTCCCCCCTGGGATCGGTGGGGCTTACCGCAGTGGAGCTGGCCCGGCGGCTTACCCGGGGCAGCGTCATCCTGGCGGGGATCGATTTCTCCTTCACCCTGGATGCCTCCCACGCCCGGTCCAGTCCGGGACATCTGGCCCTGCTTGCCGCCCAAAACCGCTTCCGCAGTCTTATCAGCGGCGGCGCCTTTAGTCCCGGCTCCGCAGCGGCGGCGGCAAAATCCGGGGTTCCGGTGCGGAGCAATCCGGCGATGCGGAATTATCGCAGCCTCTTTGAACAGGAATTTGCGGCGGACCTCCGGCTCCGGGATATTACCGGACCGGGACTGCCCCTGGGCCTCAAAACATACTCCATGGACGAGGCTCTGGATGCGCTGGACACGGCCCGCGCCGGTCCCGGACCGGATTCCATTCCGGCTGAATCCAAAGAATCCGTCTGCGCCGGGAGAGCCGCTTTTTCCGGGGGAAACCGGGGACACAATCCGGAGATGGCGGCCTTCGTGCAAAAGGAACGGAAGGCCCTTGTCTTCCTGCGGGACATTCTCAGCGGCGCCGCCGGACCGGAGGCCGTCTCCGGGGAGGAACTGGAGACCATGCTGGACGAGGCGGATTACCTTTGGGCCCACTTCCCCGAATGCGCCGGCGCCGGAGGCAGACGGCCCGCGGCGGCGGATCTTTCATTCTTGAAGCGGGTAAGGATAGAACTCGATCCTTTTATACAGCTCTGGGATCTGGTCCTGAAAGAACTGTCCCCCTCTGCTAATTAACAAACCCGGCGAACCCCAAGATTCCGCCCTTGTATCCGGCTTTCAAAACCACTATAGTACTAAAGTATTTTCAAAAACCGCTTTTTGAAACCCTTTTATTCTACGGAGGTATTGGTGCACAAAATTCTATCAAAAAAACAACTTTCCGCCGGCGTCTACGAGATGACCGTAGAGGCGCCTCTTATTGCAAGGGCCCGGAAGGCGGGGCAGTTTGTCATAGTGCAGATCGATACCGACTGGGGGGAACGGATACCCCTGACCATAGCGGACGCCGACGAAGGGGCGGGAACCATAACCATGGTGTTTCAGGCCGTGGGAGCCACTACTCACAAACTGGCGGTAAAAGAAACGGGAGATTCCGTGGAGAATATCCTGGGCCCCCTGGGGAATCCTACGCACATCGAAAAATTCGGCTCCGTTATCTGCGTGGGCGGCGGCATAGGGGTCGCCCCCCTCTTCCCCATTGTGCAGGCCATGAAGGGAGCGGGCAACAGGGTTACGGTGATAACCGGCGCCCGGAACAGGGAGCTGGTGATCTTCGAGGACCGGATGCGGCGCTATGCGGACGAGCTCGTGGTGGTTACCGACGACGGCTCCTTCGGCAGAAAGGCCCTGGTTACGGAACCCCTTAGAGAATACTGCGCCGCAGATCCCAAGCCCGGCATGGCCGTAGCCATAGGTCCTCCTATTATGATGAAGTTCTGTACCAAGACTGCCGCCGAATTCAACGTGCCCATCATGGTGTCCCTCAACACTATTATGATTGACGGAACGGGCATGTGCGGCGGCTGCCGGGTTAACGTCGGCGGAGTTACCAAATTTGTCTGTGTTGACGGCCCCGAGTTCGACGGCCACCTGGTCGATTTTGAAAATATGATGCTCCGTATGCGGGCCTTTAAGGAACGGGAAGAAGCGGATCATCATAACTGCCATATCGGGCTTGGCCTCACGCCCCACGAAATTCCCGCAGGCCGGTAACAGCCGGGCGGTTAATAAGGAAACGGTATGAGCGGACAAATCAAAACCAAAGCGGCCTTAGACGCCGAAGCCGAAGCCGCCCTCAAGTCCCTGCTGGAACGGAAGGAGCGGGGGGAGAAGCTTTCTCCCAGGGACAGGTTAGCCATTCCCGCCCAGGAAATGCCCGCCCAGGACCCGCTGGTCCGGGGGAAAAACGTATCCGAAGTCGCCCTGGGCTACGGCGAAAACCAGGCCCGGCTTGAGGCGGAACGCTGCCTGGCCTGCAAAAACGAGCCCTGCGTTAAGGGCTGTCCCGTACAGGTTCCTATCCCCCGTTTCATTGCGGCGATCCAGGCGGGGGATTTTAAGGCCGCGGCGGACATCATCAAAGAAACCAATCTGCTCCCCGCCGTCTGCGGCAGGGTCTGTCCCCAGGAAAAGCAGTGCCAGCTTGAATGTACCCTGGGCAAAAGCCTTAAGGACGTGAACAAGGCCGTAGCCATAGGCAGGCTTGAACGCTTTGCCGCGGACTGGGAACGGGAGAACCGCCGGGTTACCATTCCGGCGGTAAAGGCCGGTACCGGGAAAAAGGTGGCCGTCATCGGTTCCGGCCCCGCGGGGCTTACGGTGGCGGCGGACCTTGCCCGGGAGGGGCACCAGGTTTCCATCTTCGAGGCCTTCCACAAGCCCGGCGGGGTCATGGTTTACGGCATCCCCGAGTTCAGGCTTCCCAAGGCCATTGTTCAGGCGGAGGTGGACATCCTCAATAAGATGGGGGTGGAACTCAGCGTCAACTATTTGGTGGGCCGTACCAGAACGGTACGGGAACTGCTGGACAAGGACGGCTACGATGCGGCCTTTATCGGCGTGGGGGCGGGGCTGCCGAAATTCCTGGGCTGCCCCGGAGAAAACCTGGTGGGGGTCCTCAGCGCCAACGAGTATCTTACCCGGGCAAACCTGATGAAGGCCTACGACGCCGGGCGGGCCGCCACTCCCATGTACCGTTCCAGGATCGCCGCGGTTATCGGCGGGGGCAATGTCGCCATGGACGCCGCCCGCATGGCCCTGCGGCTGGGGGCGGAGCAGGTGCATCTTATCTACCGCCGGACCAGGGAAGAAATGCCCGCCAGGGCGGAAGAGGTGGAACACGCCGTGGAAGAGGGCGTCATCTTTAACTTTCTCAGGAATCCCGTGCAGTTCCTCGGGGATGCGGGGGGCCGGGTTACGGGGATGGAGCTCCTCAAGTACGGGCTGGGGGAGCCGGACGAATCGGGCCGCCGCAGCCCCGTGCCCGTCAAGGGCTCCGAGTACGTGTTTCCCTGCGACACCGTCATCGTCGCCCTGGGGAACGAATCCAACCCCCTGCTGGCCAAAACGACGGAAAACCTTGACAAGGACAAGAGGGGCCGCATCATCGTCGATGAAAAACAGAAAACCTCCCTGGACCGGGTCTATGCCGGGGGGGACATCGTTCTGGGGGCCGCCACGGTGATCCTCGCCATGGGAGAGGGCCGGCGGGCCGCGGCGGCAATCAACGAGCTTTTATCGGGCTGAGGGGACACGCCGGCGCCGGCAAAAAAACCGGTTGCTAAAAAAGCTTTTCCGGTACATAGTTACGGCATGAACGCTTCCCGCTGTATTTTTTGCGCCCTCCTTTCCCTTTCCGCGTGGTCCCTCTCCGCCCAAACCGGCGAGGCCCTCCGGGCCGATGCCCTGCGGAATTACCGTATTGGCCGGGACCTGGAAGCCCGGAACAAAATCGACGAAGCCAACGCGTACTACAACGAGGCGGTGCGAATCTGTACCGAAGAGCTGTCCCGGAACCCCGTCAACATGGATTCCTACACCGTGCTGACCTGGTCCCTCCAGCGCCAGGGTAAATACGGCGATGTAATCAGCTGGGGGGACCGGGGCCTGCGGATCAACCCCGGCGATTACCGGATCGTAGAAACCATGGGGGAAGCCTATTTCTACCTTGACAACTATTCCAGTTCCCTGCGTTTTTTCCAGCGTTACGTCAACGCCCTGCCCCAGGGCGAGCGGGCCCCCACGGCCTACTTTTTCATCGGCGAGATATACCGGCTCCAGCGGAAATTCCGGCACGCCGATATAGCCTATACCACCGCGGTCCGGCTGGAGCCCAACATAGCCCTCTGGTGGTTTCGCCTTGGATCGGTCCGGGAGGCCTCCGGCGAATTTACCCCCGCCATCGAAGCCTACGAGCGGGCGCTTAAACTCAGCCCCAATTACCGGGACGCCGCCGACGGCCTGTCCCGGTCAAGACGGGCCAGCGCATAAGCCGGGCTTTTGCATCCCCCGGCATAAGGCGCCGGCCCCGGAAGGGCCCGCCCTGAGGGCGGCATACCTTATCCGGTCCCCGGAACAGCCCGTCCGGTCCTCAGAATGACGTATCCGGTCTCCAGAATGAGCTATCCGGTCTCCAGAATGGTCCATCCGGTCCTCAGAATGACGTATCCGGTCTCCAGAATGAGTCATCCGGTCTCCAGAATGAGTCATCCGGTCTCCAGAATGACGTATCCGGTCTCCAGAATGAGTCATCCGGTCTCCAGAATGAGTCATCCGGTCTCCAGAATGGTCCATCCGGTCTCCAGAATGAGTCATCCGGTCTCCAGAATGAGTCATCCGGCCCATGGAATGGCTTGTTCCCCTGAGCAAAGGCCCCGTTCAGGCGGAGCGGCGGGGACGCTTTAACTGTACCCTTCATGGCCGGGATTGGAGACGGCAAGGTTCGGGGGAGGCCCCGGCGGACATACCGTCCCGCCGGGGGGCCCCGCTTCGCTTACTCGTCCTAATCGGCTATGTTGCCGTGCAAGTCAATGTCATGCCGTGAAGTAGCGCCCTCGATATAGATACTGCCGTAGCCGTTGGGGGGGGTGTAATAATTCGGGGAGTTATTGGTGATGATTCCGCCGTTCCATTCCAGGAAATGATTGGCGTCATTCTTTAGCATAATGCTCCCGCCGTTACCCCCGCTATTACCCGTTATAAGCCCGCCATTTATGGTAAGGCTGGCGCCAACGCCGGCGCCAGGAGAAGCTATGTATACCGGAGCGGCATCGTTATTATTTGCCGAACAGTTTGTAATAGTCCCGCCGTTGATTACCGCGGTTCCCCTGATTTCCAGCGCCGGAGACTGGGACCACATATAGCTGCGATTGTTTCGCATGGTAACGCCCTCATTCATAGTAAAGTGACCGCCCTGGTTTACTCTAACAAAGGGCTCGCCGGAGTTGGATCGTCCCTCAAACACAATGCTGCCGGACCCAACCCCGCCCGGGGTACCCAGGGTCAGCTTTCCCCAAGTAGCAGGCGCAGGCCCTACCTCAAATATTCTGCCAGTACCATACTCAGTTGCCCTAAGGGTAAGCGTTCCGCCGGCCGGGGCAAGGATGGTGATCGCCTTGTTTTCTATATTAACGGAATCATAAGAATTCATACCAAAACTGCCGGCGAGAATCAGGACAGAGCCGGTCGCGGCGTCCTCTATCATGGCGCGCAAAGCGTCTCCATCGCTGTTACTGCCGTCGCCGATGAGACTGGCTTGTTTTACCGTTACCGTATAGGGCCGGGACAAACCGTTAGCCGTTACCGTGTAGGTCCGGGGCCCGGAAAAATCAGTCCCCCCCGCCGTGGTAACCACAGCCCCGGCGGGGCCGGCGGCGGTTACGGGGGCGGGCAGGCTGGTAAAGGCTGCCGCAGGTACGATTACCATAACGGTAAGGGCGGCTTTGTTTATCTTCCCCGTTCCGGCCAAGGCCCCGCTCCCTGTGCCGTAACGTTTTCCATCGATGTCAAAGTAAAAGGCCTCGAAGGCCGGAACCGGAACCGGCGCCGGTTCCGCGCCGGTCCCCTCGTCAAAAAGGGGGTCCACCACCTTCTCCATCCACGGATTCCCGCAGGAGCCGGCAGCCAAAACGGCGCAGCATACCGCCGTCAGCGCCCGGAACACAGCTTTTGTTTTCATGTTTCCCTCTTTCCTTTCTATAATCTGAAACCGGCGGACATACCGTCCCGCCGGGGGGCCCCGCTTCGCTTACCCGTCCTAATCGGCTGTATTGCCGTGCAAGTCAATGTCATGGGTATGATTAGGGATATCAAATGGAAACTCGTCCTGGATATAGATACTGCCGTAACCGTCGGGGGGGGTGTAATGATTCGGGATGTTATTGGTGATGGTTCCGCCGTTCCATTCCAGGAAATGATTGGCGTCATCCCTTAGCATAATACTCCCGCCCGAATTAACCCCGAAGTTACCCGTTATAAGCCCGCCATTTATGGTAAGGCTGGCGCCGGTAATGCCGCCATCAGAAGAACCTAAGTATATTGGCGCTGAATCACCACCTTTATTTGCCGAACAGTTTGTAATGGTCCCGCCGTTGATTACCGCGGTTCCCCTGATTTCCAGCGCCGCAGCCATGGCGCTATGAGTGGTGTTGTTTTGCATGGTAACGCCCTCATTCATAGTAAAGAAACCGTCCTTTAGTATTGAAACAAAGGGCTCGCTGTAGGAGGCTTGTCCCTCAAACACCATGCTGCCGGACCCAGCCCCGCCCAGAGTCAGCGATCCCCCGGCCCGTACCTCAAACACTTTGCCATAAAATAAAGAAACAGACTCTTGCTTAAAGGTAAGCGTTCCGCCGGGCGGGGCAAGGATGGTGATCGCCTTGTCTATAAAAATGGAGTTAGGCCCAGAACGAACAGGGAAAGTCCCGGCGAGAATCAGGGTTTCGCCGGGACTGGCGCCGGCTATCCGGGCGCGCAGCTCGTCTTCAGCGGCGTAAGTGCCGTCGCCGATGAGACCAGCTTGTTTTACCGTTACCGTATAGGCCCGGGACAAACCGTTAGCCGTTACCGTGTAGGTCCGGGACCCGGAAAAATCAGTCCCCCCCGCCGGGCTAACCACGGCCCCGGCGGGGCCGGCGGCGGTTACGGGGGCGGGCAGGCTGTGTAAGGCCGCCGTACCCGGTACGATTACCGTAACGGTAAGGGTAACTTTGTTTATGTTCCCCGTTCCGGCTAAGGCCCCGTCCCCCGCGCCGTAATGTTTTCCACCGATGTCAAAGTAAAAGGCCTCGAAGGCCGGAACCGGAACCGGGCCGGTCCCATCGTCAAAAAGGGGGTCCACCACCTTCTCCATCCACGGATTCCCGCAGGAACCGGCAGCCAAAACGGCGCAGCATACCGCCGTCAGCGCCCGGAACACCGCTTTTGTTTTCATGTTTCCTTCCCTTGCTAGAATCTGAAACCGGCGGATACACCCGCTCCGGCTATATACGGCCATCCCGTCCGGATAATGCTGTCCACATACCAATGCCGGCCCAAGAGAAAGCGCCATCCCGCCATAAGTCCCACCGACAAGGTCCCCGATTCCGCCGGAACGGAAACGCCCTCCAGATTAAACAGCGCCAGTCCCGCATTAAGCTGGGCGAAGAGGCCCTCCCGTTCCTTGCCGGGAAGTACATATACCCGGAGGAAGGTGGTCGCTTCCAGGGTGGTAATGTTTTCGCCGTCCACTAAACAGGCCACCATCAATCCCAGCGCCGTAGGGCCGCCGCCTCCCCCAAGGATAAATCCGCCCCCGTAGGCTGCGGTCTTCCGGCTGTAGAAGGAGGCTTCCGCCAGCGGTCCCGCGAAAAACTCGTTCTTCGCCTGGGCCGGCAGGGCGCCGGCGGTAAAAAGCATGAGGAACAGCAGAAGCTTTGCCCCCAAAAACCGGGTCCTTTTTGCCTGATACGCTCGTAAATTGACAAGAGGAAGGGACTTTTCACGCAAACAACCTTCCATTTTGAAGTCAGTATATCCTATTCCGGCGCTTTGTCAATCATATCCGCCGGGGCTGCGGGGCCTCCCCTCTTCCGCCGGGGCTGTTTCAAAACAAATGCCGCCCGTCGCCGCCTATGCGCGGAGAAAGGCCGCCGCGGTAAGCGCCGCGGTTATCAGTACCGCCGCGCCCAGCGCAAGCCTGCCGGGCAGAACCGGCGCGGGGCCGGAGGACGCTTTGTTTTCCGGGATGCCCGCGCCCGGCGGGTTCCCTCCGCGGGCCGCTTCCTGTTCCGCGCTTAGTTCCAGCATAAGCCTGTCAATGCCGGCAATTAACCCGGCCCTTTTTCCCCCGCCGCCGCTTCCCAGGGGGCCTATCCTTTCAAAAAGCTTGAAGGATTCGGCGACGAGGGTTCCCAGGGGGCCGGGGAAATGCAGATCCGGCCGTATCGCCGCCCCGGACAGAAGGATAAGCCCCTCCAAAGTCAGGGCCTTGCGAAGCCCCGCAAGAAGGGCCCCCCCGGTAATGCGCAGGGCCCCCCATTCCGCCAGCACCCTGCCGTAGGGCGGAAAGAGGTTGAAGATTACAATGCCCAAAACCGCCGGCAGCGTTACCAGGGGGCGGATCTTTTTGCCGCTCAGGTATGCAAAAAGCCAGAAGAGCAAAAACTGCAGCGTCCGCAGAAGGGGGGAAGGGTTGCAGAGAAAGGCGGCGGCCATGAGCAGCGCGGCGGCGCAGAGGTCCCCCGGACGGAAGCGGCTCTGAAACGCCAGGCGCCGGCGGGCCGTTTCCCCGCGGGCCGCCGCGGGCGCGTCTTTGGGGGATGGTCCGGGGCCGGCCGCCGCCGGCGGAAGGGCTTCCCGCCCGGCCTTTGCCATACCGGGGAGAACCCCCGGCCCAAGCTCTTCCAACTGCCGCTTGAACCAGAGGGAACGGGCGGCGAAGACTTCGCAAAAAAGTCCCAGCATAGTACCGGTAACTATCCCCATAAACAAAAAGGGGGGGACTATCAGCCTTGCGCCGCTTCCAAAAATAAATAAACGGGCCAGCAGTATTTGAACCGCATTGGAGAGCAGGGCCCCGGCGGCGCTTATCCCGGTAAAGCCTGTCCGTTCCGGCCCCAGGGTTTTCCGCAGAAGATACATCGCCGCCCCGGAAACGGCGGTTCCCGCCAGAGAAAACAAAAACACATAGGAAAAGAGGGTCCCCGTGATAAGAGCCTGTCCCAGGATCTTGATCAGCGCCAAAAGGGCGAAGGCTCCGGGAGAGAGGAGGTCCAGCCCCAGAAGCAGGGGCAGATTGGCAAGGCCTATCCGCATAAACGGAAAAGGCTTGGGGATCATGTATTCGACGGTTGATAAAAAGAGACAGAAGGCTCCAAGGAAGGGGATGAGCCGCTCCGTCCGGCGTCTTTCCGGGGAACCGCTCCGGGCCCTACCAGGCCGCAGCGTCAAGCGTATCCTCTGCGTCTTTGGAATCCGCGGCTTCTACGGTTACCAGCACCTGATTGGGCAGACAGGCAATCCACTGCCCCCGGGCGTGGATTGCCCCCGAGGCGGCGCAAAGCTGATTGGCGCAGGGCGACGAAAGAATCCGCGCCCTGCCGTCCCGCAGTTCCACCACCGTATCTCCCAAGGGACCGGCGACACTGACTAATTCCGCCGTATTTTGATTCTGGGGATATACCCAGCTTTTACCGGGCCCCCTGAGGACAATCCTGCTTCCGCCGCCGGGATTCCGGTATATTATCAAGGCGCTGAATCCGGTAAAAACCACTGCCAGGATAATTACTCCATAATCAAAAGGACGGAGCCTAAAGGGTGCCACGGATCTTTTGTATCACACTTGTAACTAAAATGGGAATAGTATTGTTTAACGGAAAACGGGGGTTTTTGAACGGCTCCGTTTTTAAGAACGCCCGAAACGGCGCGTGGTTCTGCCTTTTCCCGTTGAACCGTAACCGGTACTCCTCCCGGTTACGGTTTTTTAGACTCTCTGCGGTATGGCTTAGACTCCGACTACGGCGCTGACTTCGGGAATTTCTTTTTTAAGGAAATTTTCAATCCCCATTTTTAGGGTCATCTGAGCCATGGGGCATCCGCCGCAGGCGCCGGTCAGTTTAAGAGAAACGGTGCCATCGTTGTCTACGGAAACAAATTCCACATCCCCGCCGTCGGCCTGGAGGGAGGGACGTACCGTTTCAAGGGCGGTTTTTATTTTTTCTTCAAGCATTATTATTCTCCTAATTTTACTAATAGAGGCTGTTCCAAAACTGAAGTTTTGGAACAGCAACCTTAGATTTAAGGGAAAAAGCGGGCATTTGACCGCTTTTTCAAGAGCTTGTTTCAAAACCAACCGGGTTTTGGAACAAGCTCAATATACATCACTATTCGGCTGATGACAAGCCGCGGAGTAACTTTATCCCTCTAAACAGGCAAGCAAAAAGAGCAGGTCCGAAAGACGGTTCATATAGGGGATGAACTTCGCCGCCGGCGGGAAACGGGCGGCATCCGCGGAGCCGCTTTCCGCCTCCAGCCGGGCCAGGGCAGCCAAGCGCCGCTCGGCCCGGCGGCAGACGGTCCGGGCTATGTGCAGCCTGGCCGACGGAGAGTTGGCGCCGGGAATAACGAAACCCCTATAGGGAACCCCCGCTTCAATTTCCCTGACCCAGACGTTCAGGCGCTCCGGGCCGGGCGGGGCGGAACCGGAACCCGCCAAGGCCCCTGCAATCACAAAGAGATCCCGCTGTACCGCCTCCAGGATATTTCCCGTCCGTCCCTCCGCCGCAGTACAGCGGGCGTCCCCGATAAAGGCGTTCAGTTCGTCCAGGACGCCGAGACATTCTATCCGGGGATGATCTTTGGAAAGCCGGGAGAAAGCGCCGGTAAGCCCCGTATTTCCGTCATCGCCGGCGCCGGTGGAAATGCTCATTCTTTGGCCGGGGCGACGGGTACGTTCCGGGGCAGACTTTCAAAAAAAGCCCGCAGATCCCCGGCGGAACTAAAAGCCCCCTGGAAAAAACCGGGACCGCCGCCGCCCTTGCCGCCGCGGGCTTCCATAGCTTTCTGTACCAGAGGGCGGACATCGGCCTTTTTTGCCGAACAGAAGGCGGCGAATTTCATATCCCGTTCCGAAGCCAGCACCAGGACGGCGCCGCTCATCTTCTGGGCCGCCCTGCCTATGCGGAGGACCTCGCCGATTCCCGCATCACCGAAGGATTCGGCGTATAATGTCCCGTCCTGTCTTTCGCCGTTTCCGGGATACAGGCCTGCCCTGCGGAGCATTTCTTCCGCTCCGGACCGGGCGGCGGCTTCTTCGAGATTTTTAAGATCCCGTTCAAGCTGACCGGTCTTTTCCATCAAAGCCTGCACTCCCCTGCCTATCTCCGCCGCCGGGACCTTTAAGATCCTGGAAGCAATGCCGGCATTTTCCCGGAGCATGCGGCTGTCCCGGAGGACCCGGCGGCCGGCGATAAAGCTGACCCGGCTCATCCCCTTGTGCTTTTCCATCCCCAGAATACGGAGCATGCCTATGGCGCCGGTGGAGGCAAGATGGGTCCCGCAGCAGGGAACAATATCGTAACCCTCAACTTCGACAACCCGGATTACCTCTTCGCCCTGGGGCGGGACTTTTCGCAGGGAAAAATCGCTCACCCTTTCGGGAGGACAAAGGTGGATAATGACAGGACGATTCTCCTCAATGGCATCGGCCACGGCTTCCTCTACAGTTATAAGAGTCTCTGCAGAAAGCATGGGGACATCCACGTCAATGGTACAGATTTCATCACCAAGACGCATGGACACCGTGGGAAAACCGGTCAGCCGGAACATGGTTCCCGAAAGAAGATGTTGAGCGGTATGGGCTGCGGTAAAATCCCGCCGGCGGCGGCTGTCCAGGCGCAGTTCCGCGGGACCCTTGGCAAGCGGAGCATCTCCCGCGGCAAGATGGAGGATCTCTCCATCCCTTTCCTGAACATCAAGCAGGGGAACGCCGTTGATCGTCCCCCGGTCGCCGGGCTGTCCGCCTCCCTCGGGATAAAAAATGGTTCTGTCCAGAAGCGCCGCCAGCTTATCCCCTTCCTTTCTAAGCTCCCGTATCCTTGCGGCGGCGGGTTCCGGGCCGGTATGATCGTAGTAGGCTCTTTCCGTAGTTTCCTGCCGGGTTTCCATGAAACTTAGTATACCGGTATAATAAGAACATGCGCAACAAACTTACAAAAGAACCGGCGGTCTGCGGCTTCAATACGGTAACTGCCCTGGGGGAGTATCACCCCGATACCATCAACAGGCTTTTTCTCCGGGAAGACCGTTTTTCTCTTTTTACCAAGGTATGCAAAAATCTGGCGGAACGGAAGCGGCCCTATAAAATATGCGATGATGAAGAGCTGGAACGGATCTGCAAGAGCCCCCGGCATCAGGGGGTGGTGGCGATGATCGAAGAACCCCTGGTGGAGTCCATAAACCGGGATGACCTTGAGCTGTGGGCCCGGGAAGGCAGGACGGGACTGGTGCTTCATTCGGTGGGGAACGATCATAACCTGGGGGCCATGGTCCGTTCCGCCGCATTTTTCGATGTTTCCTACGTGGTGATCTCCGACGCCGATACCGAAGCCCGGTTGACCACCGCCGCCTACCGGGTGGCCGAGGGCGGGATGGAACATGTTACCTTCCGCAAAGTCCGGGATACCGCCGCCTTTATTAAAAGCGCCTCAAAACAGCTGGTTACCATTGGGACCGATGTGCGGGCCAGGTGGCGGATCCGGGATCTGGGAACTATCGTCCAGGGCAAGGCCTCTTCCTTAAAGACAGGCTTTCCGTCAAGCGGAAGGCCGGGAATTGCCCTTGTGGTGGGGAACGAGGAAACCGGACTGCCCCAGGAGGTGCAGATCCACTGTTCCGCGCTGGTGCGTATCCCCGGAACGGGCCTCCTTGAAAGCCTCAACGTAGCCCAGGCTGCGGCAGTTTTTCTCCATGAAATTTTCGAGCTTTAGGACCTTTTTTGCCTCCCTTAAAGAGAAGCCTCCTGATAAGCGGTCTACGGGCCGCTTTCTCCGGGATCTTTTTGAAATGGACCCGCCTCCTGATTTTATGCCGGTACTGAGGGATGCCGCAGCCCTCGCCGCCGGCGCATACCGCATAAGAACCGGCGCTGCCGGCGCCGTAGCCGCAAGGCTCAACCGGCGGTATCTGCGGCTCCGCTTTGTTCAGGAGGAATTGGGAAAGCTTGATTTTAAAAAAGCAAAAAACGGAACCGCCTTTGACGATTTTATTTTCGAGCAGACCGATTTTTCAACCTATAACAAAATTGATGAGGACATATTCCGGCAGTTCTATATTGATGGTTTTGACGATTTTAGCAGCGCTTTTTTTGAAAAGGCCTTCGGCATAAGCCGGGAAGCCGCGTTGGCCGCCGTCAGGAAGGGATACCAAAGGACGGGGACATTGTACTTACAGCGGAAATCCGGTACGCCGGACGGATCTGGGGGCCTTCCCCGTTTTCTGCTTCTCTCTATTATGAGGACCCTCCAAACCAGCCTGGATTTTTTGCCCCTCATCGCGGCGGAGGAGATCCTGGCGGAGTGTAATGCCCTGATCCGTTTTTTGCAAAAGGAGACCCGGCCTTTACAGGAGACATTGATAGATGCGGAGAGTTTTTTTTATCTGGCCCGGAACTTCAATATATTCTTCGGCTGTCTGCTCTGCAGCCTGGACAAAGCCGTCTTTACCCATGACGACGGCATGGAGACGCTCTTAACAGCAGGCCCCGGCCAGGGCAAAGCCGCGGGGAACCTTGCCCTCTACGGCGTCTTTCATCCCGGCGGCAAGGCCTGTACCATCCCCCTGGTTTCAACCAAGCTCCGCTTCGATACGGTTCAAACGTCATTTTTCCAATGAACCCCGGCCCGGCGGAGAGCATCAGTATTACGCTATGTCAAACAAAAAGGGATCGGGTTTCCCCGATCCCCCAATAACTTTTTTAAATAACGGCTGCTTTCCCCGGCATTTTTAAATACAAAACTTCCCAATGGCAGTTGTCCGCCGGAGAAAGAATCACCGGATTGTTTGAAAATCCGGCTGCTTCTCTTCTCTCCTTCTCCGGCAAACTTAAATTATGGATGCATCCCCATGCCGGGTACTAATTCCATTCCTGTCTGCCCCTGCCGGATCTTCTGTTCCACATCCACGATCCGGGCATATTCCGGAAATGCCGCTGGTTATAGTGGTGCATCATCATCCTGCGCTCCGGCCCGGGAAATCCGTAGCCGGAAAAGGGCCCGGCGTCTGCCATGACAGGGGCGGGCAGATCGTAATTTCTGCCGTCAAGGGTTACTTTTGTAACCCGGAGGAGATGCCTTTCTTTCTCCACCCCGCCCCTGTCTCTGCGGTGAAGAGGCCTGACAAAACCTTCAAGGGTAACACCGGCCCCTTCTTTGAGCCCGTCAACAAAGCCGATAAGTCTTTCCAGGCCGGCGACATAGTAGGTTGCCGTATCGTTCTCCAGGGCGATTCTTCCATCAATAAGGGAGAGGGTTCCGCTTACCGTAACGGCGGGCGGCTGCCGCCATCCTTCCCGGTCCTGACGATCCCGGGATTGGGCAAAAGCCCCGGCGGCGATTACTATCAGAATGGCAAAAAAAACGCTTTTCTTCATAGTTCATACTCCTGGTTTGGAAATACGGGCTGCCGATATGCCGCGCTCTGGTTCAGCATATCAAGCAGCCTGGGCAACCCCTGTGGAACCAACGGCCCATCAGTATATAAGCAAATATCATGCCAAGTCTTTATAAGATGATAATAGAGGCGCAGGCCGGGAATTTCCCCTCTAAAAAAGGGAAAATGCTCCTGTTTTTTGGAGTCCGGCGCTGTTCCCCTCCGGTCCGGTGAGAAGTGTTTTTACGCACCAGGTAATTTTTGCCCACTATGAATGACTCTCCCCGCCCTGAAGGATGGAGCATGGACCCGGCCCCCAATCAAAAAAAGGATGGGCGGAGTGTCGTTTTTTCCGGTCAAATGTTTGAATTGGGGACTTTTTCAAAACGTTTCCGCCCGGCCCAGAGACCCAGGGCGGGATTAGGTACAAAAAAGATACGTTCCCCGCCGGACAGGATGTTTGTCCCCAATTTGAGGGAACGGGGATTGTACCGGCTCAGGGTCTTTTCCAGATTCCCCCAGGCATAACCGGCCGCCTCAAGATCGGCGGCGCCGAGGCCCGGGCCGGGACAGTAACGCACGGTGAAACGCCCCTCGGGGGAGCCGTGGATTAGATGGGCGGCGGCGCTGAGGCTTTCCGCCAATTCCCGGTCCTCCGCGGCCCGCCGCCGGATAATTTCCCCGGAACGGTAGCCGTGGCGGCGGATAAGCCTGTCAAGACCGGGATCCTCTCCAAAGCCTTCAAGTCCCGGCGCCAGAATGAGGAGTTCCCCCCCGTCGGCAATGGCCATGCGGGTCCGGTAGATCGCCTTGTTTCCCAGCCAGGTGGTTCTGAATTCCTCCGGGTCCAGGTAAACCACCATCTTCGAGACCGGTTCGTCCAGCAAGCTTACATTTACCCGGCGGGCCAGGGTGGAAGCCTCTTCAAAACAGGAACGGCCAAAACCTGCATAAAGCCCCCGGACGATGGGACGGCCCCCGGCTCCATCTACCACCGTAAGGACCCATAACACCGGAGGCAGCAGGGAACCGAAGCGCCGCATCCCTTCGTCAAAAAGGGCCCTTACGGGGGTGCTGGTTCTCCCCATAATCCGCTCCAGGCCGAAGACCGCCCCCAGGTAATGGCTTTTATCAATGGCCTCTTTGCCGCCGGTCCCTATAAAAACATTTTTGGCGTGGTTTGCCATACCCGCTATTTCGTGGGGAACCACCTGGCCTATGGAAATAATCAAGGTACAGCCGCCTGATGATGTACCGGCGCACAGCCGCCGGTTCACCTGTACCGGCCAGTCGTAACGGACTGCGCCTTCCGAAATTTGTTCAACCCAGTCCGCTTCCAGCCGGCCCAGATTGCTTACGCCCCCGCGCCAGTCGTGGGGGAGAAATTTTTCCGGCGGGGTATGGGGAAACATGCGGCGAATCTCAGCGGCCGTCATAGGCCGGTGGGTTCCCAGCGCGGGCATCACCGCCCCGAGATGGTAAGCCCCCGTTCCGGGCCGGGCGAGCTCCCGGACGGCAATATCCGTCAGGAGCCCGGCCTGGGAGTGAATGCGGGTCAAGTCCGGGGGGAGAATGATCACCGGGCCTCCCGGCCCCAAATCGGCCAGAACCCGGCGGAGAGTTTCGGAAAACAGGCCGTCCAGATCGGCGGCGGAGAGTTCAAGATCCGTAGCGCCCCGGGCAATATAGGTTTTACCGCAGGCCGCCGCACAGGAGGAAGCGTCTATACTCAGGGGTTCCATACCAGCGGAGGATCACGCCAGGCGCGGATCATCAATCTTCTTCTTTGCCGTATTGGGCCGCTCCGGGAGAGTTGATCATCAGCGTAGGCTGGTGGGTAGCATCCAGGGTATCCCGCCAGAGGCTGCCTTCGGGATCCACATGGTTACGGCGGGAAACCGCCACCTTCATCGGCAGATGAACAAAGGAATTGTTCACCAGACCGATGAGTACCTTGGTTTTCCCTGCCATGGCGGCGTGGGCCGCGGCGTTCCCCAGCCGTTCACAGTAGATGGAATCGTTGGGTTCCGCCGGGGCGGAACGGATCATATAGCTGGGATCGATATACTTCAGATTAATCTCCATGTCTTCCTTATCGTTAAAGTGGGCGATGATCCGGTCCCGGAGATATATGCCCACGTCAACCAGCCTGAGGTTTCCCGATGCGTCGGTTTTTATCTCCTGCACCAGAGAATCTTGAAGGGCGCCCTCGGCAATGATGATCACCGCATGATTCCGCTTCCGCAGCCGGCTTTCCAGATGCTGTAAAAAGCCGTTGGGGCCGTCCAAATCGAAGGGCACCTCCGGAATAAGGCAGAAGTTAACCTCGTGGCTTGCCAGGGCGGTATGCACCGCGATGAACCCCGACTCCCGGCCCATAACTTTGACCAGGCCGATGCCATTGATCTGGGAGTGAGCTTCCATATGAGCGGCGGTTACCACCTCCGCCGCCTTGGACACTGCCGTATCAAAACCAAAGGACCTCTGTATAAAGGAAAAATCATTATCCACCGTTTTAGGAATCCCCACCATGGCGATCTTGAGCTTCCGGCGGCTAATCTCACCGGCTATGTCCAGAGCGCCCTTCTGGGTCCCGTCCCCGCCTATGGTAAAGAGCATGTTCAGGTTGAGCTGTTCCATGGAGTCCACGATTTTGGATACTTCCTTGCCGCCGCCCCGGGCGCTTCCCAGCACAGTACCTCCTATCTTGTGAATATCGTCCACCACTTCGGGAGTCAGTTCTTTGGTGCTAAATTGATATTCCGGGAGAAAGCCCTTGTAACCGTAGCGTATCCCCGTGATCCGGCGCACTCCGTACCGGTACCAGAGACATCGTACAATGGCCCGGATCACATCGTTGAGGCCGGGGCAGAGACCCCCGCAGCTTACAATCCCCGCATGGACATGCTGGGGCATAAAGTAGAGCATCTCCCGGGGTCCCGCCCGCTCAAATACCTGATTCCGTTTAAGCTCGGGCTGAGGGCCCAGAGTTACCGCTGTATCCAGCCGGATATATTCCTCATCAGTTACATAGTTGGCAATAAAATCACCCCATATTTTAGACATAATAATGGGCGACTTAATATTTCTCTTTCCCAGCTCTTCAATGGTAAAATCAAATTCTTCACTCATGGACCGTCCCCTTTTATTAATACTAAACTTTTCGGGAACATCTTTCAATACGGATTATTGATACATGATGATGTAAGGCCGGGGGTCCAGTTCCATAACTTCCTTGGGGGTAAGGAGGGGATCGTCGTATCCCGCGCCGGGGATGTTAAAATTATAAAAAAGTTTGAAGGCCTTGATGGGTATATTCCTGGCCAAGGCATTGTAGGCATAGGAACGCCGTTTCAAATCCGGGGGGCCAAAGCCGTCGGCGCAGTGGACCAGCCGGACCAGGCTGGAGCCGCTTCGTACATTTTCCCGCTGGCCGATCATGCGCCAGTTGAACTGGTGGATTACCAGCATTCTTTCGCCCAACTGATGTTCCCGGATATAGTCTTCCATAACCTGCTGGGCCTGGTTAATTTCGGCGGCGCTGACGGCGCCTATATCCTGCATGGGTTTGGTGGTCCGCCATTCCGGGTCCAGGGCTAAATGAACATTGGGGTACTGCAGATAGGGAAGCATCGTCTTGAGGCTTTCCACCGGATCGTAACGGCCGATTTGATGATCGATAAAGACCAGAATATTCCGTTCCAGGGCGAAACGGATATAGTCCTCCAGGATGGATTGTTTCAAAATACCGATTTCCCCTTCGGGCCAGACGGTTCCGTAGATAATATAAAAAGCTTTGATAAGCCCCCGGCCGCCGTTTACCGCTTTATATTCTTCCGCCAGGGAATCAAGCAAAGCGGATAATTCTTCCTTTGTGTAGCGGCCCAAAATTCCCATGTTCCGGGAAAGGGGACTGCCGTAAAAAGCAAGAATGTCATTGTTAAGGAGGAAGGATGCATTCCTGAGGGGGGACTTGCCCCTGGCCGCTTCGGAGGCTGCGCCGTAGGGCTTGGCAGCCTCCCCGGTCCGGTAGGCGCTGAAGTAATCGGTAAAGTAAAGGGCGGGAAACACGGGGGGTAATTCTCTGCCGGATCGTTCCGCAGTGGTTTGGGCAGAGCTTTCTCCGGGAACAACGGCGATACTTTGAGCCTCTCCCCGGATCGGAACGCCGATCAGGGCTGTTATAATCAGCAGATAAAATACCGGACGGATGTATGAGAAGAGGCTGTACATTGTTTTTATAGTATCGGCAGGGAAACGGCAAATCATAAGCTTCCGGTTTTCAATCAGCGTTGTTCGAGAACCAGCCGGATTTTCGAACAAGTCCATTGAACAAAATACTAGCAAAAACCTGCCGGGAGGCTTACACTCCTTACATGAACCAGGACCAGGTTAAGGAACTTCTCCTCTCCATCGAAGACGCTCCCATGGAATTTACGGTGATCTTTTCGGGCAAGAAGAGCCGTAAGGTTAACGGTCTCTACAAACCGGACAGCCGGGAAATAATCCTGCATAACCGGAACTTTACCGATGACAACCTCCTCCTTTATACCGCTATCCACGAGTACGCCCATCACCTCCACGCCTGTTCCCGGGGAGGTTCCCTGTCCGTCCGGGCCCATACCGCTGAGTTTTGGGCTGTTTTTCACGGCCTTCTGGAAAAGGCCGAAGCGGGAAATATCTACAGGAATGTCTTTGACGGTTCAGCGGAACTGAAGAAGCTGACGGAGACCATCAGGGAGAGGTATCTTCGCCAGAACGGAAATCTGGTCAAGGAACTGGGAAAGGCCCTCCTCCGGGCGGAGGAACTCTGCGCAGCCATAGGAGGACGTTTTGAAGACTATATTGACCGGGTTCTCCGTATCCCCCGGACGGCGGCCAGGATGATGGTAAAGATGCATCAGTACGGCCTTGACCCCGCGGTGGGTTCCGACAATATGCGTTTCCTGGCGGGAATTAGGGACGATGAAGACCGGGCCGCCGCAGAGAACGCCCTGCTTGCGGGGAAGAGCCCCGATTCGGTAAAAATTCAGACAAGAAAACCCGCTGAAGAAGATCCCCGGACAGGGCTGGAAAAAGAGCGGCTCCGGCTGGAACGGACCATAGCGTCCCTCTCCCGGCGTCTTGAAGAGGTGGAACGGAAACTGGAGGACCTGTAGTCCGGCTGAATCCGGTTACCCCAGCGCCCCGCTTTTTTCCAGGGCCAGTACCACGGCGGCGGTACAGGCGGTCTCTGTCCGCAGGGCCCGGCTTCCCATGGAAAGCCTGATAAATCCCGCTTCCTCCAGCAGATCCCGTTCCCTGTCGGACCAGCCCCGCTCGGGACCCACCGCCAGGGTAACGGGCCGGCTCAGGGCGGGGAAACGGGCAAAGGAACCTTCGGGCCGTACATTGTCCAGGGCCACCAGAAAAGGGCCCTGCCTGATCCGTATCTGCCGGTCCTTTTCTTCCCAGGGCCGTCCGGCAAGCCATGCTTCCAGGCCGGAATAGACGGTCAGCTCCGGTATAGAAGTATCCCGGGCCTGTACCGCTCCTTCGATAAGGGCGGCCCTGGCCCCGCCGCCGCTGATCAGCCTGGTGTCCCGGTAGCTCTTTTCCCCCAGTTCGGTTCCCATCAGATCGACGGCCTCAATGCCCAGGCTGGAAAGATCCCGCAGCAGCCGCCTGAGCTGTATGGGCCGGGGAAAACCAACGGCGGCTCTGATAGGCGCCCTGGGCGGCGGACTATCCTTCAGATCCAGAGAAAAAATTACGGCCCCGTCCAGGCGTATGCTCTCTATACAGCCGTATCCCAGGCCGCCCCCCAGGAGCCCCGCCTCAAACGTATCCCCCGGTTTTTTATGGAGTACCTTGAGGAGATGAATGGTCCGTTCATCCCGGCGGGGAAGGGGATGGTCCAGTTCGTGGCTTTCAAAGAGGATGATATTCACGGAAAACAGTATACTGTTTTTCCGCTTATGTTTTGTAGTATGCGGAAGAAATCCCGCGCCGCATGCATTAATGCCGGGTATTATTCAGGAGGCAGACCGGTTTGGACCGGCGCTAAATCAGCTTGTGCTCTTTGGCGGCGGAGCCCATCATACTGTTCCAATAGTTCAGGGAGAGGAAAACCCGTCTGGTTTCAATGTCATCAATGCGGCTGGCCCGGCTTTGGAGCTGCTTAAAGGCCAGGCTGATGGCGGTGTTCATATCAACCTCGGTGGCGCCATATTCCAGGAGGATACGGTAATAGGCATAGAAGTAAAAGGCATCGTTGGGATCGGTACTGGGCATGCGTTCGTCCCGCATGATCCGTTCCATAACATGCATCGCCTGCTCCCGGCCGGAGCCGGAACCGAGGCGGCTTAAGGCCAGGGCCTGATAGGTGGAGACCAGACGTTCCCAGAAGGCCTGGTAGGGAAAGAGGAGCAGCTCGCACTGGGAAAAACCGCTGTGCCAGTCGGGCTGTTCAATAAATAGAAAACCCTGGCCGGGCAGATCCGCCTGCATCTGCTCCGCAAGCTCCACGGTCTTCCGGTAATCGCCGGCTAAATAGGATGCCTCAATCTCGAAAAGCCGGGCGTCGGTATTCCGTTCCGGTAAAGGGCGGACATCGTTCCGCAGATATACATTAGCCCTGAAAATCCAGGCGGACAACACCTTGTCCGCATCGGCGGAGACCGGAATTGAAGGATTCTCCCGCAGGGCGGAGAATATTCCCAAAGCCTCTTTGTAACGCCCGCTTTCAAAACGAAAACGGCCCTGGAGAAAACGGGAACGATCCGTCCATTCGGGCCTGCCCGAAAGAGAAGCGGCTTCTTCGGCCTGTCTGGCATAACGCTCCGCCCGGGAGAGATTCCCAAAGAGAAAGAGGGTCCCCGCCATGTAGTAGGCGCTCACCGCCAGTTCGTTAAAGTCTTCCGCCTTTTCGGCATTCTCCATGGCAAAGGTAAAGTAGTCTATGGCGTCGTCTGGTCTTTGTCTGGCCAGATTGACCAGGGAAAATAAACGGTAGGCGTGGGCAAGGCCGCGGCCCTGTACGTTCTGGTTCAGCAGTATCGATTCTTTAATCACCTCGGAGGCGCCGGCAATGTCATGCTTCCCCAGATTGAAACTGGCAAGATTGGTCATTATCTGAGCCTTATAACCGGGAAAACTGATCTGTTCGGGGTAGGGCTCCTGAAAGGCCTCCCGTATCGCCGCCTCATCGCCATGGATAAGGGCCTTGAGGGTTTTGAAAATAGAGAGCAGCGCCGGAACCCTGGGCTCCCCCACAATGGCGCCGAAAATTCCCTTATCTATCGCCGCTTCAATGCTTTTGCAGGTATTATTGCTCAGATCCCCGTAGATGCTGTCCAGGATAAGCCCGTCGCTTCCTCCGCCGCCCAGATCCGAAAGGGCCCTGAGAAGGTTAAAACAGGGGTCCAGTTTCCCCGCCGCGACCCATGCCAAAAGGCGGTTCCGTACCATAGCGCGGAGCCGCTCCGCCTTGTCCTTTAGAACCTTTTCCGCCTTCCGGGTAAACTTATGGAGCCGGGGCCGGGGGTCCGAGGGGGTGTCTATAAGCCCCGCATAGATAAGCATGTCAAAGGCCCGGGAGATCATCCGGGGGTTTTTCCCCTCTTCGGCAATAAGCTGGGGGAAAAGGGAGCCGGGGAAATAGGGCCAGAGTAATTCGCAGAGACAGGCAATCTCCCAGAGGTCCCCGGGTGTGGTCTCCGGCTGGAAAACGGCATAATCCGTACCGGGAAACTGTATGACATGGGAAAAGACCCCTTCCCAGTTCCTAAGACAACCTTCTTCGGCGCAGGTCCCGTAAACATCGAGGGAAAAAGCATTGGGGCCGCTTCCGGATTCGTTTGGTCCCTTATAGGAAAGAGCCGCATAGGTATCCTGGAAAATCTCCCGGACCGTTCCGTCCGCCCGGTGAATGTTTTCTAATATGATCATGGGGGATGTTCTGCGCCGTTCAGCGGCGGAAACGTAGGATTTAAGCAGGATATGAAAAAAGCGCCTCCCCTTCTGAATCAGATAGGGTGAAAACGTATCCCGCAGCCGTTCCCGGAAAATATGGGCCGCCAATATATCCAGCGTCTCCAGGGCCTCCGCATCCCCCAGGACAGCGCGGATATTCTGATTGTAGGCGTCGGAAAGGCAGCTAAGGCCCCGGCCTCCGGCGCCGAAACGGATGATCAGCGGCGGGAAGCCTTTCAAACGTTCCGCGGAGAACCGGTACAAGCTTGCCCGTTTCCCCAAAAATTCCGCCCCCAGAAGCACCGTGTTCCGCCGGTCCCCGTTGCGGAGGATCTGCAGGATCTTTTCGCCGGAGGAATTTAAGCCCGCCGCCGGGGACCAGGGTTTGATCCCCTTAATCCGGGCATAGTTTGATACCGGCGGGCCGCCTTTGGCCCAATCCTGGGGAGCGTCGAAGATCACATAGGGAGCCAGGGCTTTCTGTATCGAAGCGGCGCACCATATTCCGGCCGTCCCGAAACCGGCGGGAAGCATCTGCATAGTCTTTTCGGAAATATTTTGGGCAATTACGCAGTCATAGCCGTAAAGGTCCGGGGCGGCCTCCTCCAAAACCCGGATAAGGTTCTCTACAATGCAGAGCAGATCCAGCCAGAAGGCAACGGCGCTTTCGTCAAGGGAAGCGGAGATACACTTTTGTTCCAGCCGGACACTGCCCCCGGAGGCCTTAACGGAGGCGGCGATGGACTCCTCCAGGGAGGAAACCAGCCCGGGCCGGGTCCGGTGGAGCTGGGCCTTGTAGCGGAGCGAAAAAAGCATCTGTATCATAGCAATTTTTTGCCTTTAGGCGTAAACTTCATTCCCGGATAGTATACACTAAAAACGAAATACTCAAAGTGATTTCTACACGGAGTTGTTCGGATAGGAGAGACTATGACGTTACAAACCTTAAAAGGCCGGTCCCTGCTTACCTGGCTGGATTATACGGCGGAAGAGATCCGAAGCCTCCTGGATTTTTCCAAACGCCTCAAGGCCGAAAAAGACCGGGCGCATCAGCGTCTTACCGGGAAGACCATTGCCCTTTTATTTGAAAAGCGTTCCACCCGGACCCGGTGCGCCTTTGAAACCGCCTTTGGAGAGGAGGGAGGCCACCCGGTGTTTTTATCCACGGCGGATATACAGTTGGGGGCCAAGGAATCTATCGAAGATACCGCCCGGGTCCTGGGCCGCATGTTCAACGCCATCCAGTTCCGGGGTTTCAAGCAGTCCACCGTGGAAACCCTGGCCGGGTACTCCGGGGTGCCGGTATACAACGGCCTTACCGACAGCTTTCATCCCACCCAGGTCCTGGCGGACATTATGACGATAGAGGAAAATTTCGGCCCCGCCGGAGGGAAAAAACTCTGCTTTACAGGAGACGGCCGGAACAATGTGGCCCGGTCCTTAATGGTAATCTGCGCCAAGCTGGGGCTTCACTTTACGGTGATAAGCCCCCCGGAGCTTAATCCCGGCGCCGCCCTGACCGGACAGTGCAGGGCCCTGGCGGCGTCTTCCGGGGCGGAGATTACCATTACGGCGGACCCGGCGGCGGTGGAAGGGGCCGAAGCGGTCTACACCGACGTATGGGTTTCCATGGGAGAGGAGGCAAAGCGGGAGGAAAGGCTGGCCCTGCTGAGACCCTACCAGGTTAACCAGGCCCTGATGGACAAAACAGGCCGGAGGGACAGCATCTTCCTCCACTGCCTCCCGGCGGTAAAGGGCGAAGAAGTTACCCCCGAAGTAATCGACGGCCCCCAAAGCCGGGCCTGGGACGAGGCGGAAAACCGGAAACATACCATTAAAGCCATCATCCTGGCCACATTGGGCTGTAACGAATGACCTGCGCCGGATAAAGCGCGGGCTACGTCCTGCGGACGTAGCCTGAAGGCTGCGTTACGGCGGCGCGGAATTGTACCCCGCCGCAAACTATGTTTGCGCGCTTACTCCGCGGAGGCTCATTTGTCGCGAAAGGTAAAACTGCCTCCCGATTGTGATACGGAGACAAGATCCACCGGTGAATAATCGACATTGTAAATGGAGGCGCTCCGGTTAAACCTGCACGACACACTATCCCCCGGGGAAACCGTGTAACTTCCCGTGTCGTCGGAAAGGGTTACCGGATGAGAGGAATGGTTGTAGAATGTATACACCTGGCCCTGTTCAGTTGAAACGCTTGTATAGTTGTATGTCCCGGTATACAGGGTTTCACCGGCGGATTCACACCCCGCCAAAGTAAACCCGGTCAACGCAGCGATGGCGATAAACCCCAAAAGTTTGAAAATCTTCCGTTTCATGGAACGCCCCTTTGTATATGATTTTCCCCGCTATGGTCCCCGTCATAGCCGGGGACTATAGCCACAATACGCCGCTGTAATCACGGCTTTGACTTAAACAAAAAGCCGCTGGCAGACCATCGTGAAGGCCGCCCGCAGATAATGAAGAACCCAGGAGCAAGCTCCTGGGTATCTTCGTTCTGCAAGGTATGGATTGTATGCGGGGTTCATACCAATATCTACCTCGCTCATTATAATTCCATCACTCCGCTTACATTAT
>JAISMC010000133.1 GCA_031276965.1 Treponema sp.
AAGGGCTACGAGGCCCAGGTGTTTCTTGATATTCACGAAGTGGCGGACGGCGCGGCGGGCCGCTGGGCCCGGCTGCACCATGAACTGAAGGGCCGGGGGGTCCCCGATCCCGAAGCGGCTGTTATGGATATTTATTTAGCTGAACTCTACGCCCCCCTGACGGAACTCTTTGATCCCGGGTGGATAAACAGTTTCTGCGGGTATTTGAGGGACAGGCGGAACACCGGCCCGGAAGCGGCGGTTCCGGATTGGGACGCTTTAACCAGGCAGGTCCGTAAGTCCGCCGAAGCCTTTATTGCCGCGGCGCGGAAATATCTGGGCGGCGCCGGTTTTGATCCCTTTGAGGCCGCAGGAACCTATTCTCCGGTAGACCCGGAGCAAATCTGGGGGATTTTTGCCGCATACCTTAAGCGCATGGTCCTGTTGGCGGAGATTGGGCCTTCTGCAGGGATTTGCTGCGAAGATGAAAGGGAGGCTCTCTGGCGTCTGGACCGTGTCGAATATGCCGTCTATGCCCTGGGATACGGCGTACTTTCCCTGCTCCGGCCGGTAATTGGACAGGGGGCCGCCGGGGCCGCCGCCGGGGCCTTGGGAGATCACTGGCAGCTTAACCGTAAGCTGGAGGATGCTTTCGCCGCTTTCGGCATCCCCCAGAGCCGGTCCCGCCGGGCGCTGGCCGTTATGAAGGCCGTCCTTGTGCGGACCGCTACGGAAAACCCAGAGGAGTCCGCCGGAACGCCGCCGTCCGCCGCCTGGTCTCCGCCGCCGCCGGAGGCCCTGGCCCGGTATCTGGCGCTTGAAAACTATGACGCCGAAGACATTAGAAGCCTCCTGGGGGTTAATCTCTTTGACGACGTTATCTGGTTTAACAAAGAAGCCTTTGAAGAGTTTCTCTCCCTGGCGCCCCTCTTTCTTGTTCTGGAGGATCCGGCGGCGCTCAGGGGCGGCAGGGGAACAGCCGGGGCGGATACGGCAAAATGGCGTGAATGGATGGATCTTGTTTTCCGGACGGCGGAGTTTTTCCGCAAGGCCGAAGCCGTCTCCGAATACCGGCTCGACAGGCTTATCGAGGCATTGTCCGGGGAGACCGGGCTTGGGGGGTCCGGGAAGGAAAGCGCCAGGAGCCCTAAGAAGACCGGGGCCGGTAAGGGGAAAAAGAAACGGACTTAACCGGAGATGGGCTTGAACCGGCGGAACAGGGGAAGGTCTGAAAGATCCGGCTGGATTTTCCGCCTTGGAACTTCCCCGTACAAGCGGGCTTGGGTATCAGATTCCGCCGCGAATGAGGTTGACGGCATGGCAGGTACAGACAACACGGCTTCTGTATGTGAAAGCCTGGTTTCCCGGGGTTTCACCTCAATTTTTCGGGGTTTCAGCGCCATTGACCGTTACCTGGGGCGGGATTCCCTTCCCTTTGTTGTCGTAGAAACCAGTGCGGACCCTGCGGATCTGGCCCGTCTTTTCGAGGATCTCCGTTTCCCCGGACCGGCCCTGGCCGACGGGGCGGTGGAACGGGGACGGCATTATTTTTTTTACTGTGTAGATTCCGATACCCCGGACCGGGGCGAGCGCCGGAGTTTTAATCTGTTGGATTTTAACCAGGACTGGAGGACCCAGCGTTTCTACGATCCCCCTGGAATTTATCCCTTTCTGCGGGAGCTGCGGGATGGCTCCGCGGAAGCCGCTCCGCAGTTCCCCTGGTGGGAGGGGCTTAATCCGGGAACGGATTATTACCGGGCCCTGGCCGACGGGGCGCTGATCCTCGCCCGGTATGGCCGGATCCCCGCGGAAGGGGAAAGCGCCGGAGAAGCGGTATCCGCCGCCGGAATAGCGGAGCTCCTTCGCAGCCTGCAGAGGAAAGCGCCGCCCCGGGAAGAGGAACAGCGGCTGCTTCTGACCGGCCTCTTGGCGTCTCCCCGGCCCGATCTGGGCTTAAAGCTGCTCAAGGCGGCGGGTTTTGTAGGGGAATTTTGGCCGGAGCTTGCCGCCCTGGACGGCGTGGATCATTCCAAAGAATTCCACCCCGAGGGAAACGCGTGGGATCATACCCTGGAAACCTTTCGCTACAGGAAACCCGCGGTCCGGGGCGCCTGCGATTTTCGCCTGTCCCTGGGACTGCTGCTCCATGATATGGGAAAGCCCCTGGCGGAAGCCTCCGGTTCCCGCCGTTTTGATGGTCATGCGGAGCTGGGCGCCAGGGCGGCCCGGAAATTTCTGGAACGCCTTGGTTTTGACGGCGCCCTCATTGCCGATATTTTTTATCTGGTAAAAAACCACATGCTTCCCGCCGCCCTTCCCCGGCTGCCCCTGGTCAGAACCAGCGAAGTACTGGAGTCGCCGCTGTTTCCCGTTCTGCTGGAACTCTACCGCTGCGATGAATCTTCTTCGTTTAAGGGACTGGAGGGCTATTACGAAAGCAGCGCCGCCTATCAATTTTACCTTAGAAACCGGAGGAATCCCTACCGCTCTGCGGACGGCAAAAAGCTGAAAAGGGTCAGCGGATAGCCTCAGCGTTTTGTTTTTTTCGCAGTCCGGGCCGGAACCTTTTTTGCAGCCGCCCTTTCTGCCCGCTCCGCCGCCGCAACGCGTGTTGTTCCCCTGGCCGCCTTTTCGGGCGCCTGCTGTGGTTCAAAGGGCATATTGATCCGGTAGTGGGCAACGGTCATGTCGATATCCAGCGCATGGAAACCATTTTGGATATTTTCGTACAAATTCGCATAGATAGAAGGCATCAGATCGACGGCCTTGGTATACGCATTGATCTGGTAGTGCGCATAGAAATCATCCATAGAGGTCTGCAGTACAAAGGGCCTGGGATTCTGTTCCACATAACCGGTCTTCAGGGCTGCCTCGATAAGGACCGAATGAACCGTCTGCCAGGGGGTACTGTAGCCGAAGGTAATGTCCGCATAGAGAATAAGCCCCTCCTTATTCTCTGTAGTTGAGGTATGATAGTTGATGATGCTGGAACTGAGGACCATCATATTGGGAAAGGTAACATATTCGTTTTTATGGGTTCTGATCCTGACGACAATCGGCGACTTTTCCACCACAAAACCGGTGATGGCATTTATTTTTATCAGATCGCCGACCTTGAAGGGCCGCATGTAAGTAATGACGATTCCCGCCACCAGATTGCCTATGGCCGAAGTTGATCCCAGGGAGAGGATGATACCTACAAAGACCGAAACTCCCTGGAAGATCCTCGATTCCGAACCGGGAAGGTAGGGATAGATAACCGCCACCGTAAAAGCGTAGAGAAGTATCCGCAGAATATTGAAGGTTGGCTGGGCCCAGTCGGGATAGAAGCCCGGAATAACAAGCTTTTTCTTTTCAATGCGGATAGCAAAAAATTTAAGGGACCGGATTACATAGTTGGTGATTACCAGAATGATGATGATGGTGATCAAATTAGGAATGTATTCGATGATGCCCATGCCGATTTTTTTTAAAGGATTGAGAATATAGCCGAACAGCGTATCCGCCAGATTCCGGGTCAGGGGGAAGAGGCTGAATATGACAGGGATGGTGATAAAAAGCTGAAAGGCGGTAACGATGTACTTTAGAATTCTAAGCAGAAAGAATATGCCGCCCAAAATTTGAGCGGTCTCCAGAATGTGGAATTGTTTTATAACCAGAGATCTAAAATGACGCTGGCCGTAATCTGTAATTTTTCCTTTAAGCCATCTGAACAGAACCCAGACAAGCCGGATCAGTACAATCTGAACGCCAACGATGACCACTGCGATCCCGAAACGAATAAGAAGGTTTGTTCCGGCGGAATCGTAAGTAATTGCGGCGTCAATATGATTCCAGAACTCCATGATTACCCCCACTATATCATGGATTTGTCCGAAAACCAACAGAGGTTCCCGGGCAAATACTAGTTAACGTTCCTGTTTTTAAGATAGAAGACTGTACTAAAAACAACTTGCGATGGCGGCCTGCAGCGCATCCAGCTGGGCGGGAATAATCGCCAGAGGTTCGGCCTCTTTCCGCAGCAGGGCGATCTTTTCCGGAATCTCCGGCATTTGGCCGGTGTTTTCGGCGACAAGATCCGCCTGTATTGCCGGATGGCCCGTGGCAAGTACGACGATATGGCCGTTAAAGTTCCTGTCTGCGGCCATCCGTTCCGCCGCCGCAAAGGCCACCGCGCTGTGGGAATCCAAAAGCTGGCCGTACTGTTTCCAGGCCCGGTTCATGGCGGCCAAAGTTTCCGCATCATTTACCGAAACGGGGTGTACCATGTGCCGCATCACCGCCGGGGCCTCCTCGTAAAAGGCCAGGAGCCGTTCATAGTTGGAGGGGCAGCTTACATCCAGGGCCGGAGAATTGGTCGCTATCAGCTTTCTAACGTTAAAGCCCCCCTCCGCAGGGGAGCCCGGTCCGCTTAAGCGAAGAAAGCCCCCGGCGGCGGTTTTTTTATTTGCAGGCAGCTCCGATACCAGGAACCCGCCCGCCGGTTCGCGGGGAAGCCCCGGACCGGGGACATTAGCTTCCGCATGAAATCCATTCCCGCCGGAACCAGCATGTCCCGTCCGCCCGCGGCGGGGCTGCTGGTTTTTTTCGGCAAAGCCCTTAAAGGCATTGTTGGCATTCATGGCGGCGATAAAGCCGTTTACCGGCATGCCGAATTTCCAGGCATAGAGCCCCGCAATCAGATTGCCGAAATTCCCCGAAGGCACGCTGAACAGCAGATCTCCGCAGAGCTGCTTTTTAATCTGGATAAAGCCGTAGAGGTAGTAAAAGGCCTGGGGCAGCAGGCGGCCCACATTGATGGCGTTGGCGCTGGTAACGCCGTAACGTTCCGCAAAGGAGCGGTCATAAATCGCCGCCGTGATAAGCCGCTGGCAGTCGTCAAGGGTTCCCTTGACTTGAATGGGGATGATATTGCCCCCATTGGGCACAAACATGGCAGGATTCAAACCCCGGATGGGACCTGAGGGGTAGAGAATTACCGAGGTAATTCCCCGCCGCCGGTAGAACGCATGGGCGTTGCTTACCCCCGTATCCCCCCTGGAGGCGGAAATGACCATGGCGGAGCCGCTGTTTTTAAGCATCTCCTCCATAACCGCCGCAAGAAAGGCGATGCCGAAATCTTTAAAGACCCCCGTAGGCCCGTTGTGCAGGTTTAGCACGGAAAAACGCCCGTCAAGCTGCCGCAGTTCCGGCTCGAAGTTAAAGGCGCTCTCCGCCACCAGAGATGCGGAAACGGGGTTTAGCTCGCCCTGAAAGAGCGAAGGGCTTACGGTAGCCGCAAGGTCGTGGAAGGCCGTTTCCCCGTCCATATAGAGAAAATACTGGCGCATATCCGCTGTCTCCGCCGGGACGTAGAGACCCCCGTCGGAAGGCAGGCAGCGGAGTACCGCCTCCTTAAAAGAAAGAAGCTCCTGTGAACGGGTAGACCTGAACTGCATATATCCTCTGCTTAGAGTGTAACCCTCCGGAGGGGAACCGGCAAGCTTACAAAAGACCGGGCCGGGCTTTCTTTTGAAGGGCCGCCCGGCGTCTGTGCGTTTACCTCTTGCGGATGAGAAAACCGGCAGGGTTGTTGCTGCTGTTATCTCTATTATCCAGCAGTAAAAATGATGCAGACCCTGTTAGCCGTGTGCGGGAACCCCTGTATTTTGTATAATTTGTTCATGAACCATTTCGCCCAGAATTTGCAAGGGCATTTTATTTGTTGCCATTGCACGGGTCATAATATAATCCGCGCTTGCCCGGTCTAAAGCGTCAAGCAATTCCCGCTGGCGGGTAAAAATACCACCCTTACCCGGTTTAAGTGTTATATCGGCATTGGTAATTTCTTCATCTAAAGCGTTTGCTTCTTCCTCGGTCATTCTTGCCATAGTTTCCCC
>JAISMC010000172.1 GCA_031276965.1 Treponema sp.
AAATTATCATAGCATAATCTTTGGGGCTGTTCAAGGCGGCGTCCCGGCGTCCCAGGGCGCCGGCGTTTACTTTTTTTGCTGCTAAAATTTCCCCAAAATCATACGATTTTTGAAGAAAAGACTAACCACAAAATCGAACCTCCGGTTCGGCGAATAAGGCGCGCTCGAACCTCCGGTTCGCGGATACCGCAAGCGCCGGTTCTTCCTTCCTTCTGCGCCTTATTCGCCTTTGCGGTTGAAGATTCTTTAGGTTTTTTGACGGTTTTCCAACTTTGAAGAGTAAACGCCGATGCCCTGCCGGCGTCCCTCTTTTATTTTTTCCTTCCCGATTAAAGCGCCATAGACCTTTCTCCCGTATATACGGTGATAGAGACGAAGCGGATGGAGGGGGAACCGGTTACTGCGGGATCCGGGCCGGGGCTTGGAAAGGGAGAAGGCGCCGGGTATACTACCTGGGGGAATGCTTTTTAAATGAATACTATGCTTCTCTACAAAAGGGGGTTTCATTATGGATCATGACAAGGTTGTTCATCTAATCGGTAACGCCCATATCGATCTGCTTTGGCTTTGGAAATGGGAAGAAGGTCTCCGGGAGATTCGTTCCACCTTTTCCTCCGCCCTGGACAGAATCCGGGAACACGGGACATTTGTTTTTACTTCTGCCTGCGCTTATTACTACAGTCTGGTGGAACGGACGGATCCTGTCTTGTTTGAAGGGATCAGGGAAGCGGTGAAAGCCGGGCGCTGGTGTATTGCCGGGGGCTGGTGGCTGCAGCCGGACTGTAATGCTCCGGCGGGGGAAGCTTTTGTCCGTCAAGGATTGTACGGCCAGAGATATTTCATGGAAAAGTTTGGGAAACGGGCCCGTTTTGGGTACAATGTGGATTCCTTTGGACACCATGGTAATCTTCCCCAGTTTTTAAAGAAATCGGGACTGGATGCATATGTTTTCATGCGTCCCGGGGCGCATGAAAAAACGCTGCCCTCAAGCCTTTTTTTATGGAAGGGAATCGATGGTTCCGGGGTTTTGGCCTTCAGGCTGACGCCGGGCTACAACAACTCCAACGATTGGGGGGAAGGGCTGGGGGGGAAGATTCTCCGAAGCAGGGAGGACGCCGAATCCTGCGGGATACCCCTGATGTGCTTTTACGGCGTCGGGAATCATGGCGGGGGCCCGACCCGGGAGAATCTCACGACCATTGACGGTCTCCGGCAGCGGGAGACGGGTATCCTCTACAGCGACCCGGAAAAATATTTTGACCAGGTCCGCGGGCTGGAGCCCTCTCCGGTACTGCGGGACGAGCTGCAGTACCACGCCATAGGCTGCTACAGCGTCCTAAGCCGGATAAAAAAGGCGAACAACCTGACCGAGCAGATGCTTTTGTCGGCGGAAAAGACCCTGGCGGTGATAGGTGAAGGAGATGACCGGCGGGAACATCAGGAAGCCCTCCGGGAGGCCTGGAAGAAGGTGTTGGTGAATCAGTTCCACGATTCCCTCGGGGGCTGTTCTATACCAGAGGCATATCCCAAGATCTTCGGAGCCTACGGCTGGGGACAGGAGACGGCGAACCAGATAAGCGCCCTGCTCCTCAACCGCCTCGCCTCCCGGATCGGGACCTTTAAGGACGGCTCCACCCTGATCCTCTGGAATCCCCACCCCTGGGAGCTTAAGACCGTAACGGAGGTTCTGGGCGCCGCCGACAGTATCCGTGATGCGGGGGACAACGAAGTACCCTTTGAAATGATACCCACCAATGCCGTTACCACGGGTTTCTTTTCCGGGACCATGCGTTTTATGGTGGTCCTGCCTCCGCTGGGTTACCGGACCTATAAACTGATCAACCTGCGAAACGAATTTGAAACCGGGGCCTCCCCGGATATCCGGTACAGCAGGACCGGATCGAACCGCGTCGTGTCGGGTCCCGTTGAACTGGTTATCGATAGGGAGACAGGTTTTATCACCTCGCTCTATGACGGGGAAAGGCATATCGAATACCTTGACAAGGAGGGGACAGGACCGGTGATCATCGATGATGATTCCGACACCTGGACCCACGGGCTCTCCTCCTACAGAGGGGCGCTACGGAAGATGCAGTTGGAATCCTTCAATTTGATCTCCCGGGGGACGGTGACCACTGAGTATGAGATCCTCTATACCCTGTTTCAAAGCAGGGTAATCATGCGGGTCATTGTAAACGGCGCCCTCCGTACCGTAGATCTCCGGCTCCGGGTTTTATGGAACGAGGGCCGCAGGCTGCTCAAACTGCGGATAAGCTCCGCCTTTAAAAACGATCTCTTTGTATCCGGAATCCCCTACGGTTCGATTGAGCGGGCTGCGGACGGGACCGAATGGCCCATACAGCGCTGGGTAGCCCTTGGAGCGGGCCCCGGGGTCTCCGGTAATGCCGGCCCTGCCCTGGGGGTGGTGAATGACGGTATTTACAGTTGCAGTGTGGAGTCTAATGTCCTGGGCCTTACCCTGCTGAGGAGCCCCGTTTTTTCCCACCATGAACCGGCCCATCCCCCTCCGGATATCCGGCCCAGGTACATCGATCAGGGCGAACACGAGTATCATGTCCGGCTTCACCTCTCTGCGGCGCCGCTGGGAAAAGATGAATATACCCGGCGGGCCCTGGAGCTTAACCAGCCGCCGGCCTATGTGATCGAATCGGTTCATCCGGGGACCCTTCCGCCCGAGCGGAGTTACTGCCGGGTGAGCCCTGATTCGGGCGGTCCCGGGGATACCACCGTGATCATATCAACCATAAAGCGGGCCGAAGATGATGAAGGCTGGATAATCCGTGCGGTGGAAGCGGGGGGAAAAAGGGCCGCCGCAATCATCGATTTTAGCTGGCTGGGACTACAGGGCACTTTTTCCTTTGAACCCTTTGAGATTAAGACGATAAAGATCTCCGACAGGGACGGCTCCCCGAGGGAAACAAATTTACTGGAGGAATAGCGTGACCGTGCAGCGGTCAGTGACCGAAGAGTCTGCGCGCTTCGAAGTAGAACCGCTTTTCGGCGGGAAAGCGGTCAGCGGCCGAAGAGTCTGCGCGCTTCGAAATAGAACCGCTTTTCGGAGGAAAAGCGGTCAGTGACCGAAGAGTCTGCGCGCTTCGAAATAGAACCGCTTTTCCACAGCTTCCCCCATGGAAAAGCTCTTCCGGGGCAGGGGGCCTGACCGGGCCACGGTTTCAAAGAGGCCGGTTTTCCTGATCGGAGGGAGGAGGATCCCCAGGGCCGGCGCCGGAGCCCCGGGACCTGCAAGGCGGAAGAGTTCCTCCTCGCCGTGGATATAGTCGATGGATATGGGGGGGGCGCCCGCCGCCGGCCTCTCCGGGTTTTTGCCCGCGGCGATGAAGCCGTCCAGGAGGGGCTGCAGGCTGTCCGTGGCAAGCCCCGGGGCGCGGGATTCCAC
>JAISMC010000047.1 GCA_031276965.1 Treponema sp.
GACAGGAGGAATTGCATGGAAAACCATCAGGAGAACCAGTACCGGAAATGGTTTGGAGAGAAACGGGGACGGCTTGCGGCGGAGGCGTTTGCATCCAAGGGCTGGACCAGCCACTACGCCGAAACTCTGGAGGAGGCAAAAAAACTCCTCTTTGAAACGCTGCTGCCCAAAGGGGCGTCGGTAGGCCTGGGGGGGAGCGAAACCCTGGCGGCCATGGACATCCTCACGGTTCTGAGGAACGGGGAGTACAAACTCTACGACCGTTACAACTGCCCGGATCATTTCGAAATGTGCCGGGACAGCCTTTTGGCGGATTATTTCCTTACCGGGGCGAACGCCCTGACCATGAGCGGGGAAATGGTGAACATCGACTGTTCCGGCAGCCGGGTCGCCGCCATGGCCTACGGGCCCCGGCATATCATTGTCGTGGCCGGGGTAAACAAGCTCTGCGCCAATCTGGAGGAGGCGGCCCGGCGCGCCATGTCGGCAGCCCCCATGAACTGCAAGCGGAACAACCACAAAACCCCCTGTACCGAAACGGGGGTATGCGGAAACTGCAACACCCCCGCCAGGATGTGCAATCAGCTTCTTTTCACCTTGAACGCGCAAAAGTTCAAGGGGAAATACATTATCATTATCGTTAACGAGGAGCTTGGATTTTAAATATGAATACGATTCCTTCACTCTGGGAAAACCCGGAGATCCAGTGCGTCAACCGGCTTCCCATGGGGAGCAGCTTCCTGCCTTTCCCCTCCGAACAGGAGGCCCTGGCGGATATTATCGCCGGCCCCGAATTCCGCCGGCTTGAGGACAATTCCCTTTACCTGGGCCTTGACGGTTCCTGGAATTTCAAACTCCTCAAGAACCCGGAAGAGGACGATCTTGAGTGGGTGAAGCCGGAGGCCCCTCCGGACAAGACGCCCGGAACCGTCAGGGTGCCGGGTACCTGGACGCTCCAGGGCTACGACAAGCCCCACTACACCAATGTCCAGATGCCCTTCCAGGCGGCTCCGCCCCACGCGCCCCGGGACAACCCCACGGGCCTTTACCGCCGGGATTTTACCCTGCCTGCCGGCTGGAAGAACAAGCGGGTTATCCTGCATGTGGGCTCGGCGGAAAGCTGCTGCCTGGTCTATCTGGACGGGGTGTTCGCCGGTATGGGGAAAGATACCCGGCTTCCTTCGGAGTACGATCTGACTCCTTTCTTGAAACGGGAAGGCTCCGGGGAAAACGCCGGGGGGAAGCATACCCTCTGCCTCAAGGTGGTGCGCTACTCCGACGCCAGCTACGTGGAGGATCAGGATCAGTGGTGGTTCGGCGGTATCCACCGGACGGTGTACCTCTATGCCACGGAAGACCGCTACCTGGCCGATGTGGAAGCGGTTCCCGGCGCGCCGGACGGGGAAGGAACCGGCAGGCTGCGTTTCCTGGCGACCATGGGCGGCCGGATACCCGAATCCTGCAGCGCCGGTAACAGCGCGGTGGATCCCGATCCGGGCTATCCGCCTTTTGTGATCAAGTACCGCTTATACCCCTATGAGCGGCCCGCAAGCCGGGAAGAGGCCCTGCGGATCGCCGGGGCGCTTAAGCCGCTGCTTTCCGGGGAACTGGAGCTCTCCTGTAATTACCGGGTCAATTCCAACCGGATTGAAAAAGAACTCCTCCTGCCGAATCCCAAGATATGGTCCCACGAGAGCCCCGGCCTGTACGTCCTTACCCTGGACCTGTACCAGGGGGCTGAGCATGTGGAGAGCGCCGCCCTGTGTACCGGTTTCCGTTCGGTTTCCGTGGCCCGGCGGGAACTCCTTATCAACGGTAAGGCGGTGCTGATAAAGGGGGTCAACCGGCACGAGCATGACGAAAAGACCGGCAAGACCCTGAGTACCCAGGCGATGCTCCGGGATATCGCCCTGCTTAAACAGCACAACTTTAACGCCGTGCGAACCTGCCACTACCCCGACGACGAGCGGTGGTACGAACTCTGCGATCGCTACGGCATATACCTGGTGGACGAGGCGAACATCGAAAACCACTGTTTCTACAATCAGCTCTGCGACGATCCCGCCTGGACCTACGCCTACACCTCCCGTATCCAGCGCATGGTGGAACGGGACAAGAACCATCCCTCGGTGATCATCTGGTCTTTGGGAAACGAAAGCGGCGATGGGACGAACCACAGCGCCTGCGGGGCCTGGATACACCGGCGGGATCCCTCCCGGCCGGTAAACTACGAAGGGGCGGTGCGTCCGGCAGGCGGGCAGGGTTCCTTTACCCTGGATTCCCTGAACCGGGGCAAGGACCTTTCGGACATCATCAGCCCCATGTACCCGCCCATAAGCCTTATCACCGATTTTGCAAAGTACCGGGAGGACCATCGGCCCCTTATCATGATCGAATACTCCCACGCCATGGGGAATTCCAACGGCTGCCTGGCCGATTACTGGGAGGCCATCGAAACCCACCACGGGCTCCAGGGGGGCTTTATCTGGGACTGGATCGATCAGGGAATAGCGGCCCAGACCCCGGAAGGGCTCAAATACTGGAAGTACGGCGGCGACTTCGGGGACGAGCCCAGTGATTACGATTTCTGTCTCAACGGCCTTCTCTTTCCCGATCAGAGCCCCAAGCCGGCCATGGCGGAATGTAAGCAGGTCTTTGCCCCGCTGCGGATGAAGCCCGTTCCCGGCAAGCCCTGGCATTTCACCCTGGAGAACCGTTTTGATTTTTCAAGTCTTTCCGGCATACAGCTTGCCTGGTATCTGGCCTCCCAGGAGGGGAAACTGGCGGAGGGGACGGAAGATCTGCCGGATATCGGGCCGGGCCTTTCCGGAGAGATCTCCCTCCGCCCTGGTAATTTCGCCTGCCCGGCGGGAAACGGTATCCTGTACCTCCACTGGGACTTCCGCCGGAAAGAACCGGGCCCCCTGACGGAGGCGGGCTTTGTCATCGCCGGCGGGGAAACAGTGCTGCGTGAATCCCTGCCCCTCCCCGCCAAAGATTCGGCGGGGCGGAGTCCGGCGGCTGCGGGAACCCCGGCGGCTGCGGCTGCTGTGGTTTCGGGGCCCGCCGCTTCGGAGCTTGCCCGGGGCTTGGACGAATTCGCCCGGCTCTTCCGGCCCTCCCTTTTCCGGGTGCCCACCGAGAACGACGGCTTAAAGACCTACATCCACCTGCGGGGAGATCCGGCGGCCCTCTTTTACTACAAGGACAAGCCCATGTACCCCTGGCTGGATCTGGATCTTCTCCGGCTCCGCCTGGGCGGCGAAAAGCGGGAGTCCATCGTCTTTGAGGGAAGCCCGGCGCAGCGCCACACGGCGGAACTGCTCGCCGGGGACAAGGCGGCGAAGGGTTTTGAAAACACCCGCCTGGGCAGCTACGTCTGCGTCATCGCCGCCCTTACGGAAAGCCTCCTGCTTATGGACATTGCCATCGATCTCGATCCGGCCCTGCCCGAACTGCCCAAGGTGGGGCTCCACGCCGCCGTCCCCGGGGCTTTCGGGGAGATACGCTGGCTTGGGGAAGGCCCCGGGGAATCCTACCCGGACAGGCGCGCCGGGGTCTTTCTCGGCGAATACCGGAACCGGGTTCCCGAAATGGAAACCCCCTACATCGTTCCCCAGGAGAGCGGCAACCGGAGCGGGGTGCGGCGCCTTACCCTTGTCCGGAACGGCGGGGCGGAGGCCGCGCAAAAGGGCGGCACCGATCTTAGAAAGCTTCGTTCCCTCACCATCGCCCCCGACCGGCCCGTAAACCTGGGGATAAGCCGCTATACCCAGGAGAACCTCCTCTCCGCCCTCCACACCTGCGACTTAAAAGATACTTTCGAGGACGGCAAGGGCCGCTACTTCATCAGCATTGATATGGCCCAGCGGGGCGTGGGAACCGCCACCTGCGGACCGGATACCCTGGAAAAATACCGGATCCGTCCCGGTCTCTTCAAGCTGCGGCTTTACATTTCAGGCGAACCGGTTTAGTTTGGGTTATCTGAAGGGGGCATCTGGAAATTTCGGGTGTTCCCTTACTGCGTAAGCAGTCCCGACAATCGGGGTTTTTTGCGGCATCAAGCGTAAAAAATCCACAAGTGCAACAGGCTGCCAGATTGTCCGCCGGATCTTTGAACAGGAAAACCGGCGGGCTCTTTTTTTCAACACAGGATTACTGTCATGACCGGAAAAGAATTACAGGATTTCTTTAATGCCGAGCCGGTTAACCCGGCGCTGCTTAAATCCATGCTTCTGGATATGAACGCGGCGGACATCGCGGAACTCTTTGAGGATTTAAAAATCGAAAAGATCATCCAGGTGTTCAGGCTTCTGCCCAAGTATACCGCCTCCGAAGTCTTTTCCGATCTGGAAGCCGACAAACAGCAGATTCTTGTGGAAGCCCTTACGGACACGGAGGTAGGAGAGATAATCAACAACCTCTTTGCCGATGACGCGGTGGACTTTATCGAGGAAATTCCCGCCAATGTGGTGAAACGGGTGCTGCGGAACGTGAGCCCGGAAAAGCGAAGAATCATAAACCAGCTTCTCCAGTACCCGGAAGATTCGGCGGGCAGCATTATGACCACCGAATACATCGATCTGCCGGAAAACGCCACGGTAAGGGAAGCCTTCGATCTTATCAGGACTACCGG
>JAISMC010000019.1 GCA_031276965.1 Treponema sp.
CTTGTGAGCCCTATCATTTTTTCCCGATCCTTTAGGCCGCCGGTTTCGGCGCCGCTGGAAACATCGATGCCGAACGGTTCAAGGGCCATGGCCTCTTTGATGTTATGAAGCCCGATGCCTCCGGCCAGAAACCAGGGCGGCGATCCCGGAAGCCCGCCTCGCGGATCCCCGATGAGCTCCCAGTTAAAACTCTTCCCCGTACCGCCGCTTCCGCTGTCGAGCAAATAGTAATCCGCCCCCCCGGGAAGCGCCCGCACAGCCGGGGCAAGATCCCCCGTGCCGGCGGCGGTCACGGAAAAGGCTTTGATAAGCGGCGCCGCCCCGCGCCCCTCCTGCGCGCTTGCCTCCTTGAGCCGGGCCATGTACGCGGCATCCTCATCCCCGTGAAGCTGGACCATATCGATGATCCCGTCCCGGTACAGGGCGATAATATCACTGATGGGGGCGTTCACAAAGACCCCCACCGGAACAATGCCGCTGTCCAGAATCCCGCGAAGCCGGGCCGCCAGGGCCGGGGAAACCTTCCGCCTGCTTTCGGCGAACACAAAGCCGGCGTAGTCGGGCTGCGCCTCGTTGGCATACGCCGCGTCTTCCTCCCGGAAGAGCCCGCAGATCTTGATTTTTATCATACCTGTTGCCGTTCCCCTTCGGCTCCGTTCCGCAGGGCCGCAAGAAATTTCTTTTTATCCGGAGCCCGCATCAGGCTTTCCCCTACCAGCACCGCGTCAAAACCCAGATCCCTCAGGACGCGGGTATCGGCGGGGCTCTTGATCCCGCTTTCCGCCACCGTAACAATTCCCGGGGGGATCAATTTCCGCAGCAGCGCCGCAAGCCCCAGATTGACGGCAAAGGTTTTGAGATCCCGGTTGTTGATGCCGATTATCCCCGCCCCGGCTTTCAGGGCCGATTCCGCTTCCGCTTCGCTGTGGATCTCCACCAGGGCGGACATACCCAGGGAAGCGGCGGTTTTTATATGCCCCGCCAGGGTTTCCGTGTCCAGGAGGGCGCAGATAAGCAGTACCGCCGAGGCTCCCAGCAGTTTCGCCTGGTAGATCTGGTAAGCGTCAACGATAAAATCTTTGCGCAAGAGGGGGATCCGAATCTCGGCGGCAATCTCCCGCAGGTATTCGTCACTGCCCAGAAAAAACTCAGGTTCGGTGAGTACCGACACCGCCGCAGCTCCGGCGGCCTCGTAGTCCCTGGCTATTTGGCGGTAGGGGAAATCCGGGGCGATAAGTCCCTTTGAGGGGGAAGCCTTCTTTACCTCGCAGATGAAGGAGAGGCCCGGCGCAACGAGAGCCTGGGCGAAGGGAAGATCCGCCGGATTCCCGGTTCCCGGCCCGGCAGCCGCCGCTTTGGCAAGGGCCTGTTCCCGGATCAGTTCCGGCGGCAGTTTCTCTTTGGTTTCCACAAGCCGCAAACGGGTTTTCGCGGCTATTTCGTCCAGTATCATCAGTTCTTCTCTTGGGAAAGCCTGACAAACCGTTCAAGCTGGGCAAGGGCCTTGCCCGAATCGATGATCTCCGCCGCCAGGCTAAGGCCCTCCCCGATTGAGAGCTCCGGCCGGGCGATGTGGATTGCTGCGGCGGAGTTGAGAAGCACCGCGTCCCGCTTCGGCCCCCCGGCGCCGGTAAGAATCTGCCGGGTAATTCCGGCGTTTTCCTGGGGGGAACCTCCCGCCAGATCTTCCTTTTTGCAGCGCTTAAAGCCGAACTGTTCGGGTTCAATCACGTAGGATTTGAATTCACCGTTTCTCAGCTCGCAGACAACGGTGGGGGAACTTATGGAGATCTCGTCCAGGCCGTCCCGGCCAAAAACCACCATGCCGCTTTTTACCCCCAGGTTGGAGAGAACCTTTGCCATGGGTTCAACAAGATCCTCATCGTAGACCCCCAAAAGCTCCATGTTGGCCCCCGCCGGATTTACCAGCGGGCCAAGGATATTAAAAATCGTCCGAATCCCCAGTTCCTTCCGCACCGGGGCCACGTACTTCATGGAAATGTGGTAATTCTGGGCGAAAAGAAAACACAGGCCGATGTCTTTAAGGAGCCGCAGGCTCCGTTCGGGAGGGATACCGATATCCACCCCGAGATTTTCAAGCACATCGGCGGCCCCGGATTTGCTGGACGCCGCCCGGTTGCCGTGTTTCGCCACCGGAATGCCCGCAGCGGAAATAACCAGCGCCGAAGTAGTAGAAATGTTAAACGAATTGGAACGGTCTCCGCCGGTTCCCACAATTTCCAGTACATCCATGTCGTGAAGGATCCTGATGCAGTGTTTTCTCATTCCGGATGCGGAGGCGGTAATTTCGTCAATGGTTTCGCCTTTTACCGACATGGCGGTAAGGAAGGCGGCCATCTGAATATCGCTGGCCTTGCCCTCCATGATCTCGTCCATCACCTTTTCCGCCATTTCGTAGCTCAGGTTTTCCCGGTTCGCCGCCTTGAGGATAGCTTCTTTTATCATTTTTCACCCCTATAAAAAACGGCGGAATCGCCGCTTAAGTTAAATCGGACATTAACAAGCGAGGCTGTTCCAAAACTTCAGTTTTTGGAACAGCAACCTTAGATTTATAGGAAAAAGCGGACATTTGACCGCTTTTTCCAAGAGCTTGTTTCAAAACCAACCGGGTTTTGGAACAAGCTCAAGCGTCAATGATTACCCCCGGATCCTAAAAAAGTTGGCAAGAATCTCGTTCCCCCGGGGGGTCAGGATAGATTCCGGGTGAAACTGGAGGCCGTACACGTCGTAGTCCCGGTGCCGTACCCCCATAACTTCCCCATCGCCGCTGCGGGCGGTGATCCGCAGGGTCTCCGGCACGGTCTCTGCCAGGGCGGCCAGGGACTGGTAGCGGCCTCCCGAAATAACCGGGGGGAGCCCCGCGAAGATGGGGCAGGAGGCGTCAAGACTGATCTCCGACGCCTTGCCGTGCATCAGGTTTTTCGCGTAGGACACGGTGGCGCCGAAAACCTCGCAGATCCCCTGGTGCCCCAGGCACACCCCCAGGAGGGGGATCTTTCCCGCAAA
>JAISMC010000071.1 GCA_031276965.1 Treponema sp.
CTTGCGGGCGCATCTTCCGGCGTCATTTCCCTGGTGGGATACGCCCCGGATATGTTCATCTACCTGGTGATAGGTTCCATCATGACAAGCATGGGGAACGCCTTCGGCTACCGGCTAAACTTCATCCTGATGACCGTCTTTTCGGTGATTGGCTTTTTCTGCTGCATCGTTCTGTTGAGGATGATACGGAAGACAAAGTCCTTTGAATCCGGTAAGGAAGAAGCCGCGCCCGCTGGAGCCTGAACCGGAAAAGCCGGGTCCTTAGGGACGCGGCATGAAGACGGGGCCGGCCCGTATTGTTTTTACAGGCCGGCCCGGGGCGGTTCCGCCGCCCTTGTATGGAGCGGCCAATGGCCTATATTAGCGCATCGGTATATGTCCCCGAGGCAATGACCAATATCAATGTGGAGCTGCTTTTCCCTACCGACGGACTTCTGGTAGACGGCAGGCATGAGGCCAAGGGGGTTATCACCCTGCTGCACGGACTGTACGGCTCGGGGAAGGACTGGACACAGCTTTCCGCCGCAAGCCGCTACGCCTATGACCGGGGCTACATTCTTGTCTGCCCAAGCTGTGGCAATTCCTTCTACAACAACATGGTTTATGGCCCCCCCATGTACAGCGTTATTGTAGAATATCTTCCCAAACAACTGGATCTGATATTCAGGATACCCCGGGAGCGGGAGCTTAACTACATAGCGGGGCTGTCCATGGGCGGTTACGGGGCCATGCGCATCGGCCTTCTTAACCCGGATCGCTACGCCGCCATCGGAGCCTTTTCCGGGGCGCTGGACGCCGTCGCCATGATACACGCCACGGCGGGAACCCCATACCGGAGTTTCTTTACGCCGGTCTTTGGGGAGGATCTTGACATTCCCGGTGATGCGGATCTCTTGAAGCTCATTCCCCAGGCCGCCGCCCGCGGGGAGGAACTGAAACAGCGCATCCTCATCACCTGCGGCAGACAGGACGAAGCGGACTATCATATCCATTCACAAAACAGGACCTTCATTGACGCCGCCGGCAAGGCGGGCCTTGACCTTAGCTATCGTGAATGGGACGGCGTGCATGTGTGGAATGTCTGGGATCGCAGCCTTGTTGAATTTATCAGTTTTATTGAAAACAGCGATTATGCTGTGGAGCAGCGGAAAAACTGGACGGAGGACGCCTGACAGCATCGGGCGGCAGTATTTGTATTTTGTAAGGAGGAATCATTAACACTTCGTGTTAATGTCCGATTGAACGTCAGCGGCGATACCGCCGCTTTTTATAGGAGGAATCATGGCTTCTTCGGTTAACAGTGATTATAACAATGATATTAACGGCTGGCCGGAAATTATCAGGCAGCTTGAAAACATAGCGAAAGCCGGTTTTACCCACACCCAGTGGATCCACGACTGGCAGGGCGAGTATATGTACAGCCGGAGCGAAATGTATTTTGTGCGGGATCTTTTGCGCGGCCTGGGGCTTAACTGTCATACCCTCCATGCAACCGAAGGCGGGGTACGGACCATCAAGCGCAGCGACGGAACCGGTGAATTCCGGAACCGTTACCGGCTGCTCACCGACATTCGCAAGGATTATACTTCCACCGTTGAGTTTATCCGGCTTGCCGGCGTAGATTTGATACGGAACCGCATCGACCTGTGTTCCCTGGTTGGCGCTTCGGCAATGGTACTGCACATGCAGCTTCCATGGAAAATGTTTGAAGAAAGTGAAGACGATAAGAAAGAGTATTATGCCCAGGTGTATAAATCCCTCGATGAGCTGAAGGAGTACTCCAGGAATGCGGGGGTAAAAATAGCCTTTGAAAATTTGATCTGTACCCCGGCGCGGCACATGGAAGAATGCTTTGACCGGCTCTTTAACCGCTACGATGAAGGTTATGTTGGGTTTTGTTACGATACGGGTCATGCGACGCTCCAGTGCAGGGATAATTACTATTATTTTGCGGAAAAATACCTTGACCGGCTTCTGGTCTGCCATTTGCAGGACACGGATTCTATCAGCGAGGAACTTGCCGGCGATGACTGGGAAGTTCTGAAACATGACCGCCACCGGGTTCCCTTTTCCGGGGTTGTGGACTGGGATAAGGTTGCATCCCTTGTCGCCAAAAGCGCTGTGGATCTTCCCGCGGATTTTGAGGTTGGCATCTATGGGTCAAGCCCGGAGCAGGAATTTGAACTTTTGGTTGACTGCCGGAAAAAAGCCGAGCGGTTCAACGGGATGGTTCTGTCACACCGGCAAAAATGAGGCCCAAGGCAGCAATTCCGAATTTGAACGAAAAAATGGCCCGGACAGAACATCTGAAAGCGGTCACGCTTGCCCCTGCGGGGCTTCGGTCAGGGGGGCGAACCCCCTTCCGCTGAAAACGCGCCGGTGAATTTGACGGCAGGATAGTTTTATGGTAACATCTATCTATGAAGTCTTTACTGGCAGGATCGGCGTCTCCGGGTAAAGCGCGCCGGGGCGCCGGTGAAAATCCGGCGGGATGGTTGTTTGTGCTGCCTGCACTGCTCCCCCTGCTGGTATTTTGGGTGTTCCCCGTGTTCTATTCCCTGTTTATCAGCTTCACCGACTGGGATTTGATGTCCAAAGACTTCAATTTTGTGCTGATAAAGAATTATATATCCCTGTTCAGGGATCCGAAATTTTTTAAAATCCTTGCAAACACGCTGATCTTCGCTCTGGGCACTACCGGTTCCGTCATCGTATTGGGGTTCCTGGCGGCCCTGTTGTTCAGCGGAGTCCCCGGGGGCATCCGCGGCAGGGGTTCAAAAGGGCGGCGCTTTTCGTCCGGCAGGGGCATTTTTCGTACCCTTATTTTCTCGCCCTATATAACGCCGATGATTGCCGTAAGCATCGTATGGTCATGGATTTTTGAACCCCGGGTGGGGGTCTTGAATTTTATCCTCTCCCTGTTTCGCCTTCCGGCCTTGAAATGGACGCAAAGTATGGACACCGCCATGCTGTCGGTCATCATCGTGACGGTATGGAAACAGCTCGGCTGGGCAATGATATTCTATATTGAAGCGATTAACCGCATACCCGGCAGCCTGCCGGAAGCCGCAATCATCGACGGCGCGGGATTTGCAAAACGCCTTGTCCATGTAACGATCCCCATGGTTTCCCCTACCACCTATTTTTTGGTTATCATCAGCACCATAATTTCCCTGCAGGCCTATGATCAAATTCTGGTGCTGACCAACGGCGGCCCGGCGGGGGCAACCCGTACCCTGCTGTACTATTACTACCAGGAAGCGTTCAACAATTTTTCCGCGGGGAAGGCATCGGCGGTTGCGGTAGTTATCGTGTTAATCACCGTGATACTGTCGGTATCGGAGACGATGCTTTCAAAACGGGCGGTGTATTATGATTAGCCGGCCCGCATTCGTCCGGCGGATCCTATCAAAGACGACCGCTGCCCTTACCGGTATCGTTATCGCAGTGGTAAGCGGGGCCGTGGTGTTCCCCTTTTTCTGGATGATCACCAATTCGATAAAAACAAAGGAAGAAATATGGGCGGTTCCCCCGCAGTTGTTCCCCGCCGTTCCCCAATGGCACAATTATGCCGATGCCCTTTCGGACGGGATATTTTTCCGCTATATGAGCAACAGCATCTATGTTTCGGTTATTCTGACGGTGATCGTGCTGTTTAATTCCGCCATGTTTGCCTATGCGATCACCCAAATCCGCTTTCGCGGACGCAGGATTCTTTTCCTTCTGGTAATGATGACCTATATTATGCCCTCGGCGTCCACCTATGTTCCCTGTTATATCATCCTGGCCCGGCTCAATCTTATCGACACGCACCTGGGCTATGCGGTCTCCTGTGCGGCCAGTATTTTTAACATCTTCTTTTTCCGGCAGACTTTTCTGCAGATCAACCGTTCCGTCATAGAAGCGGCCCGGATGGACGGCGCCGGGCATTGGACCATTTTATGGGAAGTCATGGCGCCCATGTCCGCCTCCGCCTTCGCCGCCCTTGGCATACTGAGTTTTATCGATAATTACAACAGTTATCTCTGGCCTTCGCTTATCATCAAAACAAGGGCCAAATACTTTGTAAGCCTTGGCCTTAGGGCTTTCTTTTCCGGCCAGGGGGCCTATGGAATAAAATGGGGCGCCATAATGGCGGCGTGCTGCGTAGTAATACTGCCGCTGTTCTTAATATTTGCCATTGGGGAACGCTGGATTGTCCTTGGCATCACAAGCGATTCCGCCATAAAGGAATAAAGGAAGAAAAAATAAAAACGGGGGAGAATCAAATATGAAAAGACAAAAACTCTATGCGCTTGCGGGCATATTCCTGGCGGTTCTTGTTTCCTGCAGCGGCAGGAAAGCTGATCCCCAAGGCCCTGTCAGGATCGATTTCTGGTACGGCCTGGGGGGAAAGCTGGGAGAGACCATGGAATCGATCATCGCCGCCTTTAACGAATCCCAGAATGGGGTCTTTGTAACCGGCGTTCAGCAGTCCTCTTACCAGGAAACGGAAAGGCAGCTCCAGGCGGCGGTGGCCGCAAACAAGGTGCCCGCCGCCGCGCTTGTACGGGTGTACGTGCTGAACACCTTTGCCCGCCGCGGCATCATAGCGCCCCTGGACACGTATATTAACGCCCATGCCGGTTTCAACAAGGAAGATTTTGTCCCCTCGTTCCTTTCGTATTGCTACAGCGAGCGGGACGAGATCATCGCCCTGCCGGCTTACGGAACCACACAGATACTGTACTACCGCCCGGACGCTTTCAGGGAGGCGGGCATAGATCCCGGGGAAGCCTTTAAGAGCTGGCAGTCCCTGGCGGCGGCGGCGGCAAAGATGACGAAGCGGGATAAAAACGGGACGGCCTTTTACGGCTGGGAATTGATGTGGGGAAGCAGCAACATGATGGACATTGCCTACAGCAACGGCGCCCGCCATCTGAGCGATGACCGGCGCACCGCCCTTCTTAACACCCCTGAATGGATCGATTCCTGGGAAACCGTCCGCCGCTGGATTCACGATGATCAAATATTCGGCCTCCATTACGGCGGGGACGGCTGGGAGTATTGGTACAAAACCATTGACGATGTGATGCAGGGACGGGCCGCAGGCTATGTCGGTTCATCGGGGGATCAGGGGGATCTTGACTTCAACATCATTGCCGCCCATGTACAACCCGGTTACGGGGATCATCCGCCGCTGCCCTACGCCGAATCGCTGGCGATGGTTGCGATGACCGGCGCGGAGGAGGCGCAGAAGGAGGCGGCTTTCCGCTGGATGAACTACTTTACTTCCGCCGCCGTGACTGCCGGTTTTTCCATGCGTACCGGCTATATACCGGTCCGGCTTTCCTGCATGGAAACCCCGGAATACAAGGCCTATACGGACCTTAATCCCCATGCCCTGGTTCCGCTTAAACAGGCGGAGTTTTCCCGCAAGTCCTTTCTTGATTTTACGGGAGGCAAAATCGACACGGCCATTGAAGACGCATGCGATCTGGTGCAGATAGAAAATATACCCGCCGCCGCTGCGCTGGAAGAAGCGCAGAGAATTGCCCAGGCCGCACTGGATGAATACTGGGCGGAAAACGAGGATTAAACCGGGCCATTTTTTCGTTCAATTTCGGAATTGCTGCGTTGGGGAGGGCGCATTGCCCTTCAGGGCCGAATCATGCTAAGCTTCGTTTACCACAAAGGAATCTGAAATGCCTAAAATTGAAGTGAACGAAGCTGTTTTTTTTGCCCTGGCTGACCCGGAAGGCCGGGGGGTCCTCCCCGGGGGGAGGAGCCTGTATGACCGGGAAGTATTTGAAGAGGCCCTGACCTGTGCAAAGGCGGAGCTGGATTCCGACTCCTGGCCTGCGGATGCCGCCCCGGCCCTGCCCCCGGAAGAACGGATCCTGAAGATCGAGCTGAACGATACCAACCGGCCGGATCTCTGGGCCACCGCAGGCTGCGCCCGGCAGCTTCGGCTCTACAACGGCGGCAAGCGGCCGGAGTATCCCTTTTTCTCATCCCCCGGCAATCCCCGGCCTGCAAGCCGGAAGCTGCGGGTAGAGGCCTCCGTAAAGCAGGTGCGGCCCTACCTGGCGGGGTTTATCGCATCGGGGAAGGCCATCACCGATGCGGCCCTCCGGGACATGATCCAGACGCAGGAGAAACTGGCCTGGAATTTTGGCCGGAAGCGGCGGACCATCTCCATGGGGCTCTACCGGATCGCCATCATCCAATGGCCCATCATCTACAAGGCGGTGGACCCCGACAGCGTTTCTTTTGTGCCCCTCCAGTGGGATGTGCCCCTCACCCTCCGGGAGATTTTAAAGCAGCACCCCAAGGGGAAGGAATACGGCTTTATCCAGGAGCATGAACCCCTGCACCCCCTCCTGGCGGACTCCAAAGGCGCGGTCCTCTCCTATCCGCCGATCATCAACTCCGCGGACCTGGGGGCGGTACAGGTTGGGGACAGGGATCTCTTTGTGGAACTGACCGGCACCGATATGCCTTCGGTAACCCTGGCGGCCTCCATCATGGCCTGCGACCTGGCGGATCAGGGCTACACCATTGAGCCGGTGGAAATAGAGTACGAATACGACACCCCCTTTGGCCGGAAATTCACCAGCCCCTACTACTTTCAGGAGCCGGTGTTCTGCTCCCTCGCCCGGGTGGAGCGGTTCCTGGGTGAAAAACTCGATGCGGAAACCTGTATCGCCGCGCTGGAACGGATGGGCTGCAGGGCGGAAAAGACCAGGTCCCTTGAGAGGGGCCGGGAGAATGCGGGACAGGGCGAAGGCACGGAACTTGAGGGGGTCCTGGTTTGGCCGCCGGAGTACCGGAATGATTTTCTCCACGCCGCGGATGTGGCGGAGGATGTGATGATAGGCCGGGGGCTCAACTCCTTTAAGCCCGAACGGCCCCGGGATTTTACCGTGGGGCGGCTCAGGCCGATCACGGTCTTCAGCCGGAAGGTAAAGGAACTGCTGGTAGGTATGGGCTACCAGGAGATGATCTACAACTACCTGGGGTCCCGGAAGGACCTGGTAGAAAACATGCGGGGGGACGGTTCACGGATTATCCGGATAGCCAATCCTATGACGGAAAACTATGAATACCTCCGGGATTCGGTTTTAGCCTCACTGCTGATGAGCGAATCCGTGTCGGGGCATTCCGTGTATCCCCACCGGATATTTGAGATAGGCAAG